>JALWZH010000070.1 GCA_027002815.1 Thermoproteales archaeon | reverse complement strand
CTCCCAGACCCACCCCGCCAGGACAACCTCCTCCCCGTCCATTTCGGGCGTGAGCTGCGCAGTCCAATGTGTCTTGAGGGGGTACCACCGCACGCTGATATGCGGTTGGTTTAGGTTAAAACCTTTCCGACACCACTTCAAGCCTTACTTGGCCTCCGATGACGCTCCTTAGGATGTTCTCCAGGAGGCGCGGCCTAAAGGGCAGCCGGTTGGCTTCCCTTGCGGATATCTTCACGACGATCTCGCTTGTGCCGTCCGGCAGCCACGACGTGGTAATAAACACGCGTCTCGCCGGCGCCAGGAGCTGCAGCACGATGTCCCTCTGCGAGGACGCGTCGACGAGCCTCACGGTCTTGCCAAGAGCCGACGAGAGCTCCCTCTCCAGTTCAGACGCGGTCTTCCTGTCCAGGGACTTGAGCCCGCGGAGCATCACCACGACGACTAGGCCCTCGACCATGTGGGACTTGACGTACTCGAGGGCCTCTAGGTGCGGCAGCCTCCTCTCCAGCTCCAGCATGGCAGCGAGGACCCTCAAGTCGTCCTCATTGTATATCCCCGCCCTCAGGGCCTCGCGGCACTTCTCGCATCCGTCTACGTCCCGACACCCCTCGCAGAAGGGTATACGCATTGAACCCAAGGTCCTCATGAAAATTTATTTTTTGGCGTTGGGCCGTCCACATGGATGTAGCGATCGTGGACGGCTATGTTGACGAGCCCAGCGGCTTCGGCGTGCCGCCTTACGTGGACGCCCCCATAAGATATATTGCGGGCGCCGTCAAGTCGCATGACCGGAGTATGGGCGTGGCGTACTTCACCATAGACGTCCTGAGGTCGAGCTGGGGCCCCTTGATCGACAAGTTGAGGGGCGCCCGCCTGCTGGTGGTATACGCAGGGATAACGACGCCCGGCAAGTACCTTGGCGGCACGCCGATAAGTGTAGGCGAGCTGGAGGAGCTCGGGCGAATAGAGGGGCCTGTGAAGGTGCTCGGCGGCCCCGTGGCCAAGTTCGGGTATGGAGGTGAAGGCGGGACCAAGGCCATCCCGCCCTCCCGTTTCAGGGCCTTGTTCGACCTGGTGGTGAGCGGCGACGTCGACCTGGTGGTCTACGAGCTGTTGAAGGGCGGCCTCTCTATCAGCAGGGCCCCTCCCTACATGACGCATGGCGATTACCGCCTTCTGGACATGTTCGCGGTAAGGGGCGCCGAGATAGTCGAGCAGCACCCCAACCATGGGGGGAACCTGATCGCTGAGGTTGAGACGTATAGGTCGTGCACCCGCTGGATAAGCGGGGGATGCTCCTTCTGCACCACAGTGAGGTACGGGCCGGTGGTGTTCCGCAGCGAGGACGCGATCGTCAGGGAGGTGGAGGCGCTGTACGCGGCGGGCGTCAGACACTTCAGGCTCGGCCGCCAGGCCGACTTCTACGCGTATATGGCCAGGGACACTGGAAAGGCGGACCACCCGAGGCCCAACGTAGACTCCATCAGTAGGCTCCTCCACGGCATTAGGCGCGTCGCGCCCGGCCTTGAAACGCTGCACATAGACAACGTGAACCCGGCAACCGTTTACCTTTGGCAGGCCGAAAGCGCTGAGATCACGAAGTTGCTGGTCGAGTACGGCACTCCTGGCAACGTGGCGGCCATGGGCATAGAGGCCGCCGATCCCCGGGTAGTCAAGCTCAACAACCTCAAGGTGATGCCGGAGGAGGCATACGTCGCAGTCAAGCTCATAAGCGATATTGGGAGGGTACGCGGGTGGAACGGCATGCCCTACCTGTTGCCCGGAATAAACTTCGTGGCTGGCCTCCCGGGGGAGACCAAGGAAACGTTCAGGCTGAACATGGAGTTCCTCGACCGCCTTTTGAGGGACGACGTCTGGGTGCGCCGGGTCAACATAAGGCAGGTGCTGGTGTTCCCCAACACGCCGTTGTGGAGGTTCGGTACGAAGAACGTCAAGAGGCACAAACGGTACTTCCACGCCTTCAAGAGGTACGTCAGGGAGAGGTTCGACAGGGCCATGTTGGCGAGGGTGCTGCCCCGCGGCACCGTGCTCCGCTCGCTCTACGCGGAGCAACACTACGGGGAGGGGACATACGCGCGCCAGCCGGGCTCCTACCCAATACTGGCGTACATTCCCATGCGCGTCCCGCTCAGGAGGTGGCTTGACGTGGTCGTGGTGGACCACGGCATGAGGAGCGTGGTCGCGCTGCCCCTACCCATAGACCTGAACGCGGTCCCCAAAAGGGCGCTGAGCGCGGTGCCGGGAATCGGGCCGAGCACGGTCGCGCGGATAATTGCCAGCAGGCCCATAAGCGACATACGCAACGTAGGGGACGCGCTTCCCAAAGGATTTAAATGGGCCTTCACTGTCCGTGGTGCCGCGCGTCCTGGTAATGCCGGACTTCTTCCTGGACGTGCTGGTGAGCCTCGCTCCGAGGACCGTCGAGGGATTCTGTTCGGAGGTGGAAGGAGTCGCGGCTAGGGGCGGCGGCAACATCATTGTCACGAGTAGGCTTGCCAGGGGCGGCAACGCCGCCAACATGGCCTCTGGACTCGCGGCGCTTGGGATGCACGTCAGGCTGGTCGCCACAGTGGACGAGCTTGGCCACGCGGTCCTGTCCAGGTCCCTGGGAGGCGTGGAGGTGGTGCCCATATGGGGCGAGCAGCCAATAACCGTGGCGTTGGAGCTTCCCAACGCCAACGTAATGCTCTCCAATCCCGGACGGCTGTCCTGCGTCGGTCCGCGGGACGTAGAGCATGCCCTCGCGGAAGGATACGACGCTGTCGTTGTCCTGAACTGGGCCCAGAACAGGTGCGGCACGGAACTCGCGGCCCACGTGTTCTCGAGGGCCGGCGGGGCCATAAGGTACCTTGACCCAAGCGACCCCACCGTGGCCATGGACAGGCTGGGCGCATTGGTGGGTCTCCTGGAAAGCGGCCTGGTCGACGTCCTATCCATAAATGAGAACGAGGCGCTCCGTATAGCCGAATACCTGGGGTTTAGTGGGGGGAGGCCCGACAAGGCCGCGGAGCACATCTATAACAGGGTAAGCGTAAAGACGGTCGACCTGCACACGTCCTCCTTCTCCTTCAGCATGCCCAGCGGCGTCTATGCGCCGACACACGCCATAGAGCCGAGGTTCCTGACAGGGGCGGGGGACAGCTGGAACGCGGGCAATCTGTACGGCCATATGGCTGGCCTTCCCCCCGAGAGGAGGCTCGCCTTCGCCAACGCCGCCGCTGGGTACTACATCACGAGGGGCGTACACGGCACGTTGGCCGATGTGGAGGCCTTCATGTCATCTACCCCTCTTAGGCCTCTCCTCTAGGTCCTCCTCCACGAGCATGTTGAGCACCACGAGCACCAGGGTGCCGACGCCGAGCGCCGACACCACGATGGGCAACGCGCCCCCAATTACGCTGAACGTGAGCAGCGCATATGCCACGTACGCGGATATTCCCATGGCTAGGCCGATATATGCGTAGTTATAGTAATGGGCTATTTTCCGCAGGTCCATAGGGGAAGCGCTGGGCGCCTTTATAAGCTTCGCCGTCCCTGCCCCTCGAAGGAGCCGCAAAGGAATTATACCTTGCGCATCCTGACCAGTAAATGTTCAGGCTCGCAACGTATAGCCCAGCCAAGATAGAGGAGGATGTCCTGGCATTTTGGAGGGAAAGCGGGGTGTTTAGGGAGTGGGCCAGGTGGAGGGAGGGCCGCGACGTATTCGCGTTCCTTGAGGGGCCCCCGACGACCAACGGGTACCCGCACATGGGCCACATACGCGGCAGGACGTACAAGGACATAATTATACGGTTCAACAGGCTCCTCGGGAAGAACGTGTGGGTGCAGGGCGGCTGGGACATGCAGGGGCTCCCCGTGGAGCTGGAGGTCGAGAAGAAGCTGGGCCTTAAGACCAAGAAGGACGTGGAGAAGTTCGGCCTTGAGGAGTTCGTGAGGGAGTGCAACGAGCTGGTAAACTACTATTTGAAGTACTGGGCCTACTGGGGTACCGTTAGGCTGGGCCTGTGGCTGGACCTGGAGAACGCCTATGAGACGAGGAGCCCCAGATACGTGGAACACGTGTGGGCGTTCATCAGGAGGATGTGGGAGCTCGGCCTGCTCTTCGAGGACTTCAGGGTGCTCTGGTTCTGCCCTCGCTGCGAGACGTCCCTCAGCGACGCCGAGGTCGCCCTGGGCTATGAGGCCAGGAGGGACCCCTCCATCTACGTCAAGTTCCCAGTCGAGGGGAGGACGGGCGAATACCTAGTCATATGGACCACGACGCCGTGGACCCTGATAGACAACGAGGCGGTCGCCGTGAACCCAGAGCTTGCGTATGTCAAGATAGGCGTGGACGGCGAGTACTGGTGGGTGGCGGCGGACGCCCTGAGCCGCGTGTCGTCCAAGCTGGGCCTGGGCGCCCCAACAATAGTGGAGGAGCGGCGCGGCAGCGAGCTGGAAGGCTTGGCGTACGTCCACCCGTTCGCCGAGGAGATACCGGAACGCGCCTCGCGTAGGCACAGGGTATACGCGGCGTCCTTCGTGTCGGCGGAGGAGGGCACGGGGCTCGTCCACATAGCGCCGGGGCACGGACCCGAGGACTTCGAGCTGGCCAAGTCGCGTGGGCTCCCCATAACCAACAGCGTTGAGGTAAACGGAACGTTCAACCATCTGGCTGGCCCCTTCGCGGGGAAGTCTGCCCTGGAGATAGACGGGGAGGTCATAGAGGCCCTGAGGAGGAAGGGGCTGCTGGCCCACAGCGAGACGGTAGAGCATGAATACCCGCATTGCTGGAGGTGCGGCACGAAGCTCCTGCTGAGAAGCGACCGACAGTGGTTCGTCAGGATCACGGCCGTGAGGGGTAGGCTCGTCGAAGAATTGAAAAGGGTGAACGTGGTGCCGGAAAAGCTGCGCGACCGCTTCGACGTGTTCGTTGAGAACGCAAGGGACTGGAACATTTCGAGGAGCCGCATATGGGGCACTCCCCTCCCCATATGGAGGTGCAGGGACAACGGTGAGATACTTGTCGTGGGATCGTTGGACGAGCTAAAACGGTATGCAGCCCACCTGCCCGAGGTGGACGACTTCTGGCTGGTCCACAGGCCCTGGATAGACAGGGTAAAGATAAATCACGGTAACTGTAGCGAGTGGACGAGGGAGCCGTACGTTGTAGACGTGTGGATGGACAGCGGCGTGGCGTGGATAGCGGCTGTGGACGGGCTCCGCAACAAGGACATGTGGGAACGGCTATTCCCATACGACTTCGTGACTGAGGGACAGGACCAAACAAGGGGATGGTTCTACAGTCTCCTGGCCACCTCCGTGCCCTGGACTGGCAAGGCTCCCTACCGCAACGTCCTCATACAGGGCCTAATCCTGGACAAGCACGGCCAAAAGATGTCTAAGTCGAGGGGAAACGTCATATGGGCCGAGGACATATTTAAGAGGCATGGGGCCGACCCCACGAGGCTGTACATAGCCCTCAAGTCGGCGCCCTGGGACGCGCTGCCCTTCAACCCGGACGAGGTCGTTGAGGCGTATAGGACGCTCAACATACTCTGGAACATGGTCAAGTTCGCGGACACGTACATGGACCTGGACGGGTTCTCGGCAGACAAGCACCGGCTGGAGGAGCTGTACCAGTGGGCGCTGAAGGAGGACAGGTGGATACTTTCCCGTTTCTACACGGTGGTGAAGGAGGTCAGGCAGTACTTGGAGGGGTACCAGATACACCACGCAGCGCGCACGTTGGTGGGCTTCATAGTCGAGGACCTCAGCCACCGGTACATAAGGCTGCTCAGGAGGCGCGTGTGGATGGAGGAGGAGCGGAGGGACAAGTACGCGGCGTACGCCGTGTTCTTCCACGTCCTCAAAGGCACGCTGGTGGTTGCATCGGCCTTTGTCCCATTCATAACCGAGTACCTCTGGCAGGCGTTTGTGAGGAAGTACGACGGGGGGGCAGAGCCCTCCGTGCACCTATCCTCGTTTCCGGCCCCCCAGGAGGGCTACATCGACGTGGAGCTGGAGTCCGCGTTCGACGAGCTATTCCGAGTCTTTTCGGTTCTCGCGGAGGCACGTAATAGGGCAGGCATAAAGCTGAGGTGGCCCCTTGCCGCGGCCTACGTGGCGGGCGTCAGGCACGGCCAGCTCGTCGTGGAGCTCCTCCCATACCTTGGCAACGTGAGGGAGGTCAAGGTGGGCGACGGGGTGCCAGAGGCGTGTAACGATGGGGGCCACCTCACGCACAGCGAGATGGGGATAACTGTGTGCATACCGAGTAGGCTCGACGAGGGGCTCCTCATGGAGGCCTACGCGAGGGAGATCGTGAGGCGCGTGCAGGTCATGCGTAATAGGCTTGGCCTAAGGGTGGAGGAAAGGATAGTGGTCTACATCGATACGGACGACGCGGAGCTGGCGGAGGCCGTGAGGCGTCACGAGGGGTACATCCTCAACGAGACGAGGGCGAGGCGCCTTGAACGGGGCAGGCAGGGGGACCTCGTCATGGAGTGGGACATAGAGGGGAAGAGGCTCGTGATCGGCATAGCCAGGACCGCCGACTAAGCCCCCGATTCCTTTTTAAACTTCCCCGCCCCTAGACGCATGTCGTTGTACTACGACGTTGCGCCGAGCGGAATAGAGGGGCTGGACCAGCTCATAGGCGGCGGCTTCATTAGGGGGAGGACCTACCTGGTCTCCGGCGAAACTGGGACTGCCAAGACGCTTTTCGCCCTCTCGTTCCTAATCAACGGCGCGCTTAAATACGGCGAGCCGGGCATATACCTTTCCGTGGACGAGACCTATGAGCAGTTCGTGAGTGGGGCCTCGCGCTTCGGCTGGTCCATAGAGGAGCTCAGGGGCAACGGCCTCCTGGAGGTGCTCATCCCGGAGATGGACATAGTGGAGAAGATACGCGAGAAGGAGCCCTCGGCCATAGCTAGGTCCCTGATAACTGCGATAAGGGACTACGCGTACGCCCTTGGGGCGCAGAGGCTGGCCATAGACCCAATAGCCCCCCTCGTCACCTTGGAAAAGGACGTGCAGGTGCTCAGGGAGTACATCAGGGCGCTCATAATGGGCATAGAGCGGGAGGTCGGCGTAACAACGCTGATAACCACGGAGATCCCCAGCGGCGTACCGACGCTTTCCAGGTACGGCGTCGAGGAGTTCCTGGCCACCGGGGTAATGGTGCTGGGCATAGGCAGGGACCCCCATGGGGACTTCAAGAGGGTCCTCTTCATAAGGAAGATGAGGTGGTCGCCCGTACAGCCAGGCGTGTACGAAATAGACATAGTTCCCAGGGTCGGCGTAGTGGTCAAGGGAAGGACAGCGGGCCCCATATCGCCAGTGACGAGCAGCATCGTGCCTGTAGCCTAATGCTGGTAGCCATAGAGGGGATAGACGGGAGCGGGAAGTCCACAGTCATAGGCATGGTCGCGGATGCCCTTAGGAAGGAGGGGATAGGCCTCTATGTGACCCAGGAGCCGAGCAGCGGCGAGATAGGCCAGCTGGTCAGGAGGTGGGCGCTCCAGCGCTCGGTCGATCCCCACGTGGATGCGCTTTTATTCGCGGCGGACAGGCTGCACCACTATGTTACCGAGATAGCGCCTGCGTTGAGGAGGGGCGAGGTGGTGATAACCGAGAGGTACCTGGAGAGCAGCATTGCCTATCAGGGCGCGTTGGGGGTGGACACTGAGTGGATACTGGAAATAAACCGGCACGTTCCCTGGCCCGACCTGACCATCGTGCTTGATGTGGATCCGGGGGAGGCGCTGCGCCGGGTGGCAGCCAGGGGGGGCAGGCCGGACAAGTACGAGGCGCTCCACGTGCTGGCAAGGGCCAGGGAAATACTGGCCAGGCGCTCCCTGGAGCTGGGCTACGTGGTTGTGGACGCCAGCCGGGAGCCCGGCGCGGTGGCGCTCGACGTCGCCGAGCACATAAGGAAAAAATTAAAAGCGCGGCGGCACGCCGACGCATGAACTACGTAGTGCCTCTGGTGCTGTTCATCGCGGGCATAGCGATGGGCACGGCGGTCACCTGGGTGGTGACCAGCACCAGCATATACTCGCTGGAATTGCAGGTGGAGAGCCTCAGCAAGTACAAGACGCTTGTTGACGAGCTGGAGAAGGACAGGTCGCGCCTCCAGGAGCTGGTGGACGAGTTGAGGAGGAACAATACCGAGCTGATGAAGTCCGTCGCGTCGCTCACAACGGAGCTTGAGGGCCTCAGGGAGGAGGTGGCGGGCCTTTCTAGGACGGTGGAGGAGCAGGACCGGCTCCTGGGGCGCTACGAGTACGTCCTCCTGGGCGTGGACATCGAGGGGAGTGCGTGGGACGGCCCCACGGGGAACGTGACGCTTAGGCTCAACAATAGGATAATAAACGTGGTGCGGCTCAACATGACGATCTACAGTGGGGCAGGCGACAGGAAGTGCACGGGCACCGTGTTCGTGGCCCCTGGGGACCCCACTGCGTACTTCAAATGCGGCGAGGAGATCGACGACGGCGACTTCCTGGAACTGGGTATAAGGGGCTTCACCAAGAGGTTCCTGCTCCAGGGAGGGAGGATCCTCGAGGTTCCATAGCTCGCCGGGAAAGACATATTAACCCTAACATCCCCAATCACACGAGCCGGGTCGTCTAGCGGCCAAGGATGCGGGGCTCTGGACCTAGATGGGGGGTGACCCCGTGACCCCGGTTCGAATCCGGGCCCGGCTACCATGCGTTTCCCCGCCATGTAGGGCCCACCCCCGGATTCTGCTTGTGGCGGTGCCCCACGTTGAACTATATTAACCGGATATTGGGTTGGGTGGTGTGGCGGGTCTGGAGAGGCTCGTGTTCGGCACGATAAGGCGTTACAGGCTTTTGGAGGACGGCGACGTGGTGTACGTGGCGGTCAGCGGCGGCAAGGACAGCGCAGCTGCGCTGTGGACGCTGAGGAGGTTCCTAGAGGTCTACCCCATGGACGTCCGCATTACGGCGTTCCACATAGACCTCGGGTTCTCCACGTCGGGCGAGACGCTCAGCGTCGTGGAGGCTCTGGCGTCCAGGGCGGACGTGGATCTGGAGGTGGTCCACGTGGGGGACTTCGGCGTTGACGTGGAGAGGGCGGCCGCGGCGCTTAGGAGGCCCGTCTGCTCGGTGTGCGGAGCCGTGAAGAGGTACCTCATGAACAGGGTGCCCCGGGAGCGCGGGGCGACCAAGGTGGCCACCGGGCACCACATGGACGACGTGCTGGTCAACTTCATCAAGAACCTGGCGGGCAACCACCTCGACTGGACGTCCAAAATGGGGCCTAAACTTGTGGGGACGGGGAAACTCCTCACCAAGATACGGCCCCTATACGAGGCGTCGAGCGACGAGATATCCGGGTACGTCAGGGCTATGGGGCTGCCCGTGGCCAAGTGTCCATGCCCCTACACCATGGGCTCCTGCTCGTATGCCAAGGAAACGCTGGAAATGGCGAGGGCGCTTTCCGTGAGGCCGGGGTCCGTTAGGACGGGGCACATATCGACGTACCTGGCCATTAGGAGCGGCCTCGACAAGATGGAGGAGGGGACGCCCGGCATCAAGCGGAGGCTTGTCAGGGGCATACACGAGCTGGCCCGCAGAATGGGCACGCCAAGCTCCCGTCCCCCAGCCCAATGCTCCGTGTGCGGCGAGCCCTCGTCCGGCCAGATATGCGCGTTCTGCAGGATACGCATGGCGTCCCAACGGGGGATAGGGAAGGCCACGGAAAAAATATAATAGCGTGGCGTCTATGTTCAGCGATGGGGTTCAAGGCCGCCCTGGGCCTCACCGCCGCCGCGAACGTCTTTCTGATAGTGGCACTCATATTTTCGCTGTTGGCGGCGATATTCCTGCAGCCTGCAGCCGGCCTAGCAGGTCTGATCGGGGTCGCTTACTTCGGCATAGCCCTAATCTTCTGGCTGGTAGGGGTCGTGCTGCTCCTAGGGGGGTTCCTGGCAAGTAGGGGCGTGAGGTCCCGGACCATCGGCGCGCTCTTCGCATTGGCCTCCGTGTACCACCTGGTATTCCTAGGCCTTGTCCTTTCAAGCGCGCTCACCTCGACTCAGCTGGTCGTGGGCCCAATACTCTTCGCCGTCCTACTGGCCATAGCTGCCATCCGCAGGATGTAGCCGATGCCCTCCGGCCCCATCGGGATGCGCGAGGTGGAAAACGAGGAGGTCAGGCTGGCGGTGGACTGCTGGCGTTACAATTTCGGGCTTAAGACGCTGGGAGGGGGATACGTGCGCCACGTGCTTGCGTTCGCCGAGCGGCACATAGTCGACTTGGAGACGAGCCACGTGGAGAACACGCCCCCTCCCTGGCACGGCGGCCTGGCAAGGTGGGCCGCCTCCACCGCATCGGGCGGGCCACTGGACTGGCTGGCCTCCCTCGTGTTCTGGGGAGCCGTTGAGTGGGGTGTTAGGGGACTGCTAGGCAGTCCCGAGGACGAACTCAGCAGGGAGTACGAGGCGATCAGCTCGTCGCTGCAGGCGCGCCCCACCGTGGGACGGTTCACGGAGATCGTGCGCGAGGTGCTCAGGAAGAGCGGCGTTAGGAGGGTAGAGGTCAGCTGGGTGTACGGGTACGGGGACCTGCTATCCCTTGGGAGGCGCGGGAGCCGGCTCACGCTCGAGTTCAGGAGGGGCAGGAAGAGGCGTAGGTATGAGGTCGTCCACGGGGATCAGGACGCCTTGGCTAGGCTCGAAGACGCCATACGCGCGCTCACGGCGCGGGGAGCACATTAGGCGTCCGACACACGGCCAAGGCCCCCAGGGTAGGCTCCCACAGTAGCTGCGGCAAGGCGCTGCTTGGGAAGCGTCGACCAATACTTTAAGTGGTCCATATTTACCTGGCCGTGATGAGGCTCGGGTAGGCGAGCCATGAGCGTACCATAACCCGCTGACAGCCCTGCTAGTGTGGGGACCGGCCATTTTGACCCACCGAGGTCCAGCGCTCGACGCGCATCGTGTTGGGCCCAAGGCGGACCATAACGGGGGATTCCCCGGCACGCATGGACGCGGGCCTTCACTGGTCGAATCGGCCTGCAAGCCGATTGTGGCGGCCCACCCCACAACCCTGTGGCTGGGGCGCGTCGACGTGTGGACCAATACCCATATTAATTTGAGGCGGTACATGTTGCCGGTGATAAGGGTCGAGGTATGCGCCTCGTGTAAGGGGTACAAGCTGCTCTGTGGGCTGCCCAGGTGCCCAATACTTGAACGGGCCAGGTTTGTCCGCGAGGTGGAGCTACGCGTGGGCGGCGAGGTGTACGGCGCGACGCCGCCGAGCACCCTGGTGGGCGAGCACGGCTACCCACATGTGCGCGTCATGTTCAACGTGCCTCCGGGCGAGACTGGGGACTCCGCCCGCATACACGACGATCCTCCGTCCTGGTGGGGGCGTGCGGGGCTGGAGGACATAATCCGGTTTAGGGCCACCATGTTGTACAGCACTGTGCGCGTCGACGCTAGGAGGCCTGCGGACCTGTACTCTCGGGAGATCCCCCTAGCCGCAGTTTCCCAGAGGCCCACCGAGGCCGAGGTCTCGGTGGCCAGGCGGCCCACCGCCCGCGTCACCTTCAACATGCGCGAGCTGCCCATTGGACCCACAGCGCCTGCCTCGAGGGTGAGGATAGTGGGGAACCCCCGGGTGCCCCGGGCGCTGGAGAGGTTGATATGGGACGACGTGCCCGCCGGCGAGGCTGTGGGCGAGCTTTACGCCCGCGGCGTCGACGTTTACGTCATCCAGAGGGCCCTCGCCATGGGCTTGCTGGGAGCTCCAAGGAGGCGTAGGCTCGTCCCCACCCGCTGGGCCATAACTGCCGTGGACGTCATGGTGGGCGACATGCTCATGAGGAGGGTAAGGCGCATGCCCTGGCTCGACCACGTGATGGCCGGGAGCCTGACGTACCTGGCCAACGAGTTCTTCGTTATGTTGGTTCCCGGCCCATGGAGGGCGCTGTGGGTCGAGCTGTGGAGCCCAGCCGTGTTCTCTGCCGCCGGCAACTACATAACCATCGTGAACAGGGAGGACGTGCGTGGACGCCGCCGGAGCATGGACGGGGGATACGAGGCGGCTCGGCTGGCCGTGCTGGAGGGGCTGGCCGGCCTGGGCCGCCAGGCCACAGCGATAATAGTCAGGCGCATAAGGCCCGAGTACTACGTCGGGGTGGGGAACTGGCACGTAAGGGAAACGGTTAGGCGTCTGATGGGCGGCCTAAAGAGGTACCAGTCCGTTGACGAGGCGTCGCGGTCCCACGAGCTTGGGCAAGTGGCGTTGCGGCATCTCAGGGAGCACGGGGGGACCCCGCTGGACGCCTTCCTCTAGCCCTTCCCTTGCCCATAGGCGGGGCATCCTCGGCGACTTGGGCCCTGAGCGGGACCAGCCCATGCCTTAGGGCCGTCAGGAGCGGGGTAAGGTCGCCGTCGACGTCGATGGCGCCCGTGGACGGGTCGGCGCCTGGGACCCTCCTTAGGGCCTTCCTGAGGAGTTTCCTCACGGCGGGCCGCGGCGGCGGCACGTCCAGGGGCCTATGGGCAGTCCTGGACAGCCTCCTTAGGGCGTCCTCGCACGCCACGTTCACCACCGCCAGCGCCTCGCCGCCCCTTCTGGCCACCACCGCGCAGGGGGACCCCGCGAGCAGCTGGGCCCCATCGGCGTCCACCCGGTAAATGGCTATGTGCTCGGCAGGGATGTACAGTATGTAGGTGGTCATAGCAGTATTTCCCTCTGGTCCACCATCAGCGCCGGCGGCGTGGCCCTCTTGTGCCTACTGGACTCGTGCATCTCCATGACCCTCCTCACCAGCGCCTCGCCGGCGCCCGTCAGCTCGGCCACCTTTGCAGGTTCCCTCATGCCCATCTCGAAGAGGGCGTAGAGGATCGGGTCGATGACGTCGTAGTCGGCCCCGAGCTCCACATACGCGTAGTGCTCCTTGGAAAACAGCTTGGGGCCGCTCGGCTTTACGGTGATCCTCTCCGGCACGCCCAGGTGCCTGCCTAGGGCCCTGACCTGCGTCTTGTAGAGGCCGAGGATGGGATAGGCATCGGCGGCCCCGTCCCCGTACTTCGTGAAGTATCCGAGCAGCCACTCGGACTTGTCCCCCGTGCCGAGCACCACCCCTCCCATATGGTTGGCGGCCAGGTACAGCGTGGCCATCCTCACCCTTGCCCTGAGGTTGCCCAGGGCCCTCGGTGAGGGGTCCGGGACCAGTTTGGCCACGCTGTCCACGGCCCCGTCTATATGCAGCTCCAGCGTCCTTACACCCAGGGCAGAGGCCAATTCCCTGGCATCCTTAACGTCGTCCTCCGGGGTGGTACGCGTGTCGGGCATTATGACCCCCACAACCCTGTCGCGGCCCAGCGCCCTAACCGCCAGGGCGGCCACGACGCTCGAGTCTATTCCGCCTGAGAGCCCCACCACCGCCACATTAGCCCCGGCCTCCTCGACGACATTCCGGATAAAGGCCGTGCAGAGCCCCACCACCTTTTCCATGTGGATACGCGTCAGGTCCATGTTACTTATTGGTTGCATATATATACTGATATCGTCACGAGGTGGCCCACCACCGTGAGGCTTTTTTCTGCCTATCATCATTTTCCCCGATGAGGTTCGTCACCACACTTACGCTCCAGGGGGTCGAAAGTTGCGTTGACACTGTGGAGGCCATGGTGGACCGCATAAAGGCGCTGTACATACCGCTGCCGCGCGAGACGTGTGAGGGCCGCCCAGTGGAGATGCCGAGCTCCATAGAGAGGCTCCTGGAGCCCATCATGGGGCTCTACTCCACGTACAGGGAGGTGGAGTGGCGCTGCTACCTGGACTCGGAGCACGTGAGGAAGCGCATATTGGCGTCGCATGGGCTCGCCTCCCTCGTCGTCAAGGGCGCTGTGTACGGCAGGATAGACATGGAGGAGTGGGACAGGTACTTCGCCTCCGTGACCACGGACTGGCTGCCCAGGGGCGACGCGCTCATCCCGTGGTACATAGCCGAGCGCGAGGACGTAATCTACTGTGGTACCACCGTTCCCACGCCCCTGGACATAGCGGCGAACGTGTGGGGTAAGGCCACCCGTAGGGACAGAGAGTACCTGGCAAGGCTAATAGTCGAGTACATACATGACTATGTCCTCTTCGCCGCCGACATAGACACGGCCTACGACACCTTCGTCAGGGACAGGTACAGCGACATACGGTACTTCCTGTCCAAGTACGGCCTCCCTCACTGAGCGCCTCCCAGGAACTCGTCTATCGCGGACCTAATGACGTCTATGCGGGCGCCTATAACGGCCACGTACCTGTCGGTGCGCGTGTCGTATATTATCAGTGCAGGCGTGCCCACCCTCTCGCCGAAGAGACGCCTAGCGATCTCGAAGTCGCCCTGCACGTCGTACTCCACGTCGCACCTATCCACGTATAGGGACGCCACGTAGCGGGCGAAGGACGCCTCCTCTATGTCGCCGCGCTCGTACAGCTCCATGTGGGGTATAGGCCGCCTTTCAAGGCCGAACGCCTTCACGGCCAAGGGGATGAACACGTCGTCCAGGAAGTCAAGCAGCTTTTCCTCGTCCATGCAGTGCATGGAGTACTGGGCGTAAAGGTAGTCGTCGCCCACCGTGTAGTGCACCGGCAGGCTCAGTATCACCAGCTTTATTTTTCCCTGGCTAACGAGCTCCTTGAAGTAGTCGCCTAGGCTATACCACAGGTACGCGCAGAACGGGCAAAGCACGTCGTCCCACTTGTAAACCCAAACGGGCGCGTCGGGGTTCCCCAGCACGGTCCCCCTTTCGTCCAACATGACCAGCGTCTCCCTGGTGATGTTCCCCTGTTCCTCGGCCTGCGGCAGTGCCAGCGACACAGCCAGCAGCACCACCCCTACAAGCACCAGGGCAAGCGCTATGATTGCTCCCCTCGACATCACTGGCAACTGATCTTGCGCTTTATCATTTCCCTCGCCTCGCCGTTGAAGGCCTGCAGCAGCACGTAGAGGTACGAATCCACGATTTCCTCCACCACCTTTTCCGAAATATTAATTTTGAAGTAGGTCCTGTTACCCTCCTTCTCCTTTTCCACGAGGCCGCGCGTGTAGAGCCTGCTAAGCACTGTGAGGACCGTGGTGTAGCTTATGTCGCCCTTCACCTTCCTCAGCTCCTCCACCAGCCTATCGGCGGTGGCCTTTCCCAGCGCCCTAAGCGCCGCTATGACCTCAGCCTCCAGCGGCCCAATGATGTAGATCCTTCGTCTACCCATGTATATTTTATGGTTTGTAGCTTTATAAATTTTCAAGATCTTAAACGGGTCAATTGTACCCGCATTTAACGCAAGGAATTATTGTAGTATATTGATAAGTTTATCGTATTTTGTTAAAGGCATGGGAGATCAATATAGCGCTACTCCCCCACAAGATTTCCTTTCCTCCCGGCTCGGCTCTGTCAACCCCTCTCAAAGAAGAAGTACCAAAGCGCGAAGAAGCCTATGAGGAGGCCCAGCCCAAAGGACAGTCCGGCCGAGAGCACCAGCTTCGTCTCGCTGCTCATCCCGGACAGCTCTATGAGCAGGACAAGCGTCATGAGGTACATGGCAAACGCGACGAACCCCCTATACCTGTCGCCCCTCTTGAGTATACGTATTATGGACTCGAAGCCGAGCACGCCCACCATGCCAATTATTATGACGCTCGCTATCTTGGATCCCGCCTCTATGAGGTACGACCTCATGTCTATGGGAACGACCAGCTGTATGTATAGGCCCAGCCAGAGCAGGGCCAGGCCCAGGTCCATCACGAAGATGGAGGCCGCCTTTATAGAGATGGGCAACTTGCCTATGTTCTCCTCCACGAACTCCTCGATGCGCGACTTCTCAACCAGCAGCCTCACGAAGTTGTTCATGATGCGGACCACTATGAAGAAGACCAGGAGGAGTAGGACGGACAGCGTTACGAGGGGCAGCACCTCGGATACGTCGCTCAACACCTGCCTTACAACGTCCACGAGGCTCATATACCGAGGAGTGCGAAGGCCAGCCTATAAATCATGTAAATCAGCATGATGAGGAGCGTCACGGCAACAGACTTGACGAGGAGCTCCAGCGTCTGCCTGTAGGTCTCCACGACGAAGGTGTAGCCCAGCGTTCCCACTGTGTAGACCAGGCGCGCGTAGCCCACCGCGCGGCCCGCTTCGACATTAGACACGCCGGGTATGGCGGCGAGGGCAGTGACGGCGGCGGAGGCCTTTATGATGGTGGCGGCCACGAAGAGGACCGCCGGGTCAGGGTAGAGGATGCCCAGCGCGGTGCCCAGCACCTGGCCGGACATGTTGGCCCCGATAACCAGAACCGAGGCCCTTATGGTCCCAATCGAGGCCTGGTACCTACTGTAGATCACGCTCCCGAGAAGGTTAGCGCCCACGAAGGTGGCTGACATGGCGAGGCTGAGCGCCAGCTGGATGTACGACGCGTGGAACAGGGGCACAAGCCCCGTGAAAAGCGCGTTGAGAAGCGTAGCCGCCTTGTAGTGCGCTTGGCTGCGCCACGCAAAGGCCCCGAATATGCCGCCCACGCTGGCGGCGATGACCGTCACCAACACTATTAGGAAGTCCTCGTACCCCCACCCCCTTAGGAGGGGCACCCAGACATAGCCCACGAGGTTCCCGCCAGCATATATGAGGAGGAGGAACACGAACGTGTTGACGCGTCCCACCTCCACGTGGGCGGGGTACGCGGCCTCGGCCTGTAGGCCCCCAATCCTGGTCCCCACTAGGCCCAGGGTGCCGAGCGACCCTATGAGGCCGGCCAGGACGTAGAGGTCGGTATATGCTGTGAGCGCCTCCACGGTGGCCACGTACGCGAAGGCCACCGTTCCCCCGATCAGCGTGGATAGCGAGCCCAATGCCGCCCTCTGGGACAGCACAGAGCCCAGCTCCTCCTCGTCGAACGACGAGAACGTGAGGGCCGTCAATAGAACGCCGACCACTATGGAAAGGAGCACGCCGGCCATGTACAGCGCCGTGAGTAGGGCCTCGTTTCCCGACGCTAGGGGCAGCGCCATGAATGAGACCCGTTCCAGGAGGTGCGCGGCGGGCAGCGGCCAGCCGCCTCTCAGCAGCGTGGTGGGCCGCCTATATATGTAGTTGGCCAGGGCCACGCCCACTATGCCCGGCGCTATGAGTAGCTGCGCTATCTCGGCAATGTCGTAGCCCCTAAGCGTGAGGAGGGGTATGAGGAGGCCCCGGGTGATCGATATGTAGAACCCGGCCGTGGCGGCTTCGAGGAGCAGCGAGACCCTTACGTTGACCACGCCAGCGCCGGAACGCAGCCTTTAAAGTATTTGTGGCGTCTCTATATAGGCATCTTTATAAACTTAGGAAAGGAAGGGGGCATGAAGTTCACCATGAGGTGTAGGGACCTGTCTCGCCGTTCCCCAGGCAAAACCGTGGCTATAATAGGGGCTGGACCAGCCGGGCTGGCTGCAGCCGGGCACCTGGCGTGTATGGGCCACAGCGTCGAGGTGTACGACATGTTGCCGGAGCCGGGCGGCCTCCTCCTCTTCGGTATACCGAGCTTCCGCATACCCAGGGAAAACGTCAGGGTGGGCGTCAAGGAGCTGCTGGAAATGGGGGTACGTTTCCATACGAGGACCCTCGTGTACTGCGATGGGAACATGCCCGAGATGGAGGGCGTGGACATGGCCGAGAAGGTGGTGGACTTTAGGGACGTGGTGAGGTCTCACGACGCGGTGCTGATAGCCACGGGCACCTGGAGGAGCCGCCACCTGGAGGTCCCAGGTGCCGACCTGCCCGGGGTACATCTGGCCCTGGACTACCTGTTCAGGATATACGCCCACGAGCTGGGCTACCTCCCCAGGTCCGCCGTGTATCCCACGGGGCGGAGGGTGGCGGTCATAGGCGGCGGGCTCACCGCCATAGACGCCGCGTTGGAGGCGCAGATCCAGGGGGCCGCCGAAGTGTACGTCCTGTACAGGCGCACGGCAAACGAGGCGCCCGCGGGCAGGGCCAACATAGAGAGGGAGCTGGTGAAGAGGGGGATACGCTTCGTCGAGCTGGTGAGCCCCATAGGCTTCGTGGGGGACGCCAGGCTCCGGGCGGTCAGGCTCGTCAAGATGAGGCTAGGGGAGAGGGACGCCTCGGGGAGGCCCAGACCAGAGCCGGTCCCCGGAAGCGAGCATGAGCTGGAGGTGGACACGTCGCTGGTGGCCATAGGCGAGGAGCCGACGCCCCCCTTCGGCAATGGGTGCACGGGCATAGCACTGAATAGGGACAGGACCGTCAACGTGGACGGCAAGTTCAGGACCACCATGCGCGGGGTGTTCGCGGCCGGCGACGTGGTCCACGGCCCCTCTATGATAGGCAGGGCAATGTCCACCGGCATCAACGTGGCCCTGGCCATAGACGAGTACCTCGCATCCGGGTCATGGAGGACCTGAAAAACGTAATTGAACTGCCTGGCTGCCCCTACGGCTCCATAATGGCCATAGCAAAGGTCAAAGACCTGCCAAGCGGCGCCACGGTCAAGTTCGTCACAGACGACAGGGAGTGCGTCGACGTGCTCAGGCGCCTGCTCCCCATAGTGGACGCCAAGGTGGAACGGGTGGAGGCGGAGGGAAATCGCTACGTGATGTACGTGCACAAGGCCTAGTCACGCACAGTCCTTGACCGCCTGCAGTTTCGGCGCCCCCTCGAGCCACCCCTCCGGGAAGTACCAGTCCTTAACCACCCTCATACCTGCCCCCCTCAGCGCCAGGCCGAGCCTGCTCCGCGAGGGATCCTCGCCCCTAAACAGCTGGCTACGCGTGTCGGAATCGTTCACGTACTCTACATATACCACGGTGCCGCAGGGCACGTGTCTATGTATTGCGCGGTACACCTCGCCCTCCATGGGGGACCCATAGAAGCTTGGATCCACGTCGAACACCTCTATCCAGGGGCCGTAATACGGTTTGCGGCCGAAGAATATCTTCAGCGTGGCCGCCCTGCGCCCCCCCAATATGAGGTCCACGTTGACCTCCTCCCTGAAGCGCCCCCTTCTGGGCCCCCTCAGGGACACGCCGTCAAGCGCCGACAGCGCGGACAGCAGATCCTCGACCCATTTCGGCGGTGTGCGGTCCATATGGGTGACCCGTCACTGGTAAAAAAGCACAGCCAAAAGCAATATTTACCCCTACCCAATGCCCAACATGAGGTTCGTAGTTCTATCGAGGCTAACGGATGAGGGCGCGAAAACCCTGAAGGAGAGGCCGGAAAGGGTCAGGGAGGTCAACAGGGAGTTGGAGCGGCATGGGGTAAGGGTGTTGGAACAATACGTAACATTCGGCGAGTACGACTTCGTCAATATCGTGGAGGCTGAAAGCCCGGAAAAAATGATGCGCGCCATGATAGAGCTGAACAGCCGCGGATCCGTGAGGACCACCAGCATGTTGGCGCTGCCGGTGGACGAAGCGATAGAGGC
>JALWZH010000069.1 GCA_027002815.1 Thermoproteales archaeon | reverse complement strand
AGTGGTGGACGCGGTTTTACGATGAGGTCAACAGGGAGCTAGGCCTCGTCCTCGTAGCAGAGACAAAACATTAGCGTACATCCTGGCGACAAGTCTCCTAAGCTTTGCATCGATAACGGAGCCAACGGCCACGAAGGCCAATAGGAAGGCGAGGAGTTCCAGGGCTATACTGGCCACGCTGTCCATGAGGCCGCTGGCCAAAGGCGCCCCCGTCTTCAAGTCCACGCTAATGTTACCCGTAATTATCATGGAGGTTATCGATGCTAATAGGATCAAAGAGAGGTCCCTTACGATTCCCCTTACTGTGTTCTTGTCAACGTTCCTTTCTTGGACAAATATAGAGAAAAGAATGCGACAAGTGGCCAGTATTGGCCACGTAATTAGGTATAGGTTAGGCAACACGTAAGTAGCAAATATAAATGTCGAAATGTACACTATAGAAATCTTGAGCTCGTTTTTGTACACGCTGTAAACTTTCGTGGCCCTAACGCCTCCAAAGTCCTCTGCATACACGTCCTCCGAACTGCTACCTACCGCCACCGATATCAGAGCGCTCCTAATGGTCACCAACACCGCATAGGGGGATAAAAGCGTCAAAACAATGTAATAATCCGAGTAATGGTCCCCATATACTCCTAACACCTCCTCGGCCTTCCAGGCAACGAATACCGCTAGGGGAACTGCGACTAGCATAGCCGCGTAGACGTAATGAACGGCACCACGAGAATCCTCCGTTGACAATATGTAGGAGGTTAACGGTCTCATTACAACGCTTGACAAGCCTACGATAACGTTGACAATGCCCAGCGGCACAAAAAAGAGGGCCACATCGTCGAACCCATACAGATAGGCGACTACATACGCGTCCAATCCCGCTATTATTATGCTTGCGCTTGCCATGAGGGGCAACGGCGACTTGTTTTTCCAACGTCTCATTGATGATAGGAGTCCCTCAACTGCGCCGCGCATCTTGCCACGTAATGCGTAAAGGGGAGGCAATAACGACGCTATATGTATTATTATAAGTAGATATATAAGATTATAAAGTTCTAAGGAACCATAAAACATCAGTAACGCTATTGCAGATATGGCTGTCCCAGCCCTTATGGCGAATATCGACACTTGGGAGACAACTGGTCTATACACGTCGTTGCACGTCCTCGCATAATTGCCCAGCATTATCAGTGCAACCACCAGTGCACCGCCAGCTGATATGACTATGTCTACGTTATATACAGCGACCAATATATAATATGTTGTTAGCGATGAAAATACAGAATACATAATGGTAAGGAGGAGGCCGTTTGGGAAGGTGTTTATGCCCCTGGCAAGTTCTCTGAAGACCCAAAACCTGTAAATTGACTGGACTGTGTCCAATATGCTGGAAAATCTATTTATTATGAAACTGTATAGACCATACTCGTATTGAGACATATACCTTGGTATTATAATTATGTTTATTATGCCTATTATAACTGTAATTATCCTTATTAATATTAGCCTCAACGCCTCGTTTAACGGCCTTCGCTCTCTCATTGCTGGGAATCGAGACAGACGCAGCAATAAATACTTCTGAGTCCTGCAGACCCATGTGTATGGGTCAAGTATATAACTTGCATGAAGATTCACCTGTGTGTGAAGAGGCGCGGCGTGGAGGGTCTCAACATTGTGGAGTTGCCATACGAGGTGAAACTCTACGGAAATGGGCAACTGCTCATCCCAGCTAAGTTGGTCAAAGCCCTAAACATAGCGGAATCCAGGTACATCCTGGTGACCATAAGATCGTCTAGAGGAGAGGCAACCTTCAAGGCAAAGCTTTTGAAAACTCGTAAAACACATTCACGCCAATTTACTGTGCCCAAACAACTTAGGGATGAGCTCAACATTAAGGGGGGAGACGTGGTTTCAGTGATCAGACTTGTCCCGCTATGATTGATCAGACTTTTTCTAAGTTTAAATTCGCAATATCAATAGAATCGAACGAACATAATTTTTTGGAGAAGATCTCTAAATTTCTAGAAAAATCACTATTAAATTACGTTGCTATTTCAGGAAACGGCATGAACGGGTTTATCGTATTGCCATACAATATAGTTTCGCATGTAATCGATTCGATTGAGAAGAATGGTAAAAACGTTGCCAATGTTGATGTGGGCGAAGGCGAGGCCCGCATCATCACTTCTAACGGCGAGGTGTACCACATCTATGTAAAGGTGGAGCGCCATGGGGAGACCGTGGTCATCGAAGGCGGCATCATAAACGTCGACTCTGTAAGGGAGGAAAAGAGCGAGGAGTACACTATAGAGGAATACTGAACCTCTTGACGCGCTTCTCGCCTATAATCCAGTATTCCCCATCCTCGCGCTTCTCAAGCTTGAATATGGGCACCTCGTCCTTCACCCTTTCTAATGTCGCCCTCGCTGCGTCAAAGGCCACATGCCTATTAACCGCAGCAGCTATAACATATATCGTGTGGTCGCCGGGCTTAAGTCTACCAACTCTATGATACACGTCTATGAATAGGACTCCGTCCCTCTTCCGCTCATCGGCCACTATCTCGGAAATCTTGCGGGTAGCATGGGGTTCATAGGCTTCATACTCGAGCTCTTCAACGTTGTTTTCGTCGACCTTGCCCTTCACGAAACCCACGAATATTACCACACCGCCAGCGCCCCCATCTACGGTGCTCCTAATGACTTCCTCCACTATTTTGTTTATGTCAAGTTCTCTATCCACGACGCCACCACCACCGCTGGCCGGAGGCATAATGGCCACTTCATCGCCATCATTAATTATATGGTCGTGGCCCACGGATTTCCCATTTACCAGCACTATCATGTAGTCTTCATCGATATACTGCGTGATTTGCGGGTACCTCTTTGCAAGCTCGTCTATTAGGCCGCGCACAGTAAGCACGCCACGCACGTCTATGTGCTCCTCCGCCTTTCCTGAGACGTCCCTAAATACGGAAAAGTACCTTACCCTTATTGTCACATATGATGGGCAATTACAGGTAAATAAGAATTAGTTGGGGCGCAGCCGAGCTTCAAGGGCCTAAGGCCGCTCAGACTGGGACGGCCAGGTCACCGGTTCTCACGTTTCTGGAGCCTCATCACAGGCGACCAAGAGTCCACGTCTATTATATCTAATCTGTCGTCAGTAGCAACGGCAACCTTGGGCCTACAAGACCTATAGGGCCCCGCCGAAGAAGAGAACAGCGTGATCACTCTGTTGCCGTGGTTGAGCTTGAAGCCCGAGACGGTATATTCGTGTCCCCTAATCACGTACGATATTCCGTTCAAGTCCAGAAACTTGTCCGTAATGGACCTACCGAATAGGAATATGCCTGGCCCCCGGGGACTCGGCATATAGTCGGCGACCGTTTCAGTGGGGTCGTTCCACAGCATTTGAAGCGCTATGGGGTCCTCAGGCGTCTCCAACATGTCCGCCCTTATCGATTCCGATATCCGTTGTACGTGAAGCGTATCGATGGGTATCCCGCCGTGAACCAAAAAGTGTTCCTTATTCAATATCATGCCTATGGGCATCTTTACATATACTTCAACAATTGCCCTATATGTCGCTCTCCACTCCGGCACCTTTTGCCTAAGCTCTCCCACAAACCCATATTCCATGTTCATCATGGGCGACTCATGATTGCCCCTAAGTACGAACACCTCCCGCGGATTTTCCGCTTTGAGCTCGAGCACCTTGGCCAATACCTCAAGCCCCTTGTCCCCTCGATCAACGTAATCCCCCAGGAACGCCATGGGCCCCTCCCACTTTGAGAGGACCTTGTTGAGGGTATCCAAATCGCCGTGGAGATCGCCAACTATCAGCACCGCGTCGCTGCTCGCAGCGACTATTGGCTCACCCTCAAGAGCCTTGGCAGCCTCCTTAAAGAACTCTATCACTTTAACAACCTCATAAAATTAGTATATATGATTTCCCTGAGCTCTTCCCTGGACATGCGCTTAATGGTAGCCAGCTCCTCTATCACGTCTCCCACCATTGTAGGATCTAAGTCCATGCCACGGTACTTATAGGGACCATCGCTTTCTGTAAGCAGAATGCTTGTAGGAGCAATGGCTGCAACTTCCCTGTGCTTTTTCTGGATTTTAATAGCTGGGTTTATCGAAATGAGGTATCCATGTTCTCTTATCTGTTCCAGAAGTTCCGGGGGGCCTGTGTACCAATGTATAAGTGCCTTATCCACATCGCTGCGCCTAAGCTCCTCCACCGCATCGCCCCACGCCCCTGGCGCATGAACGTTGACGGCCAGGTCCAGATCTCTAGCCAATTTAAGGAATGACCTGAAGAGTTCCAGCTGTTCAGGATATGTATGGGGGACAAATCTCCTGTCCAACCCTATTTCCCCGATGCAAGGGACCTCGCTTTTCTCTATGAGCCCCATGACCTCGGATACTTGTTGCCGTGGTACTTTGCCCACATTCCATGGATGTACGCCAAGGCACGGATATATGTTGTCCCAATTGTCGCCGAGCTCTAGAACGCGCCTAGAGCTTACAAGGTCCTCAGATACCGCAAGCATTTTTATACGTGAAAAGCGTTCGAGGTCCCCCTCCCTGTACTCATACAGGTGGCAGTGGGCATCCACGTATGCCATGTGCTTGTACCAGACTGTGCTATTTCACTCTTACCCAGGGTCAGTGCGGTAATTTTATAACGGCATGCACAGTACCATACAATGGCTGGGGAAAGTGGGGATGAGAAGAAGAGGAGGCTCTTGATTCCGCCCTTCCTGACCCCCGAGACCTTCAGAGAAGACAGGGAGGAGAGGGATAGGCCTAGGGAAAGGCGTATCAGAATAAGACGGGTGGGCACAATAGACAAAGGCATGGCCAAGGTCAACGGCAGGCTGGCCTCGGAAACAGGCCTAAAGGACATGGTCGAGGTTATCGTTGCCGGGGGTAGCTCTAGGGAAAGGAGGTTCGTGCTGTCCCTTATAATAGACGACGCCGTGCCCGACAACGAGCTCTGGTGCAACGACATGTTCCTCAAGGAACAGGGAGTTGCAGATAATTCAATAGTTACTATTAGGCCATATGCAGAGTAGCCGCGCAACAGGGAGACTGTGCGGCAGTGCGGTCCTCGTGGAGGACGCACAGGTCTCGCGTAAACTTTACAGGATGGGATTCTTCGGAAAATTCGTCAAAAAGGACAAGGTTAGGATCGACGAGGTTGACCAGGTGGACTCTCCGCTCATACTTTCACTATACGAGGCACTCTACCTACTTGAGAAGGAGGTCCTAAGCGTGGTGGACGGCGACGGGAAAACAGTCACGTACGAGGAACTATTGAGGTACGGCAATGAAAAATTCGCCTACTTCGGGGACATATACAGAATATATAAGCACTTCAGGGACAACGGATACGTCGTTAGGTCTGGCCTCAAATTCGGCGCATTGTTCTCAGTATACGAGAGGGGGCCTGGCATAGACCACGCGCCGCTTATAGTGGTCTTCTTGGAGCCCGACAGGGGGATTTCCGCCATAGATATAACTAGGGGAGGCCGTCTAAGCCATTCCGTGAGAAAGATGTTCACACTGGCCACATTGCTGAAGCCTACAGACGAGCTGGTACTCATAGGATTCGAGTGGTTCAAGCCGTAGGGTAATAGCGGCATGTCAGAAACGCTCCAGCAACTCGTTTAGAAGCGCATATATTTTTACATATATCTCCGAGCCCTTCTTCGTAAGCCGCACATGCTCACCTTCGTACTCTACCAATCCCCGTTCCATTAGCCAGTCCAGATACATGCTGAAGCGCTTATAGCTGAGCCTACTGGCCATGTAAAGTTGCGTCTTCTTCATGTCGCCGTTGTAATACAGCGCATCAAGTATCCTGCCCACCACCACAATGTCTATTCGAGGACCCTTCTTACGGCTTGCCATGACCTAAAAATTACGTACATGCGCCACGCCGCAATCGCCAAAAGCGGAATCGCCACTAGGCCCAAGTAGAC
>JALWZH010000068.1 GCA_027002815.1 Thermoproteales archaeon | reverse complement strand
TGGCGGCGGGGATATGAGGGCGGGGCCCTTCCTGGTCTTCGCCGTGGCGCTGTGGGCCGCGGCACTGTACATGTATCCCAACCCAACAATAGTGTACTTGTCGGAGGGCATGGCGGCGGCCAGGGCGAACGCCTCGGCGGACCTGTGCGGGGCGTGGCTGGAGCTGCCGGGGCTGGGCCAGGGCTTCACGGTAATGGGGACGGGGCTGGCCCCCATATGTGGCAACGCCGGGTGTAGGCCCGGCTACACGGTGCACTACGGGCTGGCCGTGTGGGGCGGGGACGTGGACGAGCGTAGGGTGGACGGGTTCACCGAGCTCTCCGTCGTGTTCAGCGCTGCCGCGTACTACTCCATACCGCGGGTCACCGTGGCGCCGGCCCTGACAATAAACGTGACGGGGATCGCGCTGTCCAACGGCACTGTGCTGGCCGGCGAGGAGCTGGAGAGGTGGGTCGCCACGCTGGACGTGCCCTACGTGGTGATGCTGGGGGGAAACCAGACGGCCGACGGGCACGTCCCGCCCGGCCAGTGGGACGCCGAGTACAGGGCCGTCCTCGGCTACGTGCCAGCCGACTGGGACGTGGACGCCGTGAACCTCACCCTGTCAGACTGGCCCCTACGCGTCTGCTGGACCGTGTGGGACGTCAATTAGCCTGTATCGGAATGTACCGGTAGGATATTCCCCCTTGCAAATAGATCACTATGGAGGGCGACATAGACCTGGGAGAGGTCGAATTCGCCGGGCCGAGGCATGAGCCTCGGCCCGCCAAAGCAGCGACAAGTCCAGAGCTCATAGTGGAGGAGGCGGAGAGGCTCCTTGCCGCCATGAGGACGCTTGAGGAGGCCGTGAGGAAACTGAGGAGGGTGCACGAGGCCCTCAGGGAGGTGGAGCCCTGCGTGGAGAAGATAGGCGAGGTCCTGGCAAGGCTCCATGAGTGACGTGCCGGGGAGACGGAGAACCGTGGACTGCGTGTGGTTGGACCCAGGCAGGGTCCACGCCTACGCGGCTGTCAACGGCGTGCCGGTCGAGGAGGCCTACCTGCTGTTGCTGGGGGCGGAGCTGGCCAGGCGCAGCGCCAGGTACCGGGTGGCCGGCCCCCACGTGGTGGACCTGGCAACAGGCCGCACATACACGGTGGCCGAGTACCTAGCCCAGTGCGGAGACTAAACCAGCCCTTTTTCCTCAATCGCTTTCCGTCCCTGTAGGACCGCGTCGCTGTATCTACAGGTACAGCGAAGGCCACTGACAGTGGGTCTTTCTCTGACTGTCGCCCCACCATGACGCCAGTCCTCACCTCCATCCCTTCTCCTTCTGTGACAGTACTGTTACAGTTGGGATTAGAGGCGCCCATCCCCGTCCAGCTGGCTAATGTGGTGTGGCGGGGGTCGAGCCATGAACCAGCTCTTCGCGTTGCTCATGGCGTTGGCCGGGACCACAGCCCTGTTGGCCTGGCTCCTGCCCCCGCCGCCCCTACCCGTGTATGGGTACACGGGCGAGGTGACGGAAAGCGGGATACTGGTGGGCGGCGTGCCGGTCAGGGGCGGCCCCCCGCCCGACCTGCCCACGGCCGCTGTGAGGACTGCCAGGTGCCCGCCCGGCACAGTGGTATTCGAAAAGGTGTGGAGGTTCGGCCGGTTCTATGAGGGGACCGACCAGTACGCCCCGCGGCGCTGGGACCTCGACCCGTACAGGTACGGCGACGAATACGGGAAACGTGTGTGGTACCGCGAGGCCTCCTCTTGGGCCTACGTCACGACGAGCGACTACAGTGGTCGGCCTGGCAACTACTGGCTGGAGCACATAGCCACCTACACGTTCGACGTGGCCGACATGTTGAGGGGGGCCGGGTACCGGGCGGGCAGGGTGAAAGTCGAGATGTACGTGGTCTTGTACAAGCATCATTACTATGACTTCGCTAGGCTTTGGCTGGACTTCTCTGGGGACGGCACGGGCAGGTGGGTGGATCTGGGGTACAGGAGGCAGAGGGCAATAGTCGGCGGGTGGCGCGAGCTCGGGGTGGTTGATGGCGGTACCCATACGGTGTCCCTGTGGCTCAGGTACGGGTACCACCGCCTGTACGCGGTGGGGATACGCCTAACGTGTACATGACGGCGTTAACGGCGGCGCAAATGCGCTGCCAACAAGCGAGGCCGTGAGGGGGGTACTGCCCGAATTGGCGTACTTCGCAGTTCTGGCCCTGTTGGCCTGGGCCTTCCTGGAGTATGCCGGGGCCGTGTACGGCCCGCGGCCCGCGGGCGCCCACCCGGCCCTCGGCGAGGCTAACGTCACTTACGTCTACGTCTGTGCCCTTGGGAACGGCACGGTGGCGGTCACCTACTGGCCCCACCTAGTGCCCCCCGACTGTACGGGCCTCATGAGGCTCGGCGACGCGGCCAACCTCACAGGCGCGTTCCCCCGCCCCTTCAGGTACGGCCCCTACATGGCCCACGGCAGCGAGCTAAGGTGGGCATCTGCGTGCCCAGGCGCCCCGCGGGGCCCACCGACCACCCTGGGCCCAGTACCAGCCAGGAAGTGCATACCGTAAAGTCATGTGGGATGCATATCCGTGGGAGCGCCGTCCATATCATGAGGTTGGACGGCGTGTACCATGTGCGGGTACTTGAGCGTTTATTGAATGTGAAGATAGGGCTCCGCGCACTGGTGCGCGTCGAAAAGGCCTTGCCGCAGCACGTCAAGGTGCACGTCACCCCACGGGGCATGATACTCGTCGACATACGGGGGCTAACCGCTGAAGAGCTGGTAGCGGTGCTTACTGGGAAGACGTAGAAGCAACCTGTTTAAGGTTGGTGCGGGGGGTGGGATTTGAACCCACGCAGGCCTACGCCACAGGGACCTGAACCCTTGGGGGACCTGCGTCTTGCCCCTCTTGCCGGGCGGGCGGCGCCAATACAATGCCACACAAAATATAAGCTTTGCGCCCATGTCGACACTTGGGGGGAAAAAGGGGGGTCCCGCCGATCCTCCCATCCGTCTTGCGTTCCGCCGCGCTTATCGCGCGATCCACGCCCAGCCATCACCGCCTTTAAACGGGCCCACTTCCCGAACTGCAACGTGTCGAGAAGTTCCCGTAATGGTCTCGGCGTCCCCTCGACGATCCACCGCGCCACGCGTTCAGCCGCCCTTCCCCATAGCGATACGCGGTCCCTGCTCACGTGCACCTTACCGGCTATGGAGTCGAGGGAACATACGAGTATCGGCAGGACGTTGACGCTTGCGGACACGCTCAACATGCCCCTCCCCCTTATGATGTACGGCGACCCATCTCCAAGCACGTGGCCCAGCGCCGTCAATGGGCTGCTGAAGGACTTGCAGACGGCCATGGATTTGTGCCTCGCGGTCTCTACGTGGTCCTTGGCTTTGGCCCACCAGCATACGTGGGGCCCCTTCGCCGTCAAGGTGATGCTGTGCGCCATGATGTACACTCTGCCCGGCACTGCAGGCGCCCACGCGAACACCTGGGCGAGGTCCGTGGTCTGCATTGTGGGCCTACCCATAGCGACGCTGCCATCGCTCGCCCTCCAGCCCAGCCTATAGAGGCGCTGCTCCTCCGACCCCAGCACGCCCATGCCCAACGTGGCTGTGGCCGAAATGCCTCCAAGCCTGAGCCCAACTATGGGGACGCTCTTTCCCCATATCCGCTTCACGTAGACAAGTTTCTGTCCCCTCCATGCAAGCCATATTGTGCTCCTCCCCGTTCTCAATGGTTCCAGTTCGTCGAAGCGCTCAATAGCCCTCCATATCAGTTTCTCCCCCTCATCCATAATACGCTCCACGAGGCTACGCACAGGCTCGAGCCCCCATTCCAGCCCCCTCTCATCCACATGTCGCCCCACCGCATCGATGAGGCTGCGCAGATACTCCACATGCCCCATCCACCTATCAGCGGCCAGCTCCAATCGGCGTAGCACATGGAGGAGCGCTCCGTATGTGGGCCCCGCAGCGTTGACGTGCCCCATGGGCTCCTAGGCATGGGCAGGAGATATGTCAGCCTGACCGCCTACTGCCGCGCCTAGGCGTAACAAAGGCGTCCCGTAGGACGCGCCGCCACCACGTCGGACTTGAGGCCAGTCGAAGGGCGTACACCAAGCCGTCCCTAGGGCAAGTATAGCGCCATCCCTGAATCGGCCCAGCGGCCACAGTGACGTAGGACGTGAAGGTGCCTACGAGTTTCCAGAATCCGGTGCATTTCCAGTTTCCTCGTTCCACCATTATCCCGTATCCCCGCACTATCTTCATGACGCGTGCCGGGGTCAACGTAGCCACGGCGCCCCTCTCCCCCTCAACACAAGGCAACACAAGCCTCGCCAAAGCAGCCAACGCCTCATAGTACAGGGCGCCCTTGCCGCGCGTCCTGACGCCCACCGCTGGGCATGTGTACGCGCTGAATATGTACCTCTGTATTACGCGCACCTCGGCCGGGGCGCTCATGCGTCCCTGAGCAGCCTAATGGCCTCTTCGACCCGGTAGTCCGGGGCATTGGCAGCTGCGCGCACAAGTTCCCTCACAGCGGTCCTTCTCAGAGCTGGCACGAGGTCCATAGCCTCGCGTAGCTCGGCTTGGGACATGTCCCCCACGAGCAGTGCCAACCTGCGGCATTCTTCTGCCACGAGCTGGGCCGACCCTAGGTCCATTGCAGGGGTTGAGTCCGCAAGGCGCCTTATAGAGCCGTCTTGTCGGACCCATGTCACTATGTGGGTCGCCATCTCACCTTCGGCCGCGGTCCCTTGGCCGGTTGCGGGCGTTTCCACCTCTGCGCCGTCCTCCCAGGGCCCTGCAGGCAACGCCACCTCACAGGGCACTCCGTACTCCCCCATCAGGTCTCCGTGTTTCTTACATGCGTCTGCCAGTAGGGCTAGGTTCATGTGTATGGCCGGGACGCCGAGCCTGTGGTACAGTATGGCGGCCCACGCTATGGCCTTCTCCACGTCGGGGACGCCGACCCTCACCACGAGGGCCCTCCCCTCTATGGGCGGTCCCCCAATACATATGTCACGGCCCCCAACCCACACCTGGAAATGAACAATCGGGTTGTACCCGGTCTCCCTTGCGATGCCCTCCAGCACAGCCCGCACATTGCGGGGATACTCCCTCACAAGAAACACGCCCACGTCGCATCCACCCTCCTCCAACACGCCTATCCTTCCCAGCTCGTTCAGTAGGGGTATCCTCTCCATACCAATCATGGCTTTTCTCGATATAAATAAGCATGTTACGCTGTAATCATGTAGTGGATTTGCTCATGGGAGAGCAAATTAAAAGTATTGTTTTGGTACGTCTGTTTGACCCATGTTCAGTGTGATGGGGACAGGTTTATTTCGTGGGCGTCTCTCATGGATATGGTGAATGTGGACGCCGGATGCATCGGCCGGTTTCTCGTATATGGGCCCACGTTGTACGTACGCGTGTCGCCGGGCCAGGTCTACGGCGAGGCGTTCAACCTCGACGTGCTGAGGGACCAAGGCGCCATGCTGCAGTACGGCCTGAGGCTGTACGGCATTACTGTGCGCAACATGACCCCGGACTCCAAGGCCTACATAATGCGATCCGCGTACCTGGTAATGCATGTGGTGCACGGCCATGTGGAGGAGGTGGCCAAGAAGGGGACCCGCTACATGCTCCGGGTATGGGCGCGCTGGTATGTGGGGACGCGTAGGAGGCTGCTGGCGCTGCCGCCCTGCGGCGGGGAGAGGCCGGGGGACGCACACGTCAAGGCCATCTGTAACATGAGGGCCCCAATACTCGTGGACCTCGAGCACTCCGGGTGCGACAGCGGCACTGACTGGGGCGCTTGGCTATCCCCAGCGTTCTGGGAGTCCACTGCGAGGCGAGGGGTATGAAGGCCCGGTATAGGTCGGCCACGCGCGTAAGTTCGGTCCAGGCGTAGCCCAGCTACAGCGCTGTTGCGCTTCCCTGTACCATGTGGGGGTCCGGCCCGGCGCGTGGACGTTCTATTTCACCGTGTATCCATGCGGCTGGGACGAGACGCGTGTTACGAGGCGCCGGGCCGGACC
>JALWZH010000067.1 GCA_027002815.1 Thermoproteales archaeon | reverse complement strand
GGCCTCGTCCACAGTATTGGGAAGACCTAACACAGTGGGGAACCAAAGCGAAAATATAAGTATTTACGCCATCCTGCGCCCACGCCTACTTGGCCCGGTACTTCCCCTCGGGCGTCCTCTCCACCTTCCCCTCCTTGACAAGTCTCGTCAGCTGGGCCTTGAGGACCGACACCTTCTCCACTTTTAGGGCCTCCGCGATGTCCTCCACAGCGTACTCGTTCCCCTTATTACGCTGCAAGAAATCTAAAACCTTCATCTTGATGCCCTCAGGCATGTGTACGGCTGTAACTCCATATATTAATGCTTTTCCTCCCGAACTAAGTAAATATTAAAACGCCGGTGGACACCACCGTGCATGGGCAGGGTCATTATCCACAGTGGGAGGCCCCCTGAGCCGTCCCTCAACGTGCTCGGCGTGGCATATGGGGTAGCAAGCACCACGCTGGAGCTTGACGCGCCCGACATCGAGGAGGAGGAGCTTGAGTCCCTTATAGACCTGGCGCTTGAGAGGCTGGACGACAACGCCGATGCCATCGGCGCCGACGTGGTCTACGACCTGAAGATAGACGTGTCGTATCATAGGATACTACGGCGCGGGGTCAAGGTGGTTGTTGTAGCGTATGGGACGGCGGCTAGGCTGGGCCCTCCCGGCGCTGCTCCCCGCTAGGCTGTTCCTCAGAGGACACCTGCTTCTCTATCTCCTCGAGGGCCTTCTGAACCTCCTTCTCAATCTCCTCTATGGGCTTTGGGGGTGGGGTCGTCGCCAGCGCGTACCCGACCCACCCTATTATGCCCAGGACCACCGCCACCGCTATAAACGCGGTCAATTGTAGCACTAGGAGGGACCACGCCGAGAAGAAAATGAGCCACGTATATACTATTATTCCCACGACGGCGACCAGAATCAGGAGTGCCCCGACTACCTGATCCCTATGCATGGGGCATTGCCAAGGCGCTTTTTTAAAGGTAGTGCCCAGTCCATACGCCCTTTGATCTGCGATATCGAGGCGGTCCCGGTACGCGTTGGGTCCCAGCCTGCAAAGCGCCGCACCGCAGGTCCGGCCGCGGGCGGCCTGTGACATCAACCTTAAATAGGCCGTCGAGTCCCTACCCTATGCCCAGCCCGTGCAGCAGGTGGGAGGACCTTATGCTGAAGATGGAGCGGGAGGGAAATACGTTCAAGGCGCTGGAGTTCAAGGAAAAGCTTGTGGAGTGCATAGTTTACACTTTGCAGGAGCTGGTGGCGCGGGGGGACATCAGATCCGCAAGGAAGTACCTGGAAAGGGGCGAGGAGATAGCCAATAGGTACAACATACGGGAACTCGCGTTCCACCTGTCGCTGAACAGGAGGCGAATAGAGGAGTTGGAGGCAAGGAGGCGTCCGCGCAGTCCTCCCGCCTGACGTGTGGAGGACCCGGCCTAGAGTAGGGTGGCCCCGTCTGGCGCGTCCTCCGATACCTCTCGGTACGGCCCTATCTTGGCCCCCTTGCCCACCCTGACCTCGCTTGCCACGTAGACGCCGTCCGCTATGACTGCCCCCTCCTCTATCCGGCACCAACGGCCAAGCGCGGTTCCCTCACCGATGATGGCCCCCCTAACGTACGAGCCGGCGCCTATAATGGCGCTGGGAAAGACCACTGAGGAGACCACGCGGGTGCTCTCCCCTATCCTGACCCCGTCCAGTATCACCG
>JALWZH010000066.1 GCA_027002815.1 Thermoproteales archaeon | reverse complement strand
GGCGTCGTGCCTAGGTTGATCCCCGACGAGGAGACGACCACGTTCGAGCTGGACTACAGGCACGTCCCGAGGAGGGTGCGGCTCCTTAGAAAGCCGTCGGCCAGAATCGTGGGCGTCCCCCGGGGGAGGCTCTGCATAGTGGCTCCCGTGTTCGACGAGGCTCTCGAGGTGGTCCCCCCTTGCGTGCTAAACGCGCTTGACGTGCAGGGATTCGTGAGGAGCGGCGTGTGGAGGGACTGGAGGGAGTACCACGTGCTCCACGTGTCCATAGACGACGTCGAGTTGGACGAGAGCTCGTTGAGGCGCATGTCAAGGGGGAGGACAGTCCTCTACACGCTCGGCCCTAAGGGGCTCTACATCTATAGGGACGGCAAGGCGACGAGGTTGGAGGTGGACGGCGTTGAGGGAGACGAGACAGGTGCGGGCGACACATTCCTGGCGGTGTTTTCCGCCCGTACCATGGAGGGCTGGGACGCGCTTGACGCAGCCTGTGACGCCGCCAGAAGGGTTGCCGGTAAGGTGTTGACCGGAAGGCCGTCGCCACGTGCGGTCAGATGTGTGCCGTCCCCAGCGTAGCGGTCACGCCCTTCTTAGGTAGGGCACTTAGCATTGGAGGCGCCGATTGGGAATACGTAAGAAGTATTGCGCTGCAGTTGTACTTCCTTGGGGTCGAGCCTATGGAGGGCGGTCCGCTGTATTTTAACGGCGTGTACCTGGTGGGCAAGGGCACGAACAGCGTTGTGGTTATGTGTAGGCCTTCCTGGGGCGGCGACACGTATGCCTGCAAGATAAGGAGGAGGGACGCCCATAGGAGCGACTTACTTGCGGAGGCCCACGCACTCATGTCGGCGAACTACGTGGGGGTGGGCCCGAGGCTCGTATCATTCACCCGCGACGTAGTGGTGTACAGGTATGTGGATGGTGTACCCCTCAGCGAGTGGTTCACGTCAAGGCGCAGCGAGGGCACACTCTGCGACCTGCTTATGCAGGGCTTTAAGTTGGACGGTTTGGGGTTACTGCACAGGGAGCTCACCAGGCCGGGGAGGCACGTATTGGTGGACGGCAAGGGAGTCCCCTACATAATGGACTTCGAGACGGTTTCATGGGGATCCAGAGGGACCAACGTGGCCAGGCTTGCAGTGGCCATATGCAGGCTTTTGGGATGCGACCCACGTGAATTGGCGGGACCGCTTAGGATGTATGCGCGGGTTCGTAGCGTGGAGGCCTTGACGCAGGTGGCGAGGGCCATGGGGCTGGAATGCGGGTTCAGGGCTTGATGCCCCTCTCGGTGAGCTCCTTGCAACTGTTCCATATCTTGTCGTTTATGTAATGTAGGTTTATCAGGGCCTTTCCCCTGTCCATAGACTCCATCTCTGCCTTGTCGTAAAGCGAGACGGATATGGATATGGGCCTAAGCTTTGCCTCGTCTAGAACAAGTGCAACCCCGTCGCGCCTCAGATCCCCCTCGATACGCCTTATGCCTGGCCTCATGACGTCGGCGCCATTGAGTATGGGTTTCACGGCGCCCATGTCCACCACCACCTTTGGGTACTGCTCCGTGACGTCGCTGCTTGGACCCCTGTGTATGAAGTACAGGGTCGGCACCACGTACTCGCTGTTCTGGTACGCGATCCTTGCGGCTATCGGCATGCCGTCAGCAACGTAGATATATATTCTGCCGTCAACTATTTCATAAATTTCCACAGCGCGCGCCGATTTCAAGTGTTTCCCGAGGGCCTCGGGAAGCGCCGCAGAGAGGGACTTGACCTCCTTATTGCTCAGCCTAAAGCGTTTCATGAAGGTATATGTGGGCAGACTATTAAGGTTTGCGTGGAGACCCTTTGACAGTAAACGTCAGCGGCCTGTCGACAAGTCACTGGTCTTCGCCCGAGTTGTCATCACACGGCCAATACTCCCAGGTTTATTTAACAGACCATTTATTAGGAGAACGCCATGGCGAGCACCCCCGCAAGTAGGCCTGTCAAATATATGCCGTCGAACACGCCGGCCCCGCCAATGCTGGCGAACTTGGGCCTGTACCTAAGTATCTTGGGGAGGTTGAGTATGTCGGCGCCAATAATGGCCCCGAATACGCCTATCACATATGCGGCCAAAGGCAGCTCGCTCTGCGATATGGGTATGAATACAAGCGATAGGAGCGCGGCCACCAGGGGCGGCACAAATAATGGGGTGACTACGCCTATAGTGGGGAGAACCCTGCTCATACGTTTTATGATGAGCGACGCGGCTATTATCAAGGGCAGTGTGAACGCCGCCTCGTCTCCCATGGCGAGGAGAAACGCTGCGGCCACGGCCATGGGCACCAGGGCGCCCCCAACATTGAGGGCCAATACGCCTCTATCACGTAGCATCACTATGCGGGGGACAGGCACCGGTATGCCATAGGCGTACTCGAAGGTTATGCTAGGGAGGACGTGCCTCACAGTGTACTCGACCAAAACTATGTTTACTGGGCTTAAGACAAGTGATAGGAGCACCACCAGGTACGAGAGGAGGAGTCCTACGTGGGGTGCCAGGCCGGCGGCGGAGAACACGCCGAGGAACGCGGCTATGTAGAGGGGCATCAGTACGAGGGCAGCGAACAGATAGAGCGCGCCGAGGAGTCCAGCAAAGGGAAACGCTATGACAATACGCATACAACATAACGTCCGGGCCCCTTAATAAATCGGCCCACAACACGCGTTGCGGGCCGAAGAGGAGTCCTATACGTAGGGCGCCGTATATGCGCCTCGCAGTCTAGATGGCCTTCCTGAGTTTTCCGCCGCTCCTCGCCGCATCTTGGTTCCGCGTCCAGCTAACCACGAACTGCCTGTAACATTCGCGGCTGCAGAAGACCCAAGGCTTGTTGACGCAGCACGTCTTCACTACTATGGGGTTTCCCCTGATAACCCTCCCACAGTTGGTGCACCTGTTCTCTACAACCTTTTGTACCTTAAGCTCGTACGGCATGGGCCTCCAAGGGAACATCCTTGGCTATTACGTCGGCTATGCGCCTACCGCTCATGAGCATGCCCCCAAAGATAGGGCCCATCCTAGGGAGGCCATAGACCGTGCACACAGCTATGCCAGCAACGTAGAGCCCATGAGCCACCCTTCCAGTGTGCTCCACGACAAGTTTCTCCGACACTTCGGACCACGCCGATTTCTCCCCTTCCATCTGTATCCCAAGCTCGGGCACTTTGCGTGCCGCTATGGATATGATTTCAGCGTCGTGGCCTGTGGCGTCCACTACAGCTTTGGCCTCGGTGTACAATGGGTCTACATGCATGCCCGACATCTGAATGGGCGTCCATATCCATAACACGCCGGTCACGCGCGGCGGCTCCCCTCTGAAAATTATGTCGTCCACATGTACGCCTAGCACGATCTTGGCGCCTGCATCGATGGCCCCAGCTCCAAGCTTTGCTACCAGCTCCGCCGGGTCCACCACGTACAGCCCGTCCTCGGCCGGTACGTACCTCACCTTGAAATCTCTAAGTATGGGCACAGCCTCCTCCTGTACCACTATTTTGGGCAGCATGTTGCCCCCTGGCCCAATGCCGCCACCGAAGGAAAACCTGCGCTCAAAGACGAGCACCTTGTAGCCCCTTTCAGCCAGGTACCTAGCAGCGGCCAGGCCGGCCGGTCCCGCCCCCACAATGAGCACGTCGACCTGGGAGTACTCGTCAAGATCCTTGAGGGCGTGCCTAATTATGGCCCTGCCTATCTTAACCTCCATGTTGGGTCCGCGTTGTTTTTATTAAAAGGTTTTGCTGATTCCAATAATGTACTTATCAGCCCCGCGGCGCGACGCCTGAAGTGCAATGTTTATATTTGGGGTGGCGCTTATGGTTGGATGTCGGTGTCCGTTTCCTTCGACATGCTTGAGAGGATTAGGGACCTATTTTACGGCCTGCTCGAGGCCAGGGACAGGCTCAGGTCCATGGGCATGGACTGGCCTCCTAGGCTGGACGGCGTGGAGATAGGCACGGTTAGGGTCAAGGTAGGTTTTCAAGCGATGTTCAGGAACGGCGTAATAATGGACGTGACCAACGTGGAGCAGGCTCAGGTAGCCGAGGGAGCGGGCGCGGTGGGAGTGATGGTCCTGGACAAGCTGCCCTATGACGTGAGGAAGGCCGGTGGGGTTGCGAGGATGGCCGACGTGAAGGTCGTCGAGGAGGTAATGAGCCACATAACCATTCCAGTGTCTGCCAAGGTACGCATAGGGCACTACTACGAGGCCATGATACTGGAACAAGTGGGAGTGGACCTCATAGACGAGTCGGAGGTGTTGACGCCGGTGGACGAGCAGCACCACATAGACAAGTGGCTGTTCAGGACGCCCTTCGTCAACGGGGCCAGAGAGCTTTGCGAGGCCCTTCGCCGTATCTCCGAGGGCGCATCGATGATCAGGTCCAAGGGGGAGGCGGGAACCGGCAACGTCTCAGAGGCTGTGAAGCACTTCAAGGCCATAAACCAGTCCATTAGGGACCTCCAGGGACATAGAGACGACGAGGAGTACCTGAGGGACTACGCGCGTCGGTGTCAAGTACCCCTAGAACTGGTGGCGTTGACCGCCAAGATGGGCCGGGTCCCAGTCATAACGTTTGCGGCAGGCGGCATAGCAACTCCGGCCGACGCCGCTCTGATGATGTGGCTTGGGGCCGACGGGGTGTTCGTGGGGTCCGGTATATTTAAGAGCCAGGACCCCGAGTCGCGCGCGGCGGCCATAGTATTGGCAACAGCTCACTGGGATGACCCGGAGACCGTGGTGGAGGCCCAACGCATGACCAGCGAGAAGTCCGCTATGCTTGGCATGGACATAAGGACGCTTAAACCTGAGGAGATGCTGCAGACACGTGGAATCTGAGGGAAAAGTTAATACTGTGGTGGGTGCGGTCCCCTCATGCGTGTGGGTGTAATCGCGCTGCAAGGGGATTTCCCAGAACACGCATACGCGTTGCGTAGGGCAGCCGAGGAGCTATCGGTGGAGGTTGACGTAGTCCCCGTCAAGAGGCCCCACCACCTGCGCGACCTGGACGCGCTTGTCCTCACTGGCGGCGAGTCCACTACGATAGGCATGCTCCTCAAGAGGACGGGGCTTCTAGGACATCTGAGGGACCACCTATCGAGCGGCGTCCCCACACTAGGTACGTGCGCAGGCGCGATACTGATGGCCAAAGAGGTAAGGGACGCGGTCGTGGGGCCGACCTCCCAGCCGGTCCTCGGCGTAATGGACATATCGGTTGTGCGCAACGCGTTTGGCCGTCAAAGGGACTCCTTCGAGGCGGATATAGACGTGGAGGGTATAGGCAAGGTAAGGGGCGTCTTCATAAGGGCACCTGCCATTGTCAAGGTCTGGGGAGGCGCCGCGCCGCTGGCACACGTCCAACATCCGCGGGCCGGCAGGGTGATCGTGCTCGCGCAGCAGGGCCCCTTAATAGCGTCCGCGTTCCACCCGGAGCTGTCCTCCACGGATATACATAGGCATCTGCTCGTCCTAGCCAAGAAGTAGACCTCAGATCGCTATCCGTTTCCCCTTAAGGAGCCTATATACCATGTACGCTGTTGACGCGACCACTATGGCCGCGGCTATCTCCAGCGCCCAAAGCACCCTGGCCAATAGACCCCCGAACATTATTGCCGGCATCGGGCCCATGCCCTTGGGCACTTCCCTGAGCATTATGCCCGGCACTAGGAGGGGCACGCATATGGTGGCCATGACGATCGCTATGGACATGTAGACGGCGTGTGTTCCCAGGGGCGTCAAGAGCAGGCCTGCCTTGGCCAAGGTTGCGCCGACGTTGTAGGCGCCTTTAAGGCGTATCCCCCGCGTGGCCGCGAGCACGGCTAGCCCAGTGGCGGGGATCCACGTTGGGCCCATCAACGGGACAAGCGTGTACACGGCAGTGGTAAGGGCCCACAGTCCCCTATTCGGCCGGTAACCTCCCCTGGCCGGATCCACCCTGAGCATGAGGCTCAGCGCGGATGCCAGAGGGAATCCGTACACGACCCACATGGGTGCTGTGCTCAGCGCGGAGATCCACAGGCCCACCATTGGCAGCAGGTTGGGCAGTTTCAGGA
>JALWZH010000065.1:14893-19906 GCA_027002815.1 Thermoproteales archaeon | reverse complement strand
TCGGCTACCCAAGCGAGGTGGACGTGGACGTCACGGTTGAGGATGGCAAGGTGACACTCGTCGAAGTGGTATCCCACGCAAGGGCGTCCGACGTGTATGTCTTCAAGAGGAAGGCGGAGCTGTACGCAGAGAGGGAGGGGAGAAGGCCGGACAGGCTGGTAATGGTGACGCCCTACGCAGAGGAGAAGGCCGTAGAGGCAGCTCTCAGGCTGGGTGTAGAACTGTCACAAGACTATGGTGGGCGCCCGCTCCGGGTCGGCGGTTAGGGCGGAAAATTCTTAATGGTGGAAGGCCGTTGTGCGTGTCTTTGAAGGATGCATGGGAGTTTCTTGAGGAGGCGAGGAGGGAGTTGGAGAGGGCTAAAGGGGGGAACCTAATAGCGGCTAGGGATGCCGCTGAGAAGGCTTGGAACGCGGTAGTACAGGCGGCGGACGCGCTCGTGGTGGAGCTCCTCGGGAGGAGGCCGAGGAGCCACAGGGAGAGGAGGGATGCCCTCTGGGAGATCGAGAGGAGGGTGCCCGTACTCGACAGCGTGTACGACCGGTACAACGCCAGGTTTCAGAGACTGCACGGCGAGATGTTCTACGAGGGCCTCGTTGACCCAGTGGACTTGGAAAAGGAGCTGGCCAAGGCGGAGGACTTCGTGAGGAGAATAGAGGAGTTCCTAAGAGAGCAGAGACATGCCTGACCATCCGGCCGACGGCTCCGGGAGCCGCTTCAGGCCTTTGGCCGAGTCCCGCGGCCTCTGCGGCTCGAGCTGGCCGGGCCACGCCCTGAAACGACTACACGTAGGCTAGCCCACCGTCCTGCACAAGCCCGGGCGTATATATGCATATAGCCGCCCCCGCGGCGTCTTTGACGCCGCTTCCAGGGCCGCGTCCCTAGGCTCCACCCTGCGAGGCACAGCCGCCCCTATGGCCGGCCGCACCTGCAACGGGTGGGGGTCCCGCACCAGGGCAAAACGGGCGGAGACCCGATTGAAGCCGCCTACTGGGCCCGGGTGGGGGGTCCATGTGGCCGTTGTCTGAGGGGCGCCGCTTCTACCGTATGCGGCTTAGGATTCCTGTTGCTGGCCCTCCTTCTTCCTTGCCAGGGCCACCCAGATGGACGCATATATGTGCAGTTTCCAGGTCTCTGGGGTTCCGTATTCCCGTATCAGTCTCCTGGCCATTTCCCTGAGCCAGAGCGCCTCCTCGTAGGTCAACTCGTCCTTCTCTATCAGCTCCTCCAGCCTCCTAACCTCCTCCTCAGTGAGGGGGTTCCCCCTGGCGAGGGCCACGACGCGCCTAAGCTCGCCCTTCAAGAGGTCCGCCCGGTCCCTCCTAATGACCCCCTCCGCCGAGAGGAACTCAATGAAGAACTCCTGGTAACTGGCGAACCCGGCGAGGACCCTATCCACGCTCCTATCCACATAGCTCTTAAGCCCAGACTCCACCTCCCCAAACCGACCCTCCATCCCTTTGAACCTCTCCTCCATTTGCCTAAACCTCTCATCTATCTGTCTAAACCTCTCGTCGACTTGCCGGAACCTCTCGTCGATCTGTCTAAACCGTTCATCCATCTGCCTAAACTTTCCCCCCAGCCAGTACAGCGCTCCCCCGAGCATGCCTATTATCGTCAGCAAAAAGCCGACCACGTAGTACACCACATCCTCCATGGGGAAACCTCCCCCCTCCTATAAAAGCCTACGCGCCCCGCTAAGGCGTCGGCGATGGGCACGTCGCTGCGCGCCTCCGGCGGTCCAGGCAAACGCGCCGTACAGGGACGGCCCTGCCCATCCCCCACACCTAGGCGGCCACTTCGGTCGGCGCGGCCCGCCTATTTACACCGGCTAGCATGTACTGTCCGTGTGGGTCTAAGGATTTTATATTTCCGCCTACATGGCTTTGTGAGGTTTGAGGCTGTGAACTTGGGCCCGTTGGGACGGGTTGAGGTGGAGGTGGCCCCCTTGACCCTCTTCGTGGGGGTGAATAGGTCTGGGAAGAGCATTGTGGCTAGGGCTCTGGCGGCCGTCACAACGGCGCTTGCCCGCGCAGAGCAGAGGTACGCCGGCGCGTTGGCCAAGAGGAGGAGGGGATGGTACGCAGAGCCAAAACCGTTTTTGGTCGACCTATTCTACGAGGAGCTTGGAAACTTTGCTTTCGATTTACCTGTAAGGGTGGGTGCCAGGTCTACGGTGGTTAGACTGGTTTACGGGGGTAAGATTCTCGTGGTTGAGCGAGATGTCTTGGGGAATCCCAAGGTGGAGGGCGACTTGGTGGAGGCCGCGGCTAGGCGTGTGGAGGAAACCCTGCGTGTCTCCGCTAGAGAGGACTTTTTCGACTATGAGCCGCTCTTCTATCCGTGGACGACCTTAAATGCGTGTAACAGGCTTTATCCAGCTGCGGCAAAGTGGATAGCGACGGCGTTCGATATCGTGGTTGCGCAGGACACCATCTATGAGGGGGGCACAGAGGTGAGGAACCTGTCGTCCATGGTGGTTTCCCTGGCCGAACTGGCCAGGCGTGGAGGCTGCCGAAACGTGGTGCTTGAGGAGCCGGAGGCGCATCTCCATGACGACGCCGTGTTTGAACTCGCCAAGTTCATGTACGTCGAGGCGTCACGCGGCAAGGGCTTCCTAATCACCACCCACAGCGACCTCTTAACAGCGTGGATCGCGGCACTGTCGGCGCATCCAGACCCTAGGGAACTGGGCGTGGAGATAGAGGGCAGGCCCCCAGTGAGGGTGTACCGGTTCCATCTTAGGAAGATCGGCGATGCCTATGTGGAGCCCGTGGACATAAGGGGAGGCGAGGTAGACATGGATGAAGCCCAGCTAAAAGTTTTGCAAAACCTAGAGAGAGCGATCCACGCAGTCAAACATGCAATGCGAGCCAATAGATAAGAATCACGCGATAGGCGGCAAACATGGCTATAGTGATGGTCCCATATGTGACGCCCTGTGTGACTGTACGGCGGTGGAGTGCAAATCGGGGCTTGACATGGATGAAAGTATCATCAAACAGCTTTTGAAATGTCTTGAACTCCTTAGGATTATTTGTGACGAGAAACCAAGAGCAGTTCTATGTTTCGAGAGAATGAGGATGCCTGGTAGATACGTTAAAGAGTACTACAAGCGTAAACTTGGCTCCGTAGAGTTTCATGGCCGCGACTCCTCCCTTTGCCAAGACGCCGAATGCTTTTAATATTTGAACATAGGCGCTTCTCGTCAAAGCTACGAGTGGACTTATGTGAGAGAGCCCTTGTGGAGTCCCCGTGATATACGTAAGAAAGTTATTAAAGTTATACAGACATAATAGCCAGAAGACTATATGATGTAAATTTATTGAGTATATAATGTATATAATATTTATAATAATATAATATTAAATTTAAAAAATTATACTACTACGATCTATCAGCGAGGACAGCTATGCCAATCCGTATAACACCGCACATGAAGGCTTCTGGGCGGGTTGCAGAGATCCGCCAAATCTGCCGGAATGGTCCGTGAGACGGGGCCCGCCTTGCCTGTCCAGGGAAGCTTTTTATGTGGGGTGGCCGTTCTGACATGGACTTCCCTGTTTTGGCGAAGCCGTGGCGGGACTTGTCAAGGTACAGGGAGGCTAGGCTGAGGGAGGCGGCCGTGGAGGCTAGGCTTGCACTGGAGTTCCTCACAGACGGCCTCGTGAGGAATGCCGCTGGGAAGGCCTTCCAGGCGTGGAAGGCGTACTTGGGGGCTCTGCTTGCCGAGCGGCGGGAAGAGCTTAAGGGGGAGTATCCGGGGGCTAGAAGGATTAGGGTTGGGGAAGAGGAGGTAATGGTGGAAGAGGTGGACATAGTAATTTCGCTGGTGCCCACGTCTGCGATGACACGTCTAGCTGCCCTTGTCGGCGGTGACGCGGTGGAGTTCACATACCTGGCCCTGCAACTACACCGCTATCAGTACAATGGGCCTGACCCAGAGGGCTACTTCACAGACATACCCGACGACAGGACAGCCGCCATCTCCATCTGCAGGCTCCTTCGGAGACTTGTGGGGGAAGAGGATTCGTACAGGAGGGTATGCCCCAGCTGACGCCGATGCGCGGGCCGGCGCAGCTTATATATGCAGCTCCCGCGCTTGGGCTGTGCCGGTCGACGAGAACTTCGTGAGGCGTAGGGTTCTGGACGTCGTAAACGCCATCGGCGAGCTTAGGAGGCTCGCGTCGAGGGAACCCGCCGAGATGGCTGTGGACGAGGTGTACTCCATGAGGTACAACCTCATCGTGTTGGCCGAGGCCCTGACCGCCCTTTCCACACACATACTAGTGGAGGGGTTCGGCTACCGGCCTCGGACCTACGTCAAGGCTGTGGAACAGCTGGCTAGGAGGCTGGGCGTCACATGTGTGGACAAGCTGAAGGCCCTGATAAGGCTGAGGGACTCCCTACTCCACGCATACTGGGTGATAGACAATGAGAAGGTGCACCGGAGCATAAGGGGCAACTTCGAGTGCGTGGAGGAACTTCTGGAAAAGGTGCGGAGACATGATTAGGTACCACGAAGTAGACCTGGAAAGGATGATCACCACGGTGAAGTCGTACTTCGAGGGGAGGGGGGCCCTCATCGTCGTGGTCTTCGGCTCCGTACTGAGGCGCGTACACGTGCGCGACGTGGACATAGCCGTGAAGTTCAGCGGGGATGTGCCGCTGGACGAGCTCCTCCTCATGGGGGCCGAGCTGGAGGGGGTCCTAGGCACACCCGTGGACCTGGTCCCACTCGACGACGCGCCGCCCTGGCTAAGGCTCGAGGCCCTGGCGGGGGGCCTACCCATACTGGTGAAAGACCAGTCCCTCTACGCCGAGCTCCTGAAACAGGCCATGGGCGACGCACAGGACATGGACATAAAGCTGGCACAGGCCACCCATGCAGAAACTCAACGGTAAAGCCGCAGGGCACGTCGCGCATACCGACACGGCTATGCCACCGCCTAGTAGAGTGGGGTCTCCCAGCAAGGTCCATCCCGCGGGGTGTTGGCCGGACACGAATAGGGC
>JALWZH010000065.1:0-14883 GCA_027002815.1 Thermoproteales archaeon | reverse complement strand
GAAAACCGGCCCAGCCAAGGGTCAACAGCATTGTTCCGATAATCGGACGTGGCGCCGGGGGTGGGATTTGAACCCACGCCCCCTTGACGGGGACGGGATGTCCGGCCCCTCGCCTCCAGTCCCGCGCCTTGGGCCGCTCGGCCACCCCGGCGGTTGGTTGTATGTCGCGATTAATAATTGTTTTGCCGCTTAGAATGCCAGTAGTTGGCCGTCGCCCACCTTTTCCAGGAAGGTGTACATGGACCCTACCTCGTCCACGAGTTCCCTGTCCAGTGCGTCCTCCTCGACGCCCATTACCTTGGCCGCGGTCTCGCATGCGATTATCTCGAGGCCGCCCATGGGCTTGGCCGCTGCCAGGAGGTCCCGCCAGTACACCTTGAGCTCCAGCATCCTCTTGGCGGGCTCCTCGGCTGGGGGCGTGTGGTCTCGGGTGAACATTGGGAGGGCGCGTCCAGTCACGAATATCACGACGTTGTCGCCTCTGGCCAGCGCTGTGGCGGCCAGGGTGGCGGCCGCGTAGAGCGAGGCGTAGTCCCCGCTGCTCAGTATTATGCCTAGGCGCCCCATGTCTCCCTGCCCGCGGTGCCCATGGACGTCGTGGGTTGCCTCATCCGCATGTTGGCCGTGCTGTGCCGTCCCTATAAGGCTTGCCCTGTGTGCAAATCCTGCATGGCCTATATGGGGTAGAGGGAGAGGAGGAGCCTCTGCAGCGTGGCTGGGAGCAGCCGGGCCCTGGGCACAAGGCCCCCCTCGAGGGCCTGGGGGCCTGCAGCCCCGTCTATCGCCCTGACCTCCCCCTCGTCTAGGTCTAGGCGGAGGGCCTCGGCGAGGGCCTCTGCCTGGGCGGGGCTCTTGACGCCGGGTATAGGCAGGGCCCCCTTGGCCTTGTGCCACGCTAGGACCACCGCGGCGGGGCTGGCCGAGCGGGCCTCGGCTATCCTCCTCACCGTCTCGACCACCCTGCGCCCCCACTCGGTCGAGGCGCGTTTCCTCGCGGCCCCATCTATCTTCCTGGCCCTGTCGGGGCCCCACCTGCCCAGCGCCGCGCCCTTGGCCAGGGGGCTCCACGACATCACGGTCAGGCCGGCCCTACTGGCGATGGGGAACACCTCCAGCTCGGCCCTCCTGTAGAGGGGGTTGTAATGTACCTGGACGCTGACCGGCTCGTGCCGCTTGGCGCAGGCGAGGGCCTCCTCGAGGAGGCGGCCCGCGAAGTTGCTGAGCCCTATCTCCCTGACGAGGCCCGTGTCGACAAGGCGCTCCATGTCCCTGATGGGCCGGCACAGGGGGGCGTAGGGGGGTGGGGGCCAGTGGAGCTGGTACAGGTCTATCCTCCCAAGCCTCGCAAGGCTGGCCCTCGCGGCCTTCTCCACCCTGCCGTAGTTGTGTCCCCCCACCTTCGTGGCGACGGTCACGTCGCGGCGCCTCACCAGTTCCCCCAGCATGAGCTCGGACCTGCCGGCACCATATATCTCGGCGGTGTCCACAAGGTCCACGCCGAGCTCCACGGCGCGTTCCACAGCGCTAAGGACCTCCCGCACGTCCACGTTCCACGCCCTTCCCCCCAACTGCCACGCGCCTATCCCCACCGCGGACACGTCGAGGGACCCCAACCTACGCCTCATGGCTCATGTGGCGGCCCGGCACATACATGGGTAATACCGCTGCCCATGGAGGTGCTGTGGGGGGCTACTAATAAGTCCTGGCCCCCAAAGTTCCCGTGTCGCCATATCGATGTGGGGCGCGCCCCCTTATGGGGGACAACGCCCCTTGGCCCACATGGTGCCCGGTCAAGTCCCCTGGGCGTCAAGGTCCTCGAGGAACCATTCCACTATTTGCCCCGTGTCGTCGGCCAGCTGCACCGCGTAGTCGTACGCCTTGGCCCAGCTCGTGAACACGCCCACGATGGTCCAGCCGTCGGGGACCTCCCGCGATATTAGCAGCCTGTCGCCCCTCCTGTTCATGAGGACCAGGTACATGTGGGTATATGGAGATGACAGGGTTATATTTGAATCCAGGTACATGTGGTCCCAGGTAAGTGAAAGTTTCAACCTAGTTTTCTCACAAGGCCCGCCAGGCCCGCCGCGTCCAGGCGCTCCCCAACTGGGGGGTCCCTCGACAGCGAGTAGACCGGGATACCCCTCTGGGCGGCCTCCCTGAGTAGTGCCAGGTTCTTGGAATTTGCGGCGCCGAAGGGGCAGCCGCAGTGCAGCGCCGCCCGGGAGCGCAGGGCCATGCGCAGGGCCGCCTCGAGGGCAGCGTCGCTTATCTCGGCGTACGGCTGCTCGCTGACAAGGGGCGCCCCCATGGCGGCCGCCACGAAGTGGTCCAGGTCGCCCACATGCGCCACGCCCACCGAGAAGGGGACCCTCATGGCGGCAAGCCTCCTCATGACGGGCGTACAGGTGCCGGCCCCTGGGACCAGGTGGAGGAGGGGATCGCCCCTGGGGGCAGGAAGCTCCAGCGTGCCTATGGCGGGGCTCAGCGGGACGGCGTATATCTCAGTGAGGGGCGCCTCCTCCGGGGGACCGACGTACCTTATCGTGCCTCCCCACACTAGGTAGACCGTATCGCAGAACCTGTACATGATGTCGGGCTCGTGTACGGATACGAGCACGGCCATTTCCCTGGACAGCTCCCTGAGCATCGACATGACGTGCACCTTGGCGTCTATGTCCAGGTGCACCGTGGGCTCATCGACGAGGAGCGCCCTGGGGCGCTGCATGAGGGCCCTAGCAATGAGGACCCTCTGCCTCTGCCCACTGCTCAGCTCCGCGAACCTCCTCTCGGCCAGGTCCCCAATTCCCAGCCTGGCCATGACCCTCATGGCCTCGTCCACGGCCCTGTACAGCAGGTAGCTGTGGGGGTACCGGCCCAGGAGGACCACGTCTATGGCCCTCATGAAGTGGAGGGTCGGGACGTCCGGGAGGAGCGCCGTCAGCACCCTGGCGCGGCTGCGGGGCGACAGCTTGTACACGTTGACCCCGTCCACGTACACGGCTCCCCTGACCGGCCTCAACAGCCCCACCACGGTCCTTATCAGGGTGCTCTTGCCGGCGCCGTTGGGCCCCACGAGGCAGTTGAGCCCCTCTCCCAGCTCTATGTCTGCCCTCACCCTGAAGCCGGGGTAACCGGCCTCTACCGAGTCTACCCTAACCCTGTACATGCCTCCTCGTCAACAGCCATATGAGTACGGGCACCCCCACTAGGCTCGTCACCGCGGTGATGGGCAGCTCGAGGGGGGGCAGGAGGGACCTCGCCATGTCGTCGGCCGCCAGCGTCACCATGCCCCCGGTGAGGGCGCTCGTCGGCACCAGGCGCTGAGGCGACTCGGTGCCCAGGAGCAGGCGGGATATGTGGGGCCCCACGAGCCCCACGAACCCTACGACGCCCACGTATGCTATGACCATCGCCGTGAGGACGCTGGCCACCGCGACCACCAATACACGTGCAGCCCTAACGTCCAGGCCGGTCACTGCGGCGTGCTCCTCTCCCAGGACGTACGGGGAGATGTACAGCGAGAGGGCCAGCGCCGCGGCGAGCGCGGGCAGGCAGACGACCGACATGGCGAGGAGCCTGTCCCACGTCACCCCGCTGAACGTGCCCAGCGTCGCCAACACGAACGCGCCAACCTTCATGACGTCGGCCAGCGCTATCAGTATCTGGGTCCCAGCGCCGAACACGAAGCCCAGGGCCACGCCGAAGAGGAGCACGTAGAGCGCCCCGTACCTGGCCGACAGGGCGAGGAGCAGCGCGGACACTATTGCCGCCCCCAGCACGCTGGACGACACGTATATGCCCTGCCCGGCCAGGGCCGGCAGCCCCACTTGGATCCCCACGAGGAACGCCAGGCCGTAGAAGAATATGGCGGCGTTGGCTATGCCGAGCACGTAGGGGTCCGCCAGCGGGTTGCGGAGCAGTATCTGGTATAGTGCCCCGGCCACGGCCAGGGCGGCCCCACCCACGAGGGCCCCCAGGACGCGGGGGAGCCTGATCCCGTTCACTATGTACCCGTCCACTGACTGGAAGTCCCAGCCCAGAACGGCGAGGACCTTCCCAGGCGGTATGTGGACCGTCCCCAGGAAGAGCGATGCGAACACGAGCGCCGGCAGGGCGGCAACTGCCAATATAAGCCTACTCAAGCCTCACGAAGAAGCGCGGCTCCACCCCTTGGAAGAGGCTTGGGTGAAGTATTGCCGCCAGGTCCCTGACGAGCAGCTCGGTGTATGCGTAGCCCAGCTGGAAGTAGTCGCTCGAGAAGAGGTAGACGCGGCCCTCCCTGACAGCCCTGACCTCGCCCAGGCGCGGCTCCGAGGAGAGGAGGTCCCCTATCGACGAGGGGCCGAACTCCGGCGATGAGGCATACACCAACACGTCGGTGTCGTTGCCCCGCTTGACCACGAGCTCTATGCCCGACACGTAGGGCACGTCGCCGTACAGGTAACGTCCCCCCGCCAGCCTGATAAGGTCGTGGACGTAGCTGCCGGGGGGAGCGGCGTACACGGTGCCCCTGTATATGCTGAACCACGCCACGTTCACCGGGCCGGCGTCGGCCACCTTGGCGGCATAAGACAGCACAGCCCGCTCCACCATGTCGAAGAGCCGGCCCGCCCTGTCCTCAACGCCGAAGAACACGGCCAGGAACTTGACCCATTCGAACCGGCCGAGAACGGTATCCTCGCGCCACTCGTTGTCCACGACGTAGGGTACGCCCAGTTCCTCAAGCCTCTGGACCAGCTTCTCGGACGCCTCGTAGCCGGGAACCGTGTAGATGACAACTAGGTCAGGCCTAAGCTTAAGGAGGAGCTCGTAGTTGGGGTTGGACGCGTAGCCCACGTCGGTCCACCTGCCGTCGCTAAACCTCTCCTCCACTCCGGGTATGTACCACCTGTAGGCCTTCCCCCACGCAACGCCCACCACCCTGTCCAGCAACCCCAGGCGGTACTCCTCGTCGAGCCGCGCCAACAGCGCCACCTGCGTCGCCGAGAACAACACCACACGTTCCACCGGCGTACGGACAACCAGGTCGGGCGAGTACTTGCCCACGTAGAACGCCAGGTCGTCCTCGCCCATGTCCCTTGGGACAAGCAGCACGGTCCTGTTCTCGCCGTCCACAACGACCTTGACCGGCCCATCGTATGCCAGGGAGAAGCCGGCGGCGTACTTAACCGCGACCCTTTGGCCTAGGGCGCCCCTAATGAGTCCCCCCAGCTCCCCGAGCTCCCTCCTGAGGCCCTCTATCTTGGACTCCACATCTGTCAACCGGTCCTCGATGTCTGACCCCAACACGCTGGAGTTTATCCTTGCCAGGTCCGCGCGCAGCTCAGCGATCTCGTCCTCGACCTTGGCGGTTAAAAGGGAGATGGAGCTACGCACGTCGGCGATGGATGTATATAGGATATATATAGATACCGCCAGAACCAAGAGGACAGCTATATTTATTATATTGGATAACTTCATGTGTTGGATGAACATCCCATATTTAAATATTTCCCTGACGCCCAAGATCGCGGCAACGCGGCAGCATTCCAGCAACCCGAAATTCTTATAACATAATCCGGAAACATTAGGTATAATGATAGGCGTCGCCGACCTAAAGGAGACCCTGGAAAATATTGCAAGGTCCTACAACAGCTGTATATATGTTTATCGGATAATAGGGTTCTTCAGGAAGGGCGTCAAGCTAGTACACGCGACGTGTAGGGAGAGGATGGTGACCAGGCAAGCCGCGCTTTTCCTGGTACGTAACAGGTTCTACTCGCTCACCGCGCATACCGGCCCGCGTTATATCTTGGCCAAGCGGCTGCAGAAGGGCCACGCTGACCTGGTAGTGGTGGCCCTGACAAGGCCGGAGGACAGGGACGTGATTGACCTGGAACTAGAAAACATAGAGCTTTCCCTTTCCCTGATGAAGAACGTTACTTGAGCCGCTTTACCAGTATACGTATGTACCCCTCGGCCTTCTCCACCTGCACCACCTCGTGGCCCGTACGCTGAGCCCACGCCTTTATGTCGGGCTCCGCAGCCGGGTCAGTGGCCAACACCTCCAGTATGCCGCCCACTGGAACCTCGTTGATCGCCTTAGAGGTCTCCATGACGGGTATCGGACAGAACTTTCCCCTTACGTCCAGGGTTCGGGCAGCGCTCATATAAATAGCGTTATAGTCGAGTCCTTGGCCCTCTCAAGGAACGTCGCGGCCCCCACAACCTCGTCCACGAAGTCCGCGAGGGCGGTCTTCTCCTTGATGCCGAACATCTCCATGGTGGTGGAGCACGCGAATATCCTCACGTTGCCCATCCCCTTGGCCTGGGCAAGCAACTCGTACCACTTGGGGAACCCCATCTTGCTTATAGCCTCAGCCGCGGCCTGGGCGTACTGCTCATAGCTCCTGTCTATCTGCCTCTGCGCCACGTCGAGCATGTCCTTCCTGATCGCGTTGAGCCCCCAGAAGGTGAAGAAAAGCTCGACTTCCCATCCGCCGGACGCGGCGGCGCTCGTCAATATGGCGGCGGGGTAGAGCTTGTCGACCGTGCCGGACCAGACAATTATCGAGAGTTTGGACTTTTTCTCCGCCATAATCTATATTGACTTAACCATTATAAAGTTTATTCCCCACTAAAATTTAATACTGTACCTAAAAGGTCCGGGTTCTGGGACCGCCTAGAACACCATTACGGTGCCTCCGTATACCTCATCCAGAAAGGTCTCAGCTCCCTTGATGTCATCAACAATGTCAAGAAGGTCCTCCTTCCTTATGCCGTAGGTGGCTGCGGCCAGAGGACAAGCATATATCCTCAGCCTATCGCCGTACTGCCTCTTCAGCTCCTCCAGGAACGCGGGCCAGTCCTTGAACTGGCCGCTCTTTATGAATTCCTTTAGGTTCTGCAGGAACGTGCCCACGTGTGGAGCAAAGCCCTGAGGCGCAATGGACCAGGCGTTTGGATCGACGTCGTCCCATATCCTGGGCGCAACGTCCCTCCTAAACGCTACCAGCCCCTCGTTCACCAGGTGCAGCACGACCTTGTAGCCGGAGGCCAGCGCAGCGGCGCCGTAGACAACCACGCAGCAGAGCCTGTTGGCGGCCCCGCTCTGGACTATGATCCCCAGCTTCCTCTCCATGCGGTATGGCCAGCCACATTATAAATCTGTTCGCGTCCCGCGCGGCAAAGTATATATTTCGTGATCGTTTTTTCTGGCCGCAATGGTGCTTAGGTTCCTGGCCTGGAGGGGCCTACAGATGGCCATCACCATAATCGGCGTCATCCTCGTACTCTTCCTACTGGTCAGGATACTGCCAGGCGACCCGGCAAGGCTGTTGGCGGGCCCCGAGGCGTCCCAGGAGGACGTAGAGGAGCTGAGGCGCCTACTGGGCCTCGACAGGCCGCTCCACGAGCAGTTCGCGGCGTACTTCCTCTCCGTGCTTTCCGGCGATCTCGGCACGTCGTACCGCACGGGCGAGCCCGTCATAGACGAGATAATGAGGAGGCTTCCCTACACATTGGCGCTTGCCGTGGCGGCCCAGACGCTGGCAATAGCCGTGGCAGTGCCGCTGGGGATAGTGGCCGCCCTCAGACCACGCTCAATTGCAGGATACGCGGCCAGCATATTCGGCGTTCTGGGCTCGTCCCTCCCCGTCTTCTGGACGGCGCTGCTGCTCATATGGGCCTTTTCGGTGGAGCTCAAGCTGTTGCCGTCCGGCGGCGCGGGAACCCCCGCGCACATGGTTCTCCCCACGGCGGTGCTGGCCCTTTTCCTCATGGGCAACCTGGTGAGGATCACCAGGGCATCGCTCCTCGAGGTGCTTGGGGCGAACCACGTGGTGACGGCCCACAGCAAGGGCCTGCCCTGGAACAAGGTGCTTACCCGCCACGTGATTAGGAACGCGCTTGTCCCCATAGTGACGCTGGTAGGCGTACAGTTCGGCACGCTTCTGGGGGGAGCCGTGATAACCGAAACGGTCTTCGGATGGCCGGGGATAGGCAGGCTGGTGGTCGAGTCTATATTCGTGAGGGACTACGCCGTGCTCCAGGGGGCCATCCTCATAATAGCGCTCTTCTTCATGCTGATAAACTTCTTCGTGGACATGGTGCAGATGCTCATAGATCCAAGGACCAGGCATGTCTGACCTCGTCAGAAGGGTCAAAGCCGCCAAGAGGGAAAGAACCGCGCAGATGTGGCGGACGTTCAGGGCCAACCGCGCCGCCTACGCGTCCCTGTACGTGCTTGCCGCCATGGCCCTAATGGCGCTCATAGGCGCGTTCTACACGCCGTACGACCCCTACAGGATAGACCTCTCGGCCGCGCTGGGCTTCTTCAGCCCCGCGCATCCACTGGGCACCGACTGGCTTGGAAGGGACATGTTGAGCCGGATAATGGAGGGGGCACGCTACACGTTGGGGATCTCCTTTGCGGCCGTGCTGCTCGGCGCAGCGGTTGGCTCGGCCCTCGGCCTAATATCGGGGTACTACGGGGGCCTCCTCGACGCCATAATACAGAGGGCAACAGACGTGCTTCTGGCCTTCCCAACGATCCTCCTAGCCATAGCCCTGACGTCCGTCCTCGGCGTTGGGATACTCAACGTGGTCCTGGCCGCGGGCATAGCCACCGTGCCCATATACATACGCCTCGTCCGTAACCTCACCCTCACCCTGAGAAACGAGCCCTACGTGGAGGCGGGACGCGCCATGGGGCTCAGCGGGCCCTACATACTCTTCAGGCACATACTGCCCAACCTGTCGTACGTTATTGTAGTCCAATCCACATATTATATGGGCATAACGATCCTCATAGTGTCGGCGCTGGGCTTCCTCGGCCTCGGCGTGCCCAAGCCGATCCCCGAGTGGGGCACCATGATAGGCGACGCGAGGGACTACATATTCACGTACCCCCACGTGGTGTTGGTCCCCGGCGTGTTCATCTCCGCGGCCGCGCTGGCCTTCAACCTGCTAGGCGACGGGCTGAGGGACGCCCTGGACCCAAGGATGGCCACGCTGCTGAGGAGGACATGACGCTTCTGGACGTGCGGGGACTGACCATACACTACGATCTTCCCCAGGGAACGGTCAGGGCCGTCGAGGACGCCACGTTCACCGTCGACAGGGGCGAGGTGGTGGCCATAATAGGCGAGTCGGGCAGCGGCAAGACGACGCTGGCCATGTCCATCGCCGGACTTCTGAGGCCCCCCGGCAGGGTGGTGAGGGGCCACATATACTTCGAGGGCCTCGACCTGAGCCGGCTCGACGACGAAAAGTGGAGGGAGATAAGGGGGAGGGACATAACAGTCGTGTTCCAGGACCCAAACACCTACCTTAACCCCCTCATGAACGTTGGTAGGCAGGTAGCGGAGGTGTTCGAGGCCCATGGAATGGGCAGCATCAGGTCCCGGGAGGTGGCGCAGAGGGCCATCGAGATACTGCGGAGGGTGAGGATCCAGGACCCGGACAAACGCTACTGGTCCTACCCCCACGAGCTGAGCGGGGGGATGAAGCAGAGGGTCCTCATAGCCATGGCCATAGCCCTCAAACCCAAGCTGCTTATAGCCGACGAGCCCACCTCGGCGCTCGACGCCACGATACAGGCCCAGATACTGGACCTGTTGGAGGAGTTGAGGAGGGAGATGGGCATGTCCCTGCTCCTCATAACGCATGACCTGGGCGTCGCGGCCAAGATCGCGCACAGGATCATCGTGATGTACGCAGGCCAGATAGTGGAGATGGGGAGGGCCGACGAGATAATGAGCGACCCGCTACACCCGTACACCAGGGCGCTTGTCAGGTCCGTGAAACTCGACCGGAAGCGTCTCCTCGGCGTGCCGAGCGGCGCGCCGCCGAGCCTCATCAGTCCCCCGCCCGGCTGCAGGTTCCACCCCAGATGCCCATACGCCACAGAACAGTGCACAGCATGGCGGCACACCCTGTACGTAAGGGATAATAGGCGCGTCGCGTGCATACTGTACGCATGAGCGAGGTGATCATCAGGGGCAGGCACATCGTCAAGGAGTTCAGGCTGGGCCTCACCGGACGGCTGCGCCTTCGCGCGGTCGACGGCGTGGACCTGGAGGTTATGAGGGGGGAAACAGTGGCCCTCGTGGGCGAGTCGGGCAGCGGCAAGACGACGCTGGGCCGCATACTGGTGGGCCTCCTGAGGCCCGACAGGGGGACAGTGACGTACAGGGAGTGGGGGCTTGGGGGCAGGCTGCCGCGCCACGTGCGGGCAAGGCTCCAGGTGGTGTTCCAGAACCCCGACGCGTCGTTGAACCCCCGCATGCAGGTGATGGACATATTGGCGGAGGCGATAAGGGCTGCGGGCGACACCGCCAGCAGGGAGGAGGTGTTGGACAGGGCCATCAGCCTCCTAGAAATGGTGGGCCTCTCCGCGGACCACCTCCCCAAATATCCCCACGAGCTGAGCGGGGGGGAAAAACAGCGGGTGGCCATAGCCAGGGCGCTTGCAATGCGCCCAGAAGTGGTGCTTGCCGACGAGCCTGTCTCGGCCCTCGACGCCATAGTGAGGGCACAGATACTCGAGCTAATGTACAGGCTGCAGGAGGACTGGGGACTCACCTACATATTCATCAGCCACGACCTCTCCCACGTCTGGTACCTAAGCGACAGGGTGGCCATAATGTACGCGGGCCAGATAGCCGAGGTGGGGCCCACCGAGGAAATATTCCGGGAGCCGGCCCACCCATACACGGCGATGCTCCTCACGTCGTCCACCTCGGTGCTGCCCTACAAGCCAAGGCTGACGGTGAGGCCGGTGGGGGAATCGCCGAGCCTCATCAGTCCCCCGCCCGGCTGCAGGTTCCACCCCAGATGCCCATACGCCACAGAACAGTGCAGGGCCGAAAGGCCAGAACTGAGGCAGATCGGGCCCGGGAGGCTCGTCGCATGTATACACGCCGAGAAGGTGCTCCGCTCCTAGTCACCTCACGGTCCTCCCCTCCCTCACCACGTGCTTCACCCTTCCCAGGTCCCTTATATTCTGGGTCGGGTCCCCATCAACCACCACTATGTCGGCCCTCTCGCCAACCTCTATGGTCCCAGCCCTAATCCCAAGCCTCCTCACGTTGGACGTGGCCGCCCTGAGGGCCTCCATGGGGGGCAGACCGCCCTCCTCGACTAGGAGTACAGCCTCGATCCAGTTGCCCCCAACATCTATGTCGAGGCCCGTCTCGAAGAAGAGGTCCGTGCCCGCAAGTATCGTCACGCCCAGCTCCCTGGCCATCTGAACCACACGGGGGGCGCTCTCCCTTACCTCCACGATCTTCTCGAGCGCCCACTCGTTGAGGCCCAGCTGCTTGCCGTACCTGTACAGGACGTGCTGTATCGTCAGGGTCGGGACCAGCGCGATGCCCCTCTCGGCCATGGCCCTCACCGTGTCCATGGTGAGGAGGGTCCCATGTTCTATGGACGCCACGCCGGCCTCCACGGCTAGGCGGGCCCCACGGTCGCCGTGGGCGTGCGCAGCCACATGGGCCCCGACCTTGGCGGCCTCCCACACTATTGCACGGAGCTCCTCGGGACTCATCTGGGGCCATTCCGGCCTGTCCCTCTCCGACACCACGCCGCCCGTGGCCATCACCTTGATGAAGTCGGCGCCCATCCTCAGCACCCTCCTGGCCGCGGCCCTACAGGCATCCACACCGTCGCATATCTCGGAGAACGTGTTCCACTGTATTGGGACGCTGTGAAGGAGGTCGCCATGGCCGAAGGTCTGCGAGATTGGCGGGCCGGCAGCATATATGGCGGGGCCCTCCACGACGCCCTCCGCAACGGCCCTCCTAAGCGGCAGCGCGTTCGGCTCGCCGCAGTCCCTCACAGTGGTTATCCCCGCCCTCAGCATCCGGTGGGCCCACTGCGCCGCACGAAGCAGTCTCACCCGCGGGTCCTCCAGGAGGAGACCCCTAACTATGTCGCCGCCCCTCATACCCATGAAGTGGAAATGCGCGTCCACGAGCCCCGGCATGACCACGGCATCCCTAGCATCGATTTCCAGGTCGCCCCTGAGGCCGGGCCCCAGCTCAACCACTTTTCCCCCGGAAACCCTCACGTCCAGCCTCCCCAGGACCTCATACCCGTTAAACACGACGCCTCCCCTTATTACGAGGCTCCGCTCCTCGCCTCGACGCATTTCCTAAGTCCAACGTGTAATACTTAAAAATTCTTAGACGGCCAGTGCCATGGGCAAGGCGGCCGTACTCGGCATAATTCTGGTGGTCATAGCCGTAGCGTTGATAGGCATATTCATGAGCCAGCAGGGTCCCCCACCGGCGGCGCCTCAAACCCCTACGGAGACGCCAGCCGAGGAGCAGACCCCTAGGGAGACAGCGGAAACGCCGGCGCCAGCCGAGGGGCCCAGATACGCGGAGGAGATAAGGATAGCCATAGGCATAGACCTGGACACGGTGGATCCCCACGGCCAGACCACCACGCTCGTATATAACATAATGAGGCACGTCTATGAGACGCTCCTCTGGTACGACGAGGAGGGCAACGTGATCCCGTGGCTGGCGACCAGGTGGGAGGTGTCCGATGACGGGCTAACCTACACCTTCTACCTCAGGGAAGGCGTCAAGTTCCACGATGGGAGCGAGCTGGACGCCGAGACTGTGTGCCTCAACGTGGAGCGCTGGATAAACCCAGACGCCAGGGTGCCCCTCAGGTCCCAGCTGGGCCCCGTCAAGGGGTGTAATGCCGTGGACAAGTACACCGTGGAAATAACCCTCGAGAAGCCCTACGCGCCGTTTCTCAGGGCTATAGCGTCGTACCTCATGATAACGTCGAGGCCTACCATTGAAAGGTTCGGGGCAGACGTAATAACGGAGCCGGTGGGGACCGGCCCCTACAGATTCGTCAGGTGGGAGAAGGGGAAGGAGATAGTGCTCGAGAGGTTTGAGGACTACTGGGGCGATGTCCCCCCCACCAAGAGGCTCGTGTGGCAGATATTCCCAGAGGCCGGGACCAGGCTGGCCGCCCTGAGGGCCGGCGACGTTGACGCTGCCTTCCTGCCGCCGGCCTCGGAGTACCCCAATCTGAAGGACGACCCCAACTTCAGGGTGTACTCGCCGGTGACCACTAGGGTCATATTCATAGCGCTTCTCCCCAAGGGCCCCCTCAACGACGTTAGGGTCCGCCAGGCCATAAACTATGCCGTGGACAAGGAGGCCATAGTGCGCAACGTGCTTTTCGGCCTTGGGCAGCCGCTCGACGCCCCCATACCGCCGTTCTTCTTCGGGTACTGCCCACAGGAGCCGTACGAGTACAATCCCGAGAGGGCGAGGCAGCTCCTGGCCGAGGCCGGGTACCCCAACGGGTTCAAGATGGTCCTCCTGCACCCGACGGGCAGGTACCTGAACGACAAGCAGATAGCCGAGGCCCTCCAGGGCTACCTGGGCCAGGTGGGCATACAGGTCGAGCTGAGGACCATGGACTGGCCGTCCTACGTGGCCGAGATACTCAAGCCCAACGTGGATGAGATTGGGGGCGACGCGATACTGATAGGGTGGGGCCCCCTGGTAGCCGATGCCCACTTCACAATGTACGCCCAGTTCCACTCCAAGGAGGCGCCGCCCAACGGGCTGCAGTTGGCCAGGTACAGCAACCCTGAGGTGGACAGGCTCCTCGACGCGGCCCTCTCGGAGCTGGACGAGGAGAAGCGCCGCCAGCTCTACTGCGACGCAATACGCATAATATGGAGGGACGCCCCGTGGATATTCCTCCATGCCCAGAGGTACTTCATGGCCACTAGTAACAAGGTGAGAGACGTAATGGTGTTCGTGGACGGGGAGGAGTTCTTCTTCCACAGGGCCTACAAGGAAGAGTAGCCCCTACCTGAACTGGACCCTCCAGGTACAGGAAGTTTTTTCGGCCCTGGCTATGCGTCGCCTCAGTCCCTCCACGTAGTCCTCCCCGTACAGCACGACCCCCTCCACGAGCGCGGCTATGATGGCCGGGTTGAGGTTCTTGAGCCCCTCCACGAGTTCCGCCGGCGTGTATCCAAGCGGCTCGAGGCCGGGGCACGACACGTCCATTAGGCTGCGGAGCCGCTCCAGGAAGGGCTCCCCGAAGTCCGCCACTACTAGTACATCCCAGTCGCTCCACGGCTTCCAGTCCCCCCTGGCCCTGGAGCCGTACAGTATCACAGCGTGGGTGCTCCACCTGGCCCTGACCCCGGCCACGAAGGCGTCAAGGCAGTCTCTCCCTGACATAGTCCAACACCATGCGCGCACATTCCAACGCCCTCCTGCTGGTCTCCTCGTCGTACGCCTCGTGAGGAGCGCCGGAGGGATGTGCGTTGGGGTAGCGGCTGGGTATATAGTGCATGTCCAACTCACGGGCGCAATGCATAAGGGCGCCTTCCCCGACGCCGGCCCTTGTCAGCAGCTCCCTTACGCTGTGCCCCCACGGACCCTCATTCATGGCGTATAGGAGCGCCTTGGCGGCCTTCTCGGCGGCCTGCTGAGCGTAGAACGCCGCGGCGTTGTACCTGCGGGACGAGTGGAGAAGCTCAGCGGTTTCGTAGTCCCATAGAGCCTCGGAGTACCACCTCCTCCACTCTGCCACGTTTGGCGCCACTTAAAGCCTTATATATTCACCCGCGCCGAGGCGCATGGCTGTAGCCGACAACCACGCCCATGTCAACGAGTTCACGGGGCTAGGCCCCACCGAGGTTGCCAGGAGGTTCAAGAGGAGTGGGGGGAGGTTCATGGTGGTGGTGAGCCTCCTCACGTGGAGCCTCGGCCTGCAGCCAGGCGAGAAGGCGAGCGTTGAAAGGCTCTACGAGTACACCGTGAGGAGCGCTGCCAGGGTGAGGGGCGAGGGGGTGGGGTCCGTGGCCGTGGTGGGCCTCCACCCGGCCGAGTGCTATAGGCTGGTCGAGAT
>JALWZH010000064.1 GCA_027002815.1 Thermoproteales archaeon | reverse complement strand
CGTTAGGTGTACGTGCGCTGATCGGCAGTAACAATTGCGAAGGTTTATATCGGGGCCATGACTACCCATCATGTTAAGGGAATTGATAGACTCGCTTCCGCCGGGCACCCTCATCCTCGTGGTTGGGGGTCCAGGCACAGGGAAAACCACGCTGTGCGCCCAGTACCTCCTGTGGGATGTGGAGAGGGGCAACGCCGTGGTTTACGCGAGCTTCGTGGAGGACGAGGCGTCGTTCAGGAGGCACATGGAGGACCTGGGCATGCGGCTCGATGCCCGCCTCTTCACGTTCATGGGCCTGCCCACGCCCACTGGCCCCGAGGGGGTGAACGAGGTGCTTGCGTTCCTGCTGTCGGTCATAGAGGATGTGAGGCCCACGAGGATAGTGTTGGACCCCGTGAACGTGGTCCTGGAGCTTTTGGGGAGCCGCGATGGGAGATCCCTCCTACACGCCATGCTCATTAACGCTCTGAGGGCCATGGGCATATCGGCATGCATGATATACGAGGAGCGCAACTCGCCGGACTACAGCTGGTACGTGGCCGACGCGGTGATTAGGCTGAGGATGGAGAAGGAGAGGTACCTGGTGCGCAGGGTCATGGAGCTCGTCAAGGTTAGGGACAGGCCCACCCCGCTGGCCGAGGTGGAGTACGTCATTGGGCGCGGCGGGCTGCAGGAGCTGCTGGGGATAGAAAGGGAGATAGTGGGCACCGTGAACTTCGGCGACGTCATGTCCACAGGCGTGGAGGGCCTGGACGAGGTGCTCGGCGGGGGTATCCCGAGGAGCAGCTCCATGATCGTCAGCGGCCAGTCCGGCAGCGGCAAGACCGTGCTGCTCCTGTCCATTGCCAGGGGGCTGGCCAACAGGGGGGAGCGCGTCGCCTTCATATCGATGGAGGAGTCGACGCAGCAGCTGATGCATATATATAGGCGGCTCTTCTCCGAGGCGCCGAGCCCCAACCTCCACATCAGGTCCACCTCGCCCGAGGTCCCCACGGCGAGCACGCTGTACGACATACTGGCCAAGTACGGCGACGACGTCCGCCCCTCCGTGTACATACTCGACGGCGTGGACGCCATAGTGCGCACCCTGGGCGACGAGTCGTATAGGCTGGTGCGCGCGCTGATCAGGCGCGCCAAGGGAGACGGCATAACCGCGATAATGTCGACGCTTAGGAACGTGTTCCGCGAGCCGATACTTTTCAGCACGCTCAGCGACATAATAATCAACCTGTGGATCGAGCTGGAGGGGGCCACCTTCAGGAGGCGCCTCGCCGTCGTCAAGGCGAGGGGTATGAACCACAGCACGAGGGTCCATGAACTCGTCATTGGGCCCGGCGGGGCCCGAGTCGTGCTATGAGCGGCGCACCGCAGTGGCTCGCCAAGAAGATTTCCAACGCTGTGGCCTCCGCATTTGGGAGCGGCATGTACATAGTCAACTGGCGCCTCAGGCGCAAGTTCGGGAGGGACATAGAGGAGATAATCCTCACAGAGCCCTGGACCCTCCACTGGAAGCTCAGCGACGTGCACCCCACGTACGCGGACCTCGTGGTGCGTATAGCGGCGAGGGTACTGGGGGAGCACGTGAGCGGCGTGCCCCTCGAGCCCGCGTTCAAGGACGAGGCCGCGTGGAGGCGGGTCGAGGCCGAGCTGCGGCGGTCCACCTAGCCTACGCGTGGGCCCAGGGACGCCGGCCGAGCAGCCTGGCCATTATAAGC
>JALWZH010000063.1 GCA_027002815.1 Thermoproteales archaeon | reverse complement strand
CGCGGAGTTTGGGAGGGCCCGGGAAAACCTTGAGAGGGCGGGCCTAATACACGTCTTTTCGCGTGGCCCCATCCACGTGTACAAGAACCCAAATGCGTCCCCCGTAAGGACCAAGGGCAATGTCACTGTGAACGTGGTCGAATGGACAGACGGCTACATTGCGCTCGAGTACCGTTCGTATGGACCCGCCGAGGTGGGGCTGGCCGAGGCCTGGTTCCCCTACTGGAACATGTACATCAATGGTATGGGGCCTCTTCCCGTGGCCAGGGACCCCAACGGGCTCGTGACCCTATACGTGCCTCCTGGAAGCGGTAGGATAGAGCTGCGCTTCGAGGATCCGTACATCGCGCTCCGCGTGGTGTCAGCAGCGTTTTTGGCCGCCGTCATTGGGCTCCTCGCCCTGGGCGTCCGAGGGCGGGCCCGATCCGGCGTAAAATAAAAATTCATGTTGGCCGTTCCATTACTATGGATATAAGCGATTATCTGAGGGGAACAATACTCATATCCGCGGAGCCCCGCCTGCTGGACAGGTTGAGGCCTAGACATGTAGAGGAACTGCAACGCACGTTCAACGTGAGGATAAGGGTCGACAGGAGGGGCGGCACCGTCGAGATAAATCCCACTGAGAGGACCACGTTGGACCAGATACTTAAGATTAGGGACGTAGTCAACGCCATACTCCTCGGGTTCAGGTACGAGGACGCCCTGCTGTTGGAGAGGGAGGACTACGCGCTCCACGTGATAGACCTCAAGGAGTACACGGACAAGGAGAACCACCTGGCCAGGATAAAGGCCAGGCTGATCGGCGAGGACGGCAGGGCGAGGCGGTCCATGGAACACCTGAGCGAGACCAGGATAGTGATTGGGGACCGCCACGTGGCGGTGTTGGGCCCCATAGACAACGTGTTCGCGGCGAGGGACGCAATAGAGATGATAATACACGGAAAGAAACACGGCACCGTGTACAAGAAGCTGAACAGGTGGAGGCAGGAAAGGCTGCGCAGGGAGGCCTTGGGCCCCTAGCCCTGCACCGTCGAGGGGGCGACCTCCTTGACCACCTCGACCTTCTCCTCGGACGGAGGCACCCTCAGCACCTTGACCTTCATTATTTCCGTCTTCCTGAGCGGGTATATCCTCTTGGCCGCCGCATAGAGCTCCGCCGCAAGCTTTCCGAACGCGGCGTCCCTTACCAGCGTCGCTATGTCGGCCTCCCTCACGTAGCTCCTGACGGCCTCAGTTATGGCCTTCCTTATGGCCTTCTTCTGGCTGGTCTTGGCCCTATGCGCTGTTACGGTGAGCACCGTCATCCTAAGCCTCCAACCGTCCCTGGTCTCCACGTCCATTATGGTGGTCACCTTGCTCGTGCCCCGCCTTATGAGGGACCTGACATAGTCGCGGGAGAGCTCGAGCTGTTTGAACCTCACGTACACCCTATTGGACTCCACCCTGTTTATCTGGAACTTCAGCTTTATGGGCAGGTGAGACAGGTCGCGGGTTATGTCGAACAGCGTTACCTCGAGCGTCCTGTTGATAAGCCTCTCGGGCTCCGAGGCTGGCACCTCCCCTATGGGCATGCCGTTGAGGTACTGGGGAGCGTACACGACGTACCACTTCTTGAACGACCACTTGTCCCTCCTACTCGCCACAGTCCTCTGCTCACGTGACATGGATAACCCGATGCACGGCCCATTTATATAAGTTGGGGGCGCGGGCGGGGGCCCCGCGCCGACAC
>JALWZH010000062.1 GCA_027002815.1 Thermoproteales archaeon | reverse complement strand
CGACGTGGAGTCGGACAGCCTCAGGGCGGCAAGGGAGGCGCTGTTCAGGGCACGGACGTCTCTGAGGGACGCGTTCTACTTCGTCAACGATAGGAGGCACTGCACATGGAAGAGGAGCTTCGAGACGCATGTGGACCTGATGCCACGCACCGGCGTGGGCTCCGAGGGGCAATACACGCTGCACCAGCTGTCCCGCGTGGCCTCGGATCCCAGGTACGTCAAGTACTGGGAGGAGCTGGGCACCGTGCTGGACGCCGTGGGCATACAGAGGATAGGGGTCAGCCTCGTCGAGTCGGGGAGGATCGGCGGCTACATATACGTGGGCGGCAAGGCGTCCTCGATATACCACGGCGGCCTCTTCGTCAGGGCGGTCCTACCCGTAATAGTCCAGACAGTGCTCGCCAACGAGGGCTCCATAGTGGCCATAGACGACCTGGACCTCGGCCTCACGGAGGCGCTCGCCGAGAGGCTGTTGGCCCCCATACTGCGCATAGCCGAGGCAAAGTCCCTGTCGCTTGTGGCCACCACCCGCGCCACATGGCTGGCAGACGTTGCCAAGAGGCTGGGATTCACCGTGGTTGACATAGGCGACGGGGACTAGCGTGGGGCGGCCCCCCTCGAGTAGCCCCAAATGTGCTCGTCGTATAGGGCCTCCGACATGACCTTGCGGATTAGGTATGCCATTACTATGAACATGAACGTGTTGACTATTATGCCCGCTGTGGGCGCCTTCATGAGGCCGAACAACACCGACATGCCGTTCCAGACCCCATGCACGGCCATGGCCACCAGGTAGGCGGGGGCCAACATGGCTGGGCTGCCGCGTATGCCGTGCACCTTCAGGTAGCCGATCCACCACCCTATTATGCCGGTCGTGAAGGCGTGCATGATGGCGGACAGGCTCCTGATCACGAAGATGTCTATCGTGGCGCCGTAGGACATCTGGAGGAGGCCTCCCCTAATTATGTACAGTATGTTCTCCATGAAGGCGAAGCCGAGCCCCGCGGCGGCCCCATACACGAAGCCATCCATATGGTTGTTAAACTCGGAGGAGAATCGGCTCCTGAAGGCCAGCCAGACCACTATGAGCGACTTGAATATCTCCTCGAATATGGGCGCGCTGATGACCACGGCGGCCACTTGGCCGAACTGGAGCCCTACTGCCGTGTTTATCTCCGCCGGTATTATGCTGAGCACAGCCCCCCCTGCGAACGCCAGGAAGACGAGCTTGGGCGGCTCCGGCTCGAACCTGTCGGACAAATATATCCAGGCCATGTACGCCGCTATGGGTATGGCGGCGAGCACCATGGCCGTAAGGAACATGGCGCCGAGGTTGCCGACCCGTATCTGCATGCTCAGCCCCATGTAGTACAGGCCCAGGACGGCCAGCAGCATTATGGCCAGCAGCACTGCGTAGGTCACGTCCGCCGTGCCCTGGGAGGGGGGCCTCGCGTAGACCACGTTGCTCCGGGGACGGTGCACTGGGGGCCTCTTCCTGAAGATCATGGAGGCCAGCATACGCACGTTCTCCGCTATGGAGGGGCCGGGCACGGGGGCCTCGGCTTCCAGGTCGCCGGGCTGGGGCCTCGCCGCCGCGGCGTCGAGGATCCTTTGGATTCCCGTAGCCATGGGCTGGACGCGTGGGGACTGGGCCAACGGCTGGCCGCAGCTGGGGCAAAACCTGGCCTCCCCGGCCTCGTACCCACAGTTAGGACAGCGCATGGGCCTCACTGGCAGGGACATATATGCGTGTTTGGTTAAACATGGCAGGTCAAACCCCCATGATGAGATATATGTACCCGGGGCCGCATCCCCATGGGGCTGAGGCTCGTAAAGAGGCCTGTGACCATACGCATGGTGGTCGGGGGAAGCATGGTGGAGGTCCACGTGGAGGAGAGGCTTGACCCAGTTACCGGCACGTGGAGCAGGGTGGGCCCACATAGGGCGGCCCGCGAGACGTGGGGCCGGAGCGAGGCGCCGGGGACCCGCAGCTCCGCGTGTCCCTTCTGCGCCCCCACGCTGTACAGGGCCACCCCCCTCCCACAGATATTCGTTGGGGACTCGGCCGCGGTGCCCAACAGGTACCCGTTCGCCAAGGCCCACTACGTGGTGGTGCCCAGGACGTCGATGCACGTGACAGACCTGTCCCAGCTGGACCTGGACGACGTGGCCAACGCCTTCGAGGCCGCGCGTAGGGTTGGGGGCAGGTACCTGTACATCAACATGAACCTTGGCCCGCATGCCGGGGCCTCCCAGCCGCACGTGCACCTCCAGGTATTCGCGTCGGACAGGCCCACCAACGCGCATAGGGCCATGATAATGCGCGGGAGGGCGTTCAGGGAGAGGAACGGCGTGGACATCCTCAGGGCCCTCCTCGACCTGGAGCTTGAGCTGGGGGAGAGGTACCTGGGACGTTTCGGCGACGCCGAGTGGGCCGCGGCCTTTGCGCCTGTGGCCAACGGGGAGGTCATCGGGGTTGTGGAGGGGCCTGACTACGTGGAGGGGGTATGGCGCGTGCTCAGGGCGCTCTCCTCTGCCTATCCCGGGCACGGCATCAACATGGCCGTGTTCCCGCCCCACAGACACCTTTCCGGGCACGTCAGGGCGGTCCTGCGCCTCCCCACGCACACGAGCGACGTGGGCTTCATGGAGCTGCTCCACAGGGAGCCGGTAATAGTGGTCAACCCGGAGCTGCACGCGGGGCTGTTAAGGCGGTACCTGGCCTGACTAGGCGTCGCGCGTGCACCGGTATTCTACCCGCGCTAGGGTGACCCACGCGGCCGTGGCCAGGCGTCGCAGGACGGACATTGCCTGTTCGACCCGCTCGGCCTCCCTGCCCTCAACGGCCCCCAGGATGTAGTCGGCCAACATTTCCGCCTTGACTTCCCCGAGCCTTGATAGGAGGGCCACGGCCTTCTCGGCTACATCGAGCACCCTCCTACGCGCCTCGGCGCACCCCTCGCCGCGCAGCGTCGAGGCCTCCACGTCCTCCACGTCCCGCCTGATCCTCGACGCAAGCAGCTCGACGAACTTAACCGCGTCTGCCCCCTCCAGCTCCACGGCGCCTGCGTCCCCCTGGGACCTCGACGCAAGCAGCTTCATTAGGGCGGCGTCGGCGTCCCCCTGGGGCCGCCCCACTGGACCGTGCTCGGCCGCCCCAAGCGTGGCCACCTTGACCCCCCAGAGCCTAATCTCCCTGGGGTTGCCCCTCGCCTCCTCGTCCCCCCTGAACCTGCGGAACAGCCTCATGGGGCCAAAGGGAGAACGGTAAAAAGGGGTAACGGCAACGAAAATATATCACTATGGCGGACACGTTGATGGGGAAGAGGGAGGAAATGGATGCCCTTGAGAGGCTCATATCCAACTGCAGGAGGTGCCCCCTACACGCGTCGAGGAGGAGGGCGGTGCCCGGGGAGGGCAACCTGGAAGCGCGCGTCATGCTGGTCGGGGAGGCCCCAGGGGAAAGGGAGGACGAGGAGGGGAGGCCGTTCGTGGGGCAGGCGGGCAGACTCCTCAACGAGGTTCTAAGCGGCCTCGGCGTGGATAGGGGGGAAATATACATAACGAACGTGGTCAAGTGTAGGCCCCCAAACAACAGGGACCCGGAGGACGCCGAGGTGGAGGCCTGCAGGCCCTACCTGGAGAGGCAGATACAGATCGTCGCGCCTAGGGTGGTGGTGGCCCTTGGGAGGCACAGCGCGAGGCTGCTCCTCGGTTACGGCGGGGTCAGGTTCAGGGGGATAATGCAGGTGAGGGGAAGGACGTACCGCGTGCGGATAAGCGGAGTCGACGTGGAGGTGGTGCCCACCATACACCCTGCGGCCGCCCTTTACAACCCCCGCAACAGGCCCATGCTAGTGGAGGACCTCAGGAGGGCGCTGGGGAGGAGGGACGCCGACATCACAGGCTTCCTCTGACCAGCCTGTAGTAGCCCCTCAACGCTGGTAGGGACAGGACAAGGGCCAGGAGCCCGGTCCACGGGCCAACTGAGAGCGCGTATGCTATAAGCGCCATGAGCGTCACCGCGTACGCGTGCTCCACGGCCATGTTGCCCGCGGCCCGCGCCGAGCCCTTGGGGGTCGGGACCCACCTGTAGGGCAGCCCCAGCAGGCCCATGGCAAGGCCTGCCGCTATCCGCGGGGCGGCCAACGCATACGCCTGGTTCACAGTGTTGGCGGAGTAGAGGCACCTCGGGAATCGGCCGGTCCGGCGGCAGAAGGAGTACGTGTACATGGCGCTGGTCCCCAGGAGGATTGTAAGCGCCCCGAGGACGTGGGGGCCCGGCAAAGGCGCCGCCAACGCCACGTACGCGTATGTGGCCAGCAGCGCCGCGTAGGGAAAGTACTGGGATAGGTACATGAGTATGGCCGCCTTGGCCCTAAGGGGCCTTTCGGAGGCCAGCACCTGGATCGCCCTCTTCCGCAGGAGCTCCCCGGTACCGTAGGCCCACCGGGCCTGTTGCAGGACGAAGGCCCAGTAGTCCGGGGGGGCCTCCAGGGAGACGCGGCACCTGTCGTCGAACCTCATCCTCCGCCCCCTCAGGAACATGACTATGCCTAGGTCCACGTCCTCGAGGACGCTGATGGGCCACCCACCCACCGAGACGAGCGCGTCCCTCCTAACGGCGGTGCCCGACCCAAGCACTGGGGCCCAGCCGACCGCGGAGTGGAGCGCGCCGAGGAACTCCATGTAGTACCTGTACCCCATGTCCTGGGCCGCGGCCAGGGGAGAGGCGCCGCGGTTCTTGACGGTCCACGCGGGAACCACGTAGTCGTACTCCGGGCAGAGGCACCTGGACATGTCGCCGGTCAGCTCAGCGTCCGCGTCCAGCACGACCAGGTAGTCCCCCTCGAGGTGGGGAAGAGCATCGTTGAGCGCGCCGGCCTTGTAGCCCCAGGGCTCCGCTCGGCGCACGGCCAGCCTCCCGCGCCGCACTGCGCCGGGCCCGTCGACGACCAGCACCGCGTCATCTGCATGGGGATTGGCCAGGGCCAGCCCAACGTCGGTCCCCCTTGCAGGTATGACTATGGTCGCCGTCGCCCGGCCACCCTCACAGTCGGCACGTGAGCGCCGGGAGCGGGCCAGCACCCACAGGTGGAAGATCGCGGGGAGCGACATCAGTAGGGACAACAGTATGAGTATGCTCATAGGCGTAGCACCACGTCCACGGGGAACCCAACGTCAGGCGGGTCTATCAGCGATATGAGCACCGAGGAGCCCACCACGGACGCGCCGGCCGACCTTACGAGGCGCGCCAGGGCGCCCAGGGTCTTCCCAGTCCTAACAATGTCGTCTATTATAAGCACCCTGTCGTCGTCCCTCAGCGAGTCAGCGCTCACGTATAGCGTGACCAGGCGGGGCGGATTGCCGCCTATGTAGCTCTCCTCGATGTACCTGTCGGGCCACGGCTCCCTGTGCTGCTTGGCTATGACCAGCGGAACCTCGAGCCTCATGGCAGCCGCGACGGCCAGGGGCACGCCGTCCACCGCAGCCGTGAGGACGCGCGTGACCTCCGCGCCGCCGAACGTCATGCCCACGTGCACCGAGTACAGCGCCAGCACCTCCGGCCTGTTGACAAGCTCGTTCAGATTTATGTACCCGTCCACGACCCTGACAATGCTCCTAAGCGCAGCGGCCACGCCAAGCTCGCCCATTAGCTTGCCGAGCATGGCCTCAGCGGTCTGCACCGAGGGCAGTATATCACCAGTGACATACCTGGAGAGGACGCTTTCCGGCAGCCCAAGCATCTTGGACAGCTCCCTGTAGGGCAGGCCCATCAACCTCTTGAACGACTTGAGGGCGGCCACCGCGTCCAACTGCCTACGCACCCTGTCTATCCTCTCCATACCGTGACGACCCCATCAGATTAAAAATACGAGCGTCCAGTAGAGGACAATGGGGACAGCCCGGTAAAGCTGACAGTGATGAATTATCTCCGGCCCGACACGTTGCCGTACAGCTCCAAAAATACAGTTGTTGCGTAAATGCGTATCGGAACATAAAAATCTGGGCTGGCCATTACGCTTATGATGAGAGATCAACCGGAGGACTGTTGACTGGACTCGCATGGGCTGAAAATGTTCAGGGCGTAAATATCGGAATCTCGCCTGAAGTGGCCTCCTTTCTGTGACTGGCCTTCAACACCGTATTCCGTGTATGACGCCCATGTGTTATGTGGGGCGCTACCTGGTTGGCGAGCTGGCCTGTCCAGGCACTGGAGCGTGTAGCCTTCAAGCCGATAGACTGCTGTACTGCGGCTATAACAGGTTAGTGGCCTTCTCCGTCTTAGCCGTGAGGTATGGGCGAACCCCGTAGCTCGTGGCGAAGAGGTCCCTATCGTTTAGAGTCGTGACTGTGTGCGACTCGTTATTAAGTGGCGTTGCCTTACCAGGGGTGGAGGTGTTCCTCGACGCTGGACGTACCCGCCTTTTCGTTGGGAGGCGGGGTGTGGAGGTGAGGCAGGGACGGAGCGTTGTCGCTAGGCTTCGCGGCGAGGTGCGTGTTGGGTACGCCCTGGAGGTGGGGGGCAGGGAGCTGGCCGTGGACGGCGCGGGGAGGTGTCCCCTGAGGTGGGGGACTCGCCGGATATGCCTATACGAGCCCCTGCGCAGGCGCCCCACATGGCTGCTGGGCGCCGTCCAGTGCCCCCTACAGCGCCACGTGGCGCTCGGCCTCCTCGAGATAAGCGGCCTGGCAAACCTGGGGGACTGCGCGGCCCTTGAGTTCGCCAGGCTCCTCATGGGCGACAGGCACAGCTGGGCGGTCTACAGGCGCTTCAGCCCTCCTCCCCCGCCGAGGTACGGCAGGGCCGAGTGCGACTACTTCCACCATTACAGGGTCTCCAGAGGACTAAGGGACGTGGATCCGGACGTGGCCAGGGAGGCCAAGAGGCTGGCAGAGTCGCTTGGGCCCCCCTGGAGGTACCTGTTCGGCGTTGCTCCCTGGAGGGAGGCAGTCGACGAGCTGTTGAGGGGGCCCACGTGCCAGTCGGCGTCGTGGGCGCCGGTCTACGGCCTGACACGTCCCGTCCGATTAGCGGCGGGGCTGTGCGCGGAGCGCAGGTGGCTGGTGTACGGCCTCGTCCTGTCGCTTGAGCCCCACGTCATGGGCGGGGGCGTGTCGGTGGAGCCGAGCGTGGTGGGCCGGCTTGGGTGGATGATCGTGAGGCTGTTCGGCGGCACCTTCGTCATGTTCAGGTCCCTCGGCGCCGTCCACGTGGCGTCCAGCCTGAACCCCATAACCTGGGTGCCGCGCCTCGTGTACAGGGGAGGAATTGCCGTGGTTGGCGACAGGTGGGCCTCGTTCGACGGGGAATTCTTCTTCACGGCCAATAGGTCCACGGTGAGGGGCGGGAACGGAGTCGTTAAGACCCCCGACTTCGAGGACAGGATTGCCCTTGACAGGCACGCTGCAGCTAGGCTCGTGGACGTTTTTGGGTATTACTCTATAAAATATCGATGACGGAGCGTCGATGATCAACAGAACTACAACAAGTATTTTAAATTTTATGGTGAAATGGCGATAGGTATGCTCCGCCTGTCCGGCGTGACTCTGGTCCACGGAGCGTCCGGCACGGGCAAGACCACGTTGGCGGCCACTTGGGCCTCCATGGCCCTTGGAGAGGGGAGAAAGGTGTTCTGGGTCTCGTTTTACGAGGACGAGAAGACCCTTGTGTCGAGCATGGCGAGCCTCGGCATAGACCTCAAGGGACTCGCCTTCTGGGAGGCCATACTGCTGGATCCCCCCACCATACTCGAGGAGGTGATAAGGCGGACCACTGAGGAGAGGCACGACCTCGTAGTGATTGACTCGGTGACCCCCCTCCTTGAAAGGTCCGACACGCGTCAACTGCTCCTCAACGCCATATACAGGCTCATCAAGGGCGCCGACATAGACGTGGTGATGATAAGCGAGGTCGATGGGAAGAGCCCCGCCGACTACATAGCCGACAACGTTATATCGATGCACATAGAGATGAAGAAGCGGGGCTACGCGACGAGGAGGATGTGCGTTGAGAAGGCTAGGGGGATGCCAGCAGGCTATTGCAGGCCCTTCACCATTGTGGACGGGAGGGGCCTGGTCTTCCTCGACGAGTTGAAGGTCGGCGCGAGGCAGCCCCTGGAGATGTCCACGGGGACCCCCCTCGACAAGCTGCTTAGGCTGTACGGGGGCACGACCACGCTCATAGTTGGGAGCGTTGGGGCGGGCAAGACCGTGCTGTTGTCCTGGCTCGCCTCGAGGCTCTCCGAGAGGTACAGCGTGCTGTACAGGGCCTTCTCCGAGGAGCCCTGGCAGATAAAGAGACTGGCCGACAAGTTCGGCGGCGATTTCCCCATCGTCAAGGTCAGGTGGACCCCCCTCGAGTTCGGCGGCATGGAGTACCACATATACCAGGTGCTGGCCGATTACAGCCCCGACATCATAATATCCGACGGGTTCGACGTGGAGTTCATGGTGTATGGGAGCGACGCGCTGGAGTCCAACATGCGTAGCCTCTTCATGCTCAAGGAGGCCGGCGTGGCGTGGGTGGGCTCCCTCGTCAGGGACTGGGGACTGGCCCCATACGTGGACAACGTGCTAAGGCTCGTGAAGGCCGGCGAGAAGAAGCGGCAGCTCCGCGCGGTCAAGGTGTTCGGCGACTCCGAGGCCGCCACATGCGACGTGGAGCTAGGCCCACAACTGCTGATCCACTGCTGAAACGCGCAGGGCAGGCCCCACCATAGGGCCCACTGGGACGCGCCGAGACGGGCGCCAAGAGGCGGCGCCCTTGAGGCACACCTTGGACGTTACCCCATCAAAAACCCCATAAGGCTGAAAGTGGCGCCGGGGCCGGGATTTGAACCCGGGCCCCCTAGCGGGGACGGGCTTTACCCCACTGGCCGTGGGTTTAGCAGGCCCGCGCCTTGGACCGTGCTCGGCCACCCCGGCGGATTTCCCGGATCCTTCAGTTATAACGTTTTCCCCGCCGATATTTAGGCCGCAGCGCAACGTTGCGTCTCAGTGGCCGGCGTAACGGCGTATTACTCTGGGTATTATTGGGAGGAGGTCGCTCGCAGTGAAGTGGTAGCCGTGTTCCCTGCAGGCCTCTTCGCCCGCCACACCATTGATGAAGGCCCCCAACGCGGCCGCGTGGAGGGGGCTATCCGTCTTGGTCCACATGGCGGCCACTATGCCCGCCAACACGTCCCCGGTGCCGCCCACCGTCATGCCGGGGCACCCAGTCACGTTTAGCTTGACCTGCCTCCCATCGCTGATCACGTCTATGCGGCCCTTGAGCAGTATCGTCGTGTTGCTGGCCTCGGCCATACGTCTCACCAGCCCCGCCCTGTCCTCCACGTCGCCCGGCGGCCTGACGCCGAAGAGGAGCTCGAACTCGCCCGCGTGCGGTGTCACTATGGAGCCGGAGGGGAGCTCCCCGCGCAACGCCTTGAGCGCGTCCGCGTCCACCACGAGCCTCCTCCCGCCGAGCCTTCTGGCCAGCTCCCTGACAGCTGCCGCGGTCTCCTCCTCCGTCCCGAGGCCCGGCCCCACCACTATCACGTCGCTGCGTTCTGCGTGTTTGATCACTAGGTCTATGTGGCGTTTTTCCAGTATGTGGCTGTCTAGCGGCACTGATATGATGTCGGGGCTGTATGCCTTATGGGCGGTGCTCGCGGGGTGTGGGGCCAGTATGACTGCCAGGTCGATGCCGGCGCGTAGAGCTGCCAGGGCTGTGAGCAGCGGCGCGCCCGAGTACCGCTCCGACCCGCCGACGACGAGCACCTTCCCATTGTCGCCCTTCTTGGAGTCGGCGTCCCTCCCAAAATCAGCGAAGAGGAAATCACCGGGACCCACATACAGCTCAGCCTCCCTCGGTATACCTATCGGCACAACCACAAGCATACCCACATACCTATCCGCGCCGGGAGCCACAAGCCCCGTCTTGGGCCTGTGAAACGTGACCGTGACCGTGGCCTTCACGGCCCGATCCCTGACCTCGCCGGTGTCCGGATCGAGGCCGGAGGGGACGTCCACCGACACCTTGGGGGCAGGCGACATGTTCATTAGGTCTATGGCCGTGGCGTGCGGATCCCTTATGCGTCCCCTGACGCCCGTGCCCAACACGGCGTCCACTATTACCTCGGCCCAGAGGAACCACTCCTGGAGCATCAACAGGTCCTGCCCGTCGCGCACAGTCCTCAACTCGGGGCACCTGAGCCGCTGCAGTGCCTGGAGGTTCGTCCTGGCGGGCTCCTCCTTGACATCGCCGAGGACCACCACCCTAACGGCTATGCCTATGGAACACAGGTGGCGGGCCGCCACCAGACCGTCGCCGCCGTTGTTCCCAGTCCCGGCGACTACGAGGACCCTCCTGGCCTTGGGGAACCCCCTCAGGACGGAGCGCGCAACCGCGGCGCCCGCGTTCTCCATCAGCGCAGCCCTGGGCACCCCTAGCCACTCGGAGTTTATGTCTACAGCGGCCATCTCCCGCACCGTGATGACGGACATATCCGCGAGGACTCCCAAAGTTATTTTGTCTTGTGGGTGCGTGCCGTGTTGCCTGGGACCCGCGCTCCGCAACCATCACTCGGACGCGGCGCCTAGGCAACGTCGATGGGTCGTCGCAGGCCGGGGCTCACTGACATGCTAATTAAGTGGATTTGGGCCATATTTCTCATGGACTTGTTTGCCGAGGGGCTGAAACGCTCCGACTGCACCGAGCTGACATATGAGAGGCCGCCTCCGCCCGGGCAGAGGTACATCCCCAGGTTCGTCGTGTACGACGTCTTTCAGAGGCCGCAGGTGGACCCCCACGGCCACACGTTCAGGGTGTTTGGCCTTGTGGAGAGGCCCCTAGAGGTGGGCCTGGCCGACATGGTCGCACGCATGCCCTGCGTTGACCTAGTGGCCGACTTCCACTGTGTGACGGGGTGGAGCGTGGGCAAGGTGAGGTGGAGGGGCACGCCCATAGCCCCCCTGCTGAGGGGCGCCGAGCCAAGAGGGAGGTACGTGCTCGTGTGGGGTCTCGACGGTTACACCTCGCTGATGCCCATAGAGGCGCTCCTCGAAGAACACACATTGGCTGCGTGGGCCATGAACGGTCAGCCTCTGAGGCCCGAACACGGGTACCCGTTGAGGCTCGTCGTGCCGAGCAGGTATGGGTGGAAGTCCGTCAAATACTTGTCCTCGGTCGAGGTGCTCGACAAGCCGCTTCCAGGCTACTGGGAGGCACACGGCTACACGATCAACGCCGATCCCTGGACCGAGGAGAGGGTGGACTACGACATAATGAGGCGGGCCAGGAGAGGCGTGAAGACGAGCATCTAGCTGGGAACCGTCGACCTCTAGGGAGCGCCCCCATTGGGTCGGACTCCGCTGTCGGGCGCCGCCCTTCCCCTAGCCGGCAATGTCCCCTATGGCCGTCCCAGTGTTAGGGGCGGCCTGTGTCCTGGCGTAGCACCTGCTTGATACGCCCCCTTCCAGCTTACGTAAAGCTTATATTTTGTGTGGCATTGTAGTGGCGCCGCCCGCCCGGCAAGAGGGGCGGGACTCAAGATCCCGTGGCGTAGGCCTGCGTGGGTTCAAATCCCACCCCCCGCACCAGTTCTCTCCTGGCCAGGCTACTATGCGATGTTGAGCAGAGACGTCACGTGTCTGTGGCGGCCTTTACATGCGTACGGATCGAAACGGGGGAAGCTCCCTCTCGAGGGACCGTGGGCAACGATGATGGGCGCGCGTTGATGGGGGCTGGGGTCACAGCTCCACGTGCAGTCCGTCTATCCCCCTTTCTATTATCCTGTATATCACGTGTTTCTGCACCTCGTTCGTGCCCTCCCCTATCTCGAGAAGTTTTGCGTCCCTGTACAGCCTCTCGACCTTGCTTTCCTTCGAGTAGCCGTATCCCCCCTCAAGCTGCATTGCCCTCCGCGTGACGTCCACAGCTATGCGTGCAGTGTAGAGTTTAGCCACGTGGGTGTAGAGGACGAAGTCGCGCCGCCTCGAGTCGTAGAGGTACGCAGAGTAGTAGGCCAACGTCCTCCCAGTCTCTATCGAGGCAAGCATGTCGGCAAGTTCGAACTGGGTGTTCTGCAGGTCTATCAGCCTCCGCCCATATATCTCGCGGCCCCTGGCCCACTCCAGCGCCTCCTCATACGCGCCCCTGGCCACGCCGAGGGCCACCCCAGATATGGCCGTACGCCCAACGTTCAGCGCGTACGTAACCACGTCGAACCCCCCGTTGACGTTTCCGACCACGTCGTCCTCCCCAACGTCGCACCCCTCAAGCCTCACCTCCGCTGTGCCGGAACCCCGCATGCCCATGACCTCTATGGGGCTGGTCCTCACGCATTTCCCCCTCTTGACGAGGAACACGGTTATGGTTCTGTGCCTGGCCTCGCGGGGCCCCGTCCTCGCGGCCACGAGGAAGTAATCGGCGTGGAGCCCCCCAGTGATCCACGTCTTCACGCCGTGTATCACCCACGCCCCTCCCTCCCTGGAAGCGCCGCACGTTATGTTGGCCGCATCGGAACCGCAGCAAGGCTCAGACAGCGCGAAGGCGCCTACGGCCTCTCCGAGGGCCACCCTTGGGACCACGGCCTCCCTCTGCGCGTTGCTCCCGTACTTGTAAAGCGTATGTGCGAAGAGGACCCCCACGGCCTCCACGAGCAGGCTGAACCCCCCGCTCACGCGGCCCAGCTCCTCGAGGACCACAACCGCTGTTCTCAGGTCCAGGCCCGCCCCCCCAAGCTCCTCCGGCAACATGGGCGATATGAGCCTCAACTTGCCCGCCTCCATAAGTTCCCCGCCGGGAAAGGCGTTCTCCCGGTCCATGTGCGTGGCCACACGTGCGACGGTCCTCTCTGCGAATTCCCTGGCCGTGGAACGCGCGAGGTCATGGACCTCGTCCAGCATTGACATGATCACGCCTAAGTTTATGTCTGTTTCGAGGCCTCGGCCAAGCCTTTAAAACGGGGCTATGTCGCCATACACATGTACGATGCTTGGATACTGTCCATCGGCAACGAGCTGCTTATAGGCAGGGTCGTCAACACGAACGCCGCCTGGCTCGCACGCAGGCTGACCGTGTTGGGCTATAGGGTCGCGCGTATAGTGGCCGTGCCGGATGTCCCCGAGGAGATAGTCGACGTGGTCAGGACGGCCCTCGGGAGGGGCGTGAGGGTGCTCATATCGACGGGGGGGCTAGGCCCAACTCCGGACGACATAACGGCAGAGGCCTTGGCGCTGGCCCTCGACAGGAAGCTCGAACTAAACAGCGAGGCATACGAGATGGTCAGGTCTAAGTACGGTGAGGGGGGATATGCCATGACGCCGGAGAGGGAGAAAATGGCGTGGTTGCCAAGGGGGTCGAGGCCCCTCCCCAATCCCGTCGGCACGGCCCCAGGAATATTCGTGGAGGTTGGGAGGACAATGCTGTTCGCGCTTCCCGGCGTGCCGCGGGAGATGGAGGCCATTTACGAGGAACATGTGGAGCCCGTACTCAGGGCCAGGGGCCCAAACCTGCACTTCGCCGAGCGTTCCCTAAGGGTGGTCGGCGTACCGGAGGCCGACCTTTCTAGGCTGATAAGGGAGGCCATGCGCATAAGCGACAAGGTTTACGTCAAGAGTCATCCCAAGGGGCACGAGGTGAGGGGACCGGTAGTCGAGGTTCATATCTATGCAAGTGCGGAGAGGCGCGAGGACGCCGAGGACGCCGTGGCCAGGGCGGAAGGGCTCCTCAGGGACGCGCTGAGGGGGCACCTGGAGGACGCGTAGGGCGGGGCCCGCATATAGGCGGCGCCGCCAACAGTTTTAATGCTACGCCTCTGCACATGACATGGAGGTTACTGTTCCTTTGGCCAGGGCAGATTTGCCCATAGGCACGTTGACCGACGTGGTGGTGAACATGCGCGAGAACGCCTTCACAGTGGTGGGGCGCGACGAGAGGGGGGAATACGCCGAGTACACATTCCTATGGGAGTCCGAACACGTGTTGGGGCCCATACTCCACGTGATACTGAACGTGTTGGACGTGTTGGACGAGGCGCTCGCCAAGGTGGCGGCATTGTTCGGCGTGGAGTACGTGGGGGGAGGTGGGGAGGGCATACCGGCCAGGCTGAGGTCCCACTTCGACGGCGTGGACGAGGTGGAGGCCGCATGGGGCAGGCACTTGGACTCGCTGAGGCTCGGCGCCTTCAGGGTCTCGGCCAGGGTCGCGACCCTGTACGTGCCCTACATGGGGCACGCCGCCACTCTTAACTACGTCGTGTTCCCCATAGTGGACGCCGAGGTGGAGGCCGAAAGCAAGTCGAGGAACGTTGTAAGCGGCAGCGTGCATGTGAGGAGCGAGGGAGCTGCCATGCTGAGGGTGGGCATAAAGACCCTGGGCGGCATGTACCTACTGGCACAGTCGTCTCCCCACCTGTCACCGGTGCTCCCCACCGTGGCCAACATCCTGGGGCGGCTGGTCAGGGACGTAAGGGACGTGGTCGGCCTGTGGCCCCAAATATAAATATCTGGACAGGGAGCACACATGGGGCTTGAGTTTTGGCTCCTCGACATAACGTACACGGTTGCCCGCGACTCGCCTGAGGTGGTCATGTACGGCATAACCCGAAGCGGCGAGAGGGTGACCGTGGTCGACGGCTCGTTTAGGCCCTACTTCTACGTGCTGGGCGAGGTGGATCCCTCGACGGCCCAGAGGGCCCTCTCCAAGGCCGCCCCGATAGAGGGCGTCGAGGTAGTGGAGAGGAGGTACTTCGGTAGGCCGACCCGCGCCCTCAGGGTCGTCGCGAGGCGGCCTCCGGATGTCAGGGAGCTCAGGGAGGTCGCGAGGTCCCTCCCCGGGGCCGTAGACGTGTTGGAGGCGGACATCAGGTTCTACATGAGGTACATGATCGACACTGGCGTGCTCCCCTCCACGTGGAACGTGGTCGAGGTGGACGAGGGGGGGAGGGCCAAGGCCCCTCCCACGCCGCTCGGCGACTATAGGATCCCACGCGACCTGAGGGTCATGGCGTTCGACATAGAGGTGTACAATCCCAGGGGGAGTCCGGACCCCTCGCAGGACCCCATCATAACCATAGCTGTGGCCACCAACGCGGGGCACAGGGAGGTGTTCGTCGCCGACGGTAAGAGGGATAGGGACGCCATAAGGCGGTTCGTGGAGTTCGTGAGGTCCTTTGACCCGGACGTGGTGCTCGGCTATAACTCCAACGGCTTCGACTGGCCGTACCTCGCCGAGAGGGCGCGGAAGCTCGGCGTGAGGCTGGACGTGTCGAGGTCCGGGACGCCCCCGGAGCAGAGCGTGTATGGCCACTGGTCCATAGTTGGTAGGGCCAACTTCGACGTGTTCAACGTGGTGGACGAGATACCGGAGATAAAGGTGAAGACCCTGGACAGGGTGGCGGAGTATTTCGGGGTCATGCGCAGGGAGGAGAGGACCATGGTGCCCCCACACAAGATACACGAGTACTGGGATGACCCCTCTAGGCGCGACGTGCTGATAAGGTACGCGATGGACGACGCGGTCTCCACGCTCCTCCTGGGGGAGAAGATGCTGCCCTTCGCAGTGCAGCTCTCCGCGGTCACTGGGCTGCCCCTGGACCAGGTCTTCGCGGCGAGCGTTGGGGCGAGGGTGGAGTGGCTACTCATGAGGTATGCCCACGCCCTTGGGGAGCTGGCCCCCAACCGCGAGGAGAGGCCATACGAGTCCTACAAGGGCGCCATGGTCCTCGAACCCAGGCCGGGCATCCACCTCGACGTGGCTGTCCTCGACTTCACGAGCATGTACCCGAACCTCATGATCAAGTACAACGTTTCGCCGGACACGTACCTCGAGCCGTGGGAGGACGCCGAGGACGTCAACGTGGCGCCGGAGGTAGGCCACAGGTTCAGGAGGTCGCCGCAGGGCTTCTTTCCCCAGGTGCTCACATCGCTGATAGAGCTCCGTAGGGAAACCAAGGAGAGGTTGAGGCACCTCGACCCCCATAGCACGGAGTACCTGCTACTGGACGAGCGTCAACGCGCGCTCAAGCTGATGGCCAACGCCATGTACGGCTACTCCGGGTGGATAGGCGCCAGGTGGTACAAGCGCGAGGTGGCGGAGACCGTGACGGCCTATGCCCGCAGGACCATGGCCGACGTGATAAGGTTCGCCCAGTCCATCGGGCTCGATGTGATATACGGCGACACGGACAGCCTATTCGTCCGTAACATTCCCGAGAAGGTGGACTCCCTGGTGAGGTACGTGGAGGAGAACCACGGCATAGAGATAAAGTTGGAGAAGGTGTACAGGAGGGTCCTCTTCACCGAGGCCAAGAAGAGATACGCGGGACTGTTGGAGGACGGGAGGATCGACATAGTGGGGTTCGAGGTCGTGAGGGGCGACTGGTGCGAACTGGCCAAGGAGGTCCAGCTCAGGGTTATAGAGATAATACTGGGCTCTGACAGCCCCAGGGAGGCCGCGGAGAGGGTGACCAAGTACGTAAGGGGCGTGATAGACGACCTTAAGAGGGGGCGCATACAGCTGGACGACCTAATAATATGGAAGACCCTGGACAAGGACCCACGCGAGTACAAGGTCCTCACGCCTCACCTACACGCCGCCAACCTGCTGAGGAGGGCCGGCTACAGGGTCGGCAAGGGCACCATGGTGGGGTACGTCATAGTGAGGGGGGGCGAAAAGGTGACGTACAGGGCGAAGCCGTACATACTTGTGCAGAGCCTCGACGAGGTCGACGTGGACTACTATGTGGAGAGGCAGATAATCCCCGCGGCCATGAGGATAGCGGCCATAATAGGGGTAACAGAGGGGGACCTCAGGGGCCAGGGCACCCGTAAGAGCATACTAGACTACCTCTAGCCGTGGGCCACCTGCTCGAACGTGGCTATTTCTAGGTCCTCGGGCAGCTTGGTCAGCGGGCCCACACGAGCGGCAATTATCTTCCTTATCCCCTTGCCTGTGGACAACTCCACTATTCTCTGGGTCACTATGCCGTCCATCAGTATGGCGTGCGCCCTCTCTATTTTTTGCAGCACGTCGGGGAGGTCGCGTACAGGCACCCTGGCCACCTCCCTCCACTCCTCATCGTAGAGGACGGCCTCGAGGGTCCCCCTGAGCTCGTCAACCGACTTAGCCACCTCTGCGGGCACCGACGCGGGCTGGGGCGACTGCACCTCGACCACCACGCCCTCGTCGTGCCTCGCCTCGGCGGCCTCCTTGGTCTCCCTCTTCTGTTGGGCCAGGTACTCGTTCACGGGGACCTTGTTCTTGAGCGCCTTGTTGATCTCCTTGCCCGTAAGCTGTTCGACCTCCTTGCCGGGCGGGGCCTTGGCGATGTAGTCTATGTGGGCCACCTTCAACAGCTCGCCCAGGACCATTTCCCCTCCCCTGTCGCCGTCCACGAATGCTATCGTGGTCTTCCTCTTGCTTAGCTCGACCACGGTCTTGGGTATGCCCTTGCTTATGCCCTCAAGTGCGATGACGTTGCGGAAGCCGTGCTTCACCAGGTTCACTACGTCGGCCCTCCCCTCAACGATTATCACCGTGTCGGCCTTGTCCACCTCGGGGCCGGCGGGAAGCCTCTCAGGCCCATATTCGATTATCTCCTTTTCAGCTACCTCCTCCTTGAGCTGCTCCAGTATCTCCTTGGTGTCTGGGAGGACCTCCTGCTCGATCAGCTTGACCAGTTGCCGGGCCCTCTCCAACACGCGCTTCCTCTTCTCCTCTCTAAGGTCCCTTATCTCGAGCACGGAAAGCTTGGCCGGGTACGGGCCGACCCTCTCCACCGCCTCCAACATTGCGGCCACCAGCGCAGTCTCATAGCGGTCCAAGTTGGAGGGCACGTATATCCTTGCGATGGTCCTGTCGTCCTTCCTAACTATGTCGACCTCTATCCTGCCTATCCTCCCAGTGAGCTGCAGGTCCCTCAGATCCATCTCTCTCCCCAGTATTCCCTCGGTCTGGCTGAAGAGCGCGCCGACTATGTCCGACCTGTCGGCGTTCCCCCCAATCTCTATCTGCGCCACTATCATGTACTTGGCGGCCAGCGTTATGGCTCCCATGCGTCCAATTGGCTTACATATCTATTAAGTTTTATCCGTAAAGTTGGGGGTCCCCGACCCCCCACAAAGGTCCCCAACAGCCCGGCGTAGGGCGCCCACCACCGTACGCATGTCCTCAATAAGCGCGGCGTCGTCGTAGCCTTCCAGAGGCGGCTCGTTGCACCACCTTGGTATCACATGTATGTGCACGTGGTCCTCAAGGCCGGCCCCAGCTGCGCGCCCCATGTTGACGCCTATGCTGTAGTAATGGGGTCTGAGCACGCCGTCGACCGCACGCAGAACGCACTGCAATGTCCTGTAGAGGTCCGTTGCCTCCTCGACGGACAGATCCTCGATGTTGCCCACATGGGTCTTCGGCGCGATTAGGACGTGGCCCCGAGTATAGGGGTACCTATTGGCGATGACCACGCTGTGGCTACTGCTGTAAATGAACATGTCCTTGTCCTCGCCCATGGGGTCGCATATGAAGCACCGCCCTTTACCAGCGGACTCCAGTATGTATCTATATCTCCAGGGAGCGAAGATTATTTTCATAGTATCCGCCACCCAAGGCGACAATAAAAAGGTTGGCCCCGGGCCAAGGTTTTTATTGCCTCGAAGCTGACGTACCGTGCACATGAGGACGTACAGGACGCCTGTGACGCTAGTGTTGGGACGGGAAGGGCGCACGCTCGGCGTACTGGTGTTCGGCGACTCCCAGCCCCACTTGGAAAGGGTCGACGTGGTCGCCGAGCTGGCGGAGCTGTACATAAGCGGCAGCCACATATACGGCCACGCCGCCATATCCTCGTTCGGGACGTCCACAGTGAAGGCGGCCAGCATAAGGGGCAGCAGGGCGTACTTCCTAGGGCCTGGCTCAGGGGGAAGACTTGCGCCTCTCCCCAGCGCCGAGCCAACCGTGAAAGGAGTGAAGGCAAGGGAGTTCGGCCGGTGGGTAAACGCGTGGAACTCTGTGATGTTCCTAGGGGAACTCGGGAGGGACGTAATCATAGTGGGCCCCACAAGGGCCGGGGAACTCCTACACCTGAACATCGGCGTCAGCAGGCCGAACACGCTTCGAATGCTCGAGGGGGCCTTGAGCCGCCTAAACGCCATAGCCGGGAGATACGGGGGGGACATAAGCGTGGGCTGTCCCTGCCGGCTCGCCACCATGCCCGTGGAGCTCATGGTGCTGCTGGACACGAAATACGTCATGGTCAAACTCCACATAAACGACCTGTCTGAAAGGGCGCATACAAGGGGCGTCGTGATACTTGGCGAGGGAGGAAAAGTCAGGTATAGGGCTGATATCCATGGGGAGGGGGACCTCGCCAACGCGCTCGACGAGGCCGAGAGCGCCCTGGCGCGGCAATGATGGCCATAATACTAGCGGGGGGCTTCGCCACGCGGCTCAGGCCGCTGAGCTACACGAGGCCTAAGGCCCTCTTTCCCGTGCTGGGGAGGCCAATACTCAGCTGGAACGTGGAAATGCTGAGGGCCAGTGGGGCCAAGGACATCGTGGTGTCCACAAGGTACCTTTCCGGCCACGTGAAGCAGTACGTGGCCGCCCATTGGAGCGACGTGAAGGTGCTCGAGGAGGAGCAGCCGCTGGGCGACGGCGGGCCCATCTGGCACATACATGAGAGGCTGGGGATAGGGGGCACCTTCTCGGTGGTCTATGGGGACGTGTACAGCGATGTGGATCTGAGGGATGTCGTGTCCTTCCACGAGAGGAAAGGGGGCGTGGCCACCCTCGTGGTGACTCCCGTGGAGAGGGAGCTCCTGGGAAGGTACGGCGTGGTCTTCACGCACGACGACAGGATAACGGGGTTCGTGGAGAAGCCCCACACGTACCCCGGCAGCAATCTGGTCAACGCGGGCATCTACATATTCGCCAGCGACATAGTGGACCATTTTAGGCCTAGGAGCGATGGACAGGCCAGGATAAGCAGGGACATAATACCGGAGCTGATCAAGCGGTACGACGTGTATGCGTATGTCCACAGGGGGCTATGGTTCGACATCGGGAGCCCAGAGGACTACATGAGGGCCAACTTCGCCGCGCTGCAGAGGTGGTGTGCCGAGCCCTGTATAGACGGGGATGTAGCCGAGGGGGAGGTCAGGGGCCCCGTGTACATG
>JALWZH010000061.1 GCA_027002815.1 Thermoproteales archaeon | reverse complement strand
GGTGGCCCTCTCACGCCTCACGGGGGGCTTCTCGGCCACGTGGATGGTGATGCTGCTCATGGTCACGTCCGTGGGGCTCGTCCTCGGCGTCATGTTCCCAATAATTGATTAATATCTGGGGGGCCCCCATAGGCATGGCCACCCTCCCAGTGGAGTATCTGAGGGAGACGAAGATAGTGGAGGAGTACGTGGACGGCAGGCTCGTCATGTCCTTCGAGGTACCCCTCTACAAGTACTTTTCCAGGGGGGAGGCGCTCTACCTTTCGCTCCTCCTCGGCATAGACGAGAGGGAGATGCTGGGCAAGATAGAGGAGCTCAAGTTCGGGCGTAAGACCGTCGAAAAGCTATGGGCCGTCAGGCTCGACGAGGACTCCTTCAGCACCGCCCACATATATTTCCCCGACCTCGAGGCCAACAGCGTGGACGCAGCAGAGTCGATGCACGACGATGTGAGGGTGGTAAAGTTCCACATCAACGGGATAAGGAACTTCCTGAGGATCATACATATAAGGGAAAACTACTTCCAGAGGCTCGTCATATACCGCTCGGTGATGCCCCGGGGAATAGCGGAGTACCTAATATACTTCTAGTTCCACGTCTATCGAGCGGCCCAGAAGGCGCCTCATGAAGGGCAGCTTCATGTATATGGGCGTCCCCCCGCGGGCCCCCATGTCCTGCCCGCCGAGCCAGATCTCCGCGAACCCCTCGACCAGGCGGGCCACGTCCCCAGCGGCCCCCACGCTTAGGGGGACCGTGAACGAGACCGCTACGGTCTTTTCCCGCGTTGCCAGTATGTCCCTAAGGAGCCTCCCGTAGAGGGAGGGAAACGCGAACATCAGCTCGGCGTCGTCTATGAGGTACACCGGGTCCGCGTCCCTGTACCTTCCCCCCCACTCGTCGTAGGTGGCCACGTCAAGGTACTTCTCAGCCCAATAATACTCGACGTACTCCTCAAGCCCCCAGCCGGCCCTGGCCGAGGAGACCTCTATGTATATTGGCGTCGCATAGTCGCTCTTGACCAGGAACCTGGCCAGCCGCCTCATGATGAGCGTCTTCCCGCTCCCAGCGGGACCATACACTGCCACCTTACCGCCCCCCAACACTATCCCGAGGGCCCTCTTCAGGTCGTCGCTCGGAGGAAAAGAGTCGAGGAACACGTTGCGCATGTTGGGTGTGGTCGCGGGGGATATATAGTACATGGACAAGTACCGTATTACGTGCCGGGCCTGGGAGCCAACTCCCTCGCGCTTACAGAACGCACGGGGGCCCCCTCCCTGATCTCCCTCAACAGGTCCTCCACGTCTTCACGCCCAGTAGCGTCCACAACTATGGTGGCGCGTCCCACAGGCGCAGTCGCCGGGCCGAAGCCCGACAAGGCCACTATGGCCACCTTGCGGCGGGAAAGGATCGACAGGACCCGGTGGAGGGCGCCCGGGACATTGGCCAGGGTGAGCTCTATGAGGAGGAGGCGGCGGACCACATGCCCCTCCACGTCACGGCCAAATTAATGTTTCCCAACACGCGCCGTCCGTGCCAGACGGACGCCCATCCTAGAGGGCTGGGGCGATGCGGCTGCAGGGGCCGCGCGGCACCCCTGCCCTGAGAACCTCGCCGAACCTTTCAAGGGCCCTCGCGGCGTCCTCGATGTACGGCACGAAGACGTGGCTGGGCCCAGTGCCGCTCACGCCCCCATGTCCCCCCATGCCCCACACCGTTAGGATTGGCTCCACGCTGTAGCCGTACAGCGCGGCGTGGGCCAACGCGTTTATGTCCATGGCCCGGGCCCACTCCCCGGCGAGGGCCATCTGGGCCGCCACGCCGATAAGTCCCCTAATGGGCCCCACATCCCTCCCACGCCCACTCCCATACGGCGGAAGGAACACAAGCGCGTCGCCTGCGGGGCCCCCCAGCACCCTGAGGACCCGCATGGCCAGGTTGTCCGTGACGACGGGCACGCCGAGCAGAGAAGCGGCCGCATCGTCCAGCGCGCCGGTGACGGATATCCCCACCTCCCTGCTCACCTCGGCGTTCAGCCTCAGCACATCCATGGGGGTAAGGCCAAGCGAGAAGAGGTCCGAGAGGGCCAACAGGAGGGCGTTCATGAAGGCGCTGGACGACTTTAGGCCCCCAACCCGCGGCACCTCGGAGCTCACCCAAACCCTGACCCCGCCGGACACGCCGAGCCTCGCCTTGACCCTCCCCAGGACCCTCAGCACATCGCCATCCGCCACATCGACGGGCGACGGGGAAACCTCCACCACCACGCGAAGGCCCAGGGGAAAGGCCGCCCCAATGCCCGTGGCAATGGCGTTCACAATGGAGCCGCCGCCCCACGCACATGCCTCCGCCATGCCCATGGCACCCCACAGCCTTAAAAACGACATGAAGAAAGACATTAAAATACCCCGCAAGCCACGACACGCGTAATGTCCTTATACGAAATATTCCCCAAGCTGTTCGAAAAGGGCCTCACAGTGATCACGGGACCCCCAGGAAGCGGAAAAACCACGCTGGCCCTCAAGGGACTCAGCAGGACAGGCAAGAAAGTACTATGGTTCTCGTTCTACGAAAACGCCGAACTGCTCATGGCCGCGGCCAAAAGGGCCAACGCAGACATAACCAACTTCAAGATACACTCCCTAATCCAGATAAGCCCACCGGAACAGATAACCGACTACATAATAGACGTAATACTCAGGGAAAACCCAGAGGCCGTGGCCATAGACTCCATAACCGCACTCACAGAACTAGACCCACAATCCGAACGTAGAATAACACACACAATACTCTACCAAATCACACAGGAAGGAATACCCATCACAGTAATAGCGGAAAACGGGAAACACCACGCCCTCCTATACACCGCAGACAACATACTGACAGTGTCACTATACACCACAAGGGCAGGACACACATTCAGAAACCTCAGACTAGTAAAATCACGATTCGCACCACCCACAGCAGACGTAGCATTCGAAATAATAGAAGGAATAGGCGTAGTAATGCCATACTATAGACTAACCAGAAAAGACCAAAACAAAGAAGGTACAATACCGATAAGCGTTGGCAAAAAGAATATTGAGATACCCAAAAATGATATCATAGGAGTCTTTTCCGATAACAGCGAAAATATATCAGAATTTATAAACAACAATTTTTATAATGAATTAGATAAATCAATTTATATATATGCAAATATAACGCCAATACCGAGCAACATTCTAAACATATTAACTAACAATTGTAAGCGTGTATTTCCAATAACATCCGGATATACGTATATAAATGCTATATTCAAATCCATCACTGAAGAAATAAAATATATTTTTATACAAGGATTATCGTATTTATATCAGATTGTTATGCTAGATGAATTTTTAAAATATTATTATTTCTTCTTATCTGCAGGTATGCGCTATATCAATAATATAATATTGATTGATATAGTTCCCTTTGATAAATTAGATACAATATTTTTATCTTTATTGCGGTGTAGAATATTTCTATATACACATATAAAATCAATCGAAGAAAAAATACACTGTGTTTAGTAGTTATAATTAATAAAAAAGAAGGTTTACTATAATACGTAATTAATAAAAAAGAAGGTTTACTATAATACGTAATTAATAAAAAAGAAGGTTTACTATAATACGCCTATATCGGGAAGCCCTTCTTCTGCGTCAAGGACTCCTATACCGACTGCAAACAGTATGAATGCTACTGATATTATTCCGAATACTAGTTCTATCCTTTTCACTCCTTTCTCTATTTTCTCTACGTTGATTGTCGTAGTCTCCATGGTTCCTGTTTTTTAAGGCTCTTATTTTGGTTTTGTTTTTATACTGGTATTTTAAGCATATTATTTAGCTTTTCGTTTTTTCGGTTTTTCGAAAACTGTTTGGCTACATGGTTTCCCTGTCGTAGCTTCCTAGGGCCCGCATTGTGGTGGTTCTTTTGGCGAGGTTTTGGGTTGTGTCTCTGCATTTTTCGTCTGTGAGTCCGCACTCTATTTCTATGTAGAAGTAGTAGTCCCAGGGTGACAGTCTTGTGGGCCTGGAGTATATTAGGGTCATGTTTATCCTTGCCTTGGCTATGGGGGTGAGGGCCCTGTACAGGGCGCCGGGCCTGTTGGGCACCGTGAATATTATCGATGTGTATGTCCCTGCGGTGGACTGGTGCCTGCCTATCAATGCGAACCTCGTGTAGCTTGTCGTGTCCTCTATCCCGCACTGAACCTTCCTGAAGGACTTGACCGCTTTTTCGGTGGCTATGGCTGCGCATCCCCCGCATTCCCTGGCCTTTTCCACCGCCGTGCCCGTGCTCGCCGTGTACACTATTTCTGCGTTGAGCATGCTGAGGTACTTCCTGGCCTGGCCCGCCGCGTGTGGATGCGTGTATACGACCCGTATGTCCTCGCTGTTGGTCCCAATGCACAGCCTCACCCTGTAGTCCACGGTGCGGTGTATGTATGCCGTAGCCGTGGCGAGGCTGTCTATGGCCTCGCCCACCGGCCCCTCGAGGCTGTTGACGAGGGGGATCACCCCCACGTCCGCGTCGCCGTTGACCACGGCGGCCACCACGTCGCCTATGGTTGGGTGGTGTACGTGTTCGGCCCCGGGCAGGTACGTCGTGGCGACTTCCCAGGTAAAGGTGCCTGGGGGGCCGAGGTAGGCCACGCGGGGCCTCACCCTGCGTAGCACGGCCTCCCTGATGTAGGTGGACGTGGGGTCCGTGCCGGCGGGTATCACTTCGTGTAGCGGTGCGCCGCGGGAGACCGCCTCGATAGTCATTTCTATTCTTTGTTCAATCAGCCGCTTGATCTCGCCGTCTATTGCCCGAATCCCTGGCGCTCCATGTCTCGGCGAGCGCCCCTCCTTATAAGCTTTGTGTGGGCCCAATCCTTTTATAGTGCTGGGCCACATGTGACATGCTGCTGGTCGTGTCGCCCGGATACGCGTCCGAGGTCAAGTCGAGGGTCGAGGCCATGGGCATAGAGGCGTGGCACGTCAGGGTATGGGGAATGGACATCGTTGTCACGCCGCCGGGCGACGGGCCCAAGGGCGACTTGCCCGGCGTGGCCGCCGCGTACGACGTCAAGACACAGTACCAGCTAGTGTCCAGGGAGTTCAGGCGCGGCGACACCTCGGTGAGGATAGGCGACGTGGAGGTGGGCGGCGGGAACATCGCCGTCGTGGCCGGTCCCTGTTCCGTCGAGTCGGAGGAACAGATACTCGAGACTGCGCGTAGGGTCAGGGCAGCCGGCGCCCACGCGTTGAGGGGAGGGGCCTTCAAGCCTAGGACCAGCCCCTACGGCTTCCAGGGGCTGGGCGAGGAGGGGCTCAAGCTGCTTGCTAGGGCAAGGGAGGAGACGGGGCTGCCCATTGTTACCGAGGTCATGGACACGGCGGACGTGCCTCTGGTAGTCAAGTACGCCGATGCGGTGCAGGTAGGCGCGAGGAACGCGCAGAACTTTCCCCTCCTAAAGAGGCTGGGTTCCGCAGGGAGGCCCGTCGTGCTCAAGAGGGGCTTCGGCAATACCGTGGAGGAGTGGCTCCTCGCCGCTGAGTACGTGGTCCTCCACGGCAACGGCGACGTGATCCTCGTGGAGAGGGGCATAAGGACCTTCGACAGGACCCTACGCTTCACGCTGGACGTGGGCGCGATAGCGTACGCCAAGGCCGCCACCCACCTCCCCGTGATGGGCGACCCAAGCCACCCCGCGGGGGACAGGAGGTACGTGGTTCCCCTGGCCCTGGCCTCCCTCGCGGCCGGCGCAGACGGCCTCCTCGTGGAGGTGCATCCGGACCCCGACAGGGCCCTGAGCGACGCCAAGCAGCAGCTGACCTTCGAACAGTTCGTGGAGCTGATGGGCCAGGTAAGCGAGGTGGCCAGGGCCCTGCGCAGGAGACTGGCGGAGCGGCATGGCTGAGAGGTCGTTCTACTACGTCACCTCCACGGGCGTCACCTGGGTGTACACGGGGCGCGGTGTGGACCTCGGCGCCGCGGTGGGGGGCAGGCGGGTCTGCGTGGTCGACGCCGCGGTGGACCTCGAGGTGGACTGCCCCGCGCTGAGGCTGCCCGGGGGGGAGTCCGTGAAGAGCATTGACAGGGTGCTGGACATGTACAGGTTCTTCATGGAGGTGGGCGTGGACAGGGGCACCAAGGTCGTGGCCGTGGGGGG
>JALWZH010000060.1 GCA_027002815.1 Thermoproteales archaeon | reverse complement strand
GCTCTATCCCCTCCCTCTCCAACGCCTCTAGGAGGCGGCCCACGCCGACCCTGAAGGAGCCCAGGTGGACGGGTATGTGCTCGGCCTGGGCCACTATGCGGCCCTCGGCGTCCAGCACCGCGACGCTGTGGTCCATGCGCTCCCTGATGTTGGGCGAAAATGCCGAGCGCCTAAGCGCGGCGCCGGCCTCCTCGGCAATGTAGACCGTGGCCCTGTAGATCAGCTCCCACCTCACCTCGTCAGTTCAAGAACGCCCATGTTTTTCACGGTTGCCCTCCACCCGGGGGGAACCACGACGGTGGAACTCGCCTCCTCCACTATCGCGGGGCCGCTCAAGGCGTAGCCGAGGGGCAGCTCGTCCCTGCGGTATACTGGGGCCTCGACCCACTCGCCGAAGTACACCTTCCGGCGGCCGGGCCTCGGCTCGCCCTCGGCAGGCGGGTCGGGGAGTCGGGGCCTTTCCCTGACGGAGACCGCGAACACCCTTATGGTGACCACCTCCACCGGCCTGTCCATTCTAAACCCGTAGGTAGCCTGGTGCCTCTCCTCGAAGCGTTCCCTAACGGAGTCCAGAGACGCCGGGCGGCCCACCGCGACCATGAGCTCCCAGCCCTGCCCCACGTACCTAACGTCGGCAAGCCTAACGTAGTACGTTGGGTCGGCCCACGCCAGGGACTCCTCGAGCCTCTTGAAGCCCTCCTCTAGGTCGCCCGGATAGGACATGCGGGCCTCGAACTTCATGTCCGCCATCAACATGCCTAGGGCCGTGAATACGCCGGGCCACGGGGGGACCACGACCCTGCCAATTCCGAGCTCCTCGGCCAGCTCGGCCGCGTGTTGGGGGCCGGCCCCGCCGAACGCTATCAGGGCAAAGTCCGCGGGGTCGAGGCCGCGCTCCACGGTCACGAGCCTCACGGCCCTGGCCATCTCCATGTTGGCCAACCTCACGGCGTCCCACGCCACGTCCACAGGGTCGCCTAGACTGGACATGGCCCTCCAGGCCGCGTCGAGATCCAACGTTATCCCGCCCCCGAGGACCGGCGGCAGGCGGCCCAGCACGGCATTGGCGTCGGTTATTGTGGGCATGGAGCCGCCCCTGCCGTAGCAGGCCGGGCCGGGATCTGCCCCGGCGCTCGTGGGGCCCACCCTCAGGGCGCCGCCCCGGTCCCTCCACACGATTGTCCCCCCACCGGCAGACACCTCGGCCAGGTCTATAAATGGGAAGCGGACTGGGTAGCCGGTCCCCTTGACCAGCCTCCCGTAATGGGCCTCGCCGCCGACCTCGTACTCGGCCGTTATGCTGGGCTCATACTCCACGATGGTGCCGGCCTTGGCCGTCGTCCCCCCCATGTCGAAGGACACAGCACGGCCTATCGAGAGGGCCCGTGCCAGTTCCGCCGCTGCCACGACGCCCCCAGCGGGGCCGGACTCCACAAGCTGTACGGGGCGCCTCACCGCCTCGTCGACCGTTATGAGGCCGCCGGAGCTGGACATGACGTATAGGCGGGCCCCAATGCCCTCCACGTGCCTAGAAATGGCCCTCAGGTACCGGCCCACTATAGGCATGAGCGCCGCGTTAACCACCGTGGTGGACGTGCGCTCGTATTCCCGCGGCTCCGGGGACACCTCGTGGGACGCGGACACGTACTCGAAGCGTCGTCGGAGCACAGCAGCGGCTGCTGCCTCGTTGGCCGGGTTGAGGTAGGAGTGGAGGAATGACAGAGCCGCCGCCGCGGCTCCGCGGTTTGCCGCGGCCTCGGCCAACGCCTCGACCTGGCCCTCGTCCACGGGCAGGATGACCGTGCCGTCGGGACCCACCCGTTCCCTGACCTCGAACCGCATGTCCCTGGGCACGAGCTGCCTCGGCTTCTCGAAGTACAGGTCGTATAGGCGGGGCCTGTTCTGCCTCCCGATCTCTATCACGTCTCTGAACCCCTCTGTCGTGAAGAGCGCCACTGCCGGGGGCTCAAGGCCCACCTGTCCCAGCAACGCGTTTGTGCCTATCGTCGAGGCGTGGAGCATCTCCCTGACGCCCCTCAGACGCCTTAGCCCCTCGATGACAGCGGCCTCGGGCTGCCTGGGCGTGGAGAGCAGCTTGTAGGTCTCCATTTTCTCCCCGTCGTACACCACGAAGTCCGTGAAGGTCCCGCCAACATCCACAGCGACCCTCACACCGGTGGGTGGCGGCCGGACCTATATATTTGGCGCCCTCACTTCTGAACGACCACGCGGCGCCTGGTCACCGCGGCTATGAAGTCCACGTCCGCAGCGTTGAGCCTCCCCCTAACGAGTATCCTGGCCTCGTCCACATGCGTCTCGGCCCTAACGCCCCTCGCCTCCAGGTACTCAGCCACATCGCCGTGTCCAACCCTGGGCAGCCTGCCCATGTCGCCGCATGGGCCCATGTCGCATGCGGCGCATGCCTGGCCGTGGGCCATGACGTTGGCCGAGCAGCTGGCAGGCAAAACCCTGAGCCCCATCCTCCTAGCAGCGTCAACTGCCCGGCGCTTGATGTCGCCCGAAAGTATGGGGGTCTGGCCCCTGCCCGGCGGCCCCCTCAGGCGGCCAGACAGGTCCACCCCAAGGGGTGCGAGCCGCCGCGCGATCCCCCTAGTGATCCTAAGCGTGCCGAAAACCACAGAGTCTATCCCAGCGTCGTGCGCCGCCGCCAATATCCTCTCCACCTCCCTGTCAGTCACGCCGGGCACCATGGGCCTCACGAACAATGTTACGTGGATCCCCAGGCCCACCAGTTCCCGGGCCATCTCGAGCCTCTCCATTGGGGGCGGAGCGTAAGGCTCCAACGACCTGTGCCTTTCTAGGGTGGTCACAGTGACCAGCACGTCGAGCCCGCCCTGCGTCCCCGCTAGCCGCCTGGCGTCGCTCGGCCCCAACGTGCCCTTAGTGGAGACCTGTATCGGGTTGCCGAGGAGGCTCGCTATGGCCCCCATGTACTCCAGGGCCCTCTCCCTGGTCAACGGCATGAAGGGCTCGGTCACGCTTCCCACAGCCACCAGCGTGCCCCATGGGCCTACAGCCACGTGGGGGTTCGCGGCCAGCGCATATGCCAGCTCCTCCCCGGTCAAGGGATAGGGGGCTGGAGCTGGGGGAAACCCCATGTCGTATATGTAGCAGTAGGCACACCTATAGCTACATCCAATGCCCGTATGCACCGTTATGCCGCAGGGGCGGGGCCTCCTCCGCGCGTGGGCGTCCCTAAGCGCCCTCCTGGCGGCCCCCTCACCAATGGCGTCGCCCAGCTCCCTCAGCCTCCTCGCCTTGGCCTCAAGGGCCTCGACAAGCAGACCCATACCTTATAAATGGTCACCCACATATACGTATGGTCCTGGAATACGGGCAGGTACGGCTGCAGTGGCTGGGCCACGACTCCTTCCGGATCACGTGTTGCGGCTATACGATATACGTGGACCCGTACAAGCTGCAGCTAAGCGAGCCCAAGGCCGACGCCATATTCATAACCCACGAGCACTTCGACCACTGTGATCCCCCCAGCATATCTAAGGTCCTCAAGGACGGCACGTCTGTGGTCGCCCCCCACGTGGCTTCCCAGTGCGTCTCCAGGGCGGGGACACGTCCAAGGTATGTGAAGCCGGGGGACAGCGGGGAGGTGAGACCAGTCAGGTTCCAGGCATTGCCGGCGTACAACCTCAACAAGTACAGGGACCCGGCGCGCGGCGTTGTCTTCCACCCGCGCGAGGACGGGCGCGTGTCCTACCTGCTGGAGGTCGGCGGCGTTAGGATATTCCACGCGGGTGACAGCGACTTCGTTGAGGAGTTCAGGTCGCTGAGCGGTATAGACATAGCCCTAGTGCCCGTGTCCGGGGTATACGTCATGACGCCGGAGGAGGCCGCCGAGTTCGTCAGGCACGTCAGGCCCAGGATCGCCGTGCCCATGCACTGGGGGTCCATAGTGGCCGGGAGGGAGGAGGCCGAGAGGTTCAGGTCGCTTGTAGCGGACATAACGCGGGTCGAGGTGCTGGAGCAGGAGCTGTAGGGGCCCCTCCTAAGGCCCGAGGGGCAGGTACCTAATGCTCGCGCCGAGGACCAGCGGCAGCACGAGTCCAAGGGCCATGCCCAGGCACAGCCTCTTGACCGCCCTCCTGCCTATGAGGACGAGCGACTTGGAGTACGCTATCCCCAGCAACGAGAATATGACGAGAAGAGTCATGGTCATGGGGACCGACATGAGGGTGGAGACCACCGTCAGCGCCACGGTGACCGTGGACGCCACGAGGACGGTGCCCGGCGTCAGGGAGTAGAGGCCGTACCCGATGGTGGCGAACCTGACCAGGTAGGCCAGGATCGTGCCGGCCACGATGGAGGCCATGACCAGGTGGGGCGCCAGTCCAGAGAGGGGGGCTATGAGGCCTATGTTGTTTCCCCCAATGGAGAACGCCACGCCGAACATTAGCGGCAGCGCGAACGCGTGGGAGGCCCTGACCATGTCCACCCGCGACGATAGGTACGCGTAGATCAGTGGGGCCAGCGCCATGGACGCCAGGGGGGACAGCACCCACATGGCCAGCACCGTGGAAAGGTTGGGCGTGTCGGCCAGGGCCAGGGCCGCGATGGAGCTGTATATGGCGAAGCTTATGGGTATGGGCACGTCGAGCAGATTGCCCACTATGTACGTGGCTAGGCTCGTCACGATCACGTAGAGCGAGCTGTCCATGAAGGGCTCCACTATTGGGGACATGAACCCTGATATCGCGGCGTATCCCGCCAGGTAGCCCAGCGCGGTCACAGCTATGGCCGTGCCCCTCCTGGCCAGGCCCGACCAAACGAGGGGGCCTGCTATGAGTATGGCGTGGTTGTACGCGAACAGCACTATGAGGAGCACCGCGAGAAGCTGCGTCATGACGATATGGCGTTGGATATCGTGAGGACCAGGACGGCCACGTCCTTCATGTTGTCCAGTATGGAGTCTATGCCGTACGTTAGGGCGGTGATGTGGTGGAAGGTGACTGGGGCCAGGTCCCTCAACGTGTAGAGGCCGTCCATGACCCCGTCCTTAATGTCGTCCACCTCCTCTTCCAGCTTCTCTATTCTGAGGCCCATGGACCTCATGACGTCCTTGTTGCGCGGGGCGTTCTGGAGGAGCGTGAGGAGTATGTCTATGCTGCGCTGCGTTATCCTTAGCATCTTTATGAAGGGGTCCCTGAGGAACTCCACGACGCGGGGATCCACCTCCCATATGCTGGCCCCCCTCCTCAGCTCCCTGGAGAGGAAGTATATGCCGTCCATAACGTTGTCTATGCGGTCCAGGAGCAGCTCCAGGTCGCTTATTATTGACGGTATAATGGCGCCGGACACGACCTCCTCGTCCATCTTGCGGGTGAGCTCATCGGCCTCCTTCTCCAGCGCCGCTATGTACCTGGCCACCTCGTCGAGCCTGTCCCTGTTGGGTATCTCCTCGACTACCCTTATAAGTTCATCAATACATTCCTTTGACAGTTTCACGTGGTCCAAGAGGTAAAGGAACAGCTTCTCCTCCCTGCTCCTAAAAATTGAAAAGAGCCTATCGAACACACATTTTAAGTATTAACCCATATGTAAATATTCCCTCAGCCGGCCCAGCCCCATGACCATACACGTCGCAGTCCTAGCCGCCTCGGCCAGCGTGGCGGCCAGCCCTATGAGCCGAGCACTTCCCTCAGCTTACGGGCAGCCTCCACGGCCGACATGGCGTATATGTCGGCGCCTATGGACCTGGCGAACTCCTCGGTCACGGCGGCCCCGCCCACCATGAGGACCACCCTGTCCCTTATGCCGGCCGCCCTCAGCGCGTCCACCACCTTGCGTATGTTCAGCGCCGTGGTGGTGAGGAAGGCCGACACGCCGACAACGCGCGCCGAGTGCTCCACGGCGGCCTTCACGAACATTTCGGCCTTCACGTCCACGCCAAGGTCCACCACGTCGAAGCCGGTGGACAGGAGGACCATCTTGACCAGGTTCTTGCCTATAGAGTGTATGTCCCCCTCGATTGTCCCCAGGACCACCCTCTCCCTCCTATCGGCGCTCTCCCTGAAGTAGGGCTCTAGGAGAGACGCAATGGCCTCCCCGATCTCCCCCCCCACCACCACCCCCGCGCAGAAATACCCCCCCCCCCCCTACCTCCCCCCCCCCCCTCCCCCCCCCCCCCCCCCCCCCTCTCACCCCCCCCCC
>JALWZH010000059.1 GCA_027002815.1 Thermoproteales archaeon | reverse complement strand
TCGTCCACGTTCCCCCCGGCCAACGCGTCGAGGAACCTGCGGTCGAAGACCTCATCCACGTACCCCCAACGCGGGCCGCCGGGATCGTGGGAGAGCCCGCCGGTGGCCAGGACAGCCACCCTCCTGTCCTCGGGATACTCCTCGATGAGTCTCCTCAGGGCGAGTCCCAGCTGGAAGCCCCTCCTCAGGGGGGGCACGGGCCTAACGAAGGCGTTTGTGAGCATGGAGACGACCGGGTACAGCACTGTGCCTCTCCTGTCTGAGGCAAGGAAGTGGAGGGGGAGCATGGTCGCATGGTCAAGTAGGGGATTGCTCGAGAAGGCCACGTCGAATCCCCTGTCTATAAGCCCCCGGAGCAAGTACTCTGCAAGCCCGCGGTCGAACTTGACCCTGTACTTGGGGATCCTCAGCCACTCGTGGTCGGGGGGGCCCTCGTACTCGTCTGCAACTACCATGAGGAACTGGGGGATAATGTCGAACATGTAGGTCACGTGGTCGTTGGCCACAACCACAAGAACGTCTGGCCTCGCCTCCTCCACCACGGCCTTCAGCTTGTCGTAGTTCCCATAGACCCTCTCCCTCTTGTCGAGCGGCTCCTCCTCGGCCCTAGCTGTTATGCCCGGGGCATGGGTCGCCCCAAGGCCAAGCACCAGGCGAGCCATGGGGTTTAGGCCCACCGACGGATTAAAAAGGTGAGGCAAATATATACTGGCCATCCCACAATTAATTCTTGGAGGGACGCAGAAAAATAATTCATATAATTTCCAGATGTGTTTATGTTGTAGTAGCCGCCAGACCACAATGCACCGACATGGCCGGGGGCTACACAGGGTGTGCAGGCTGGACGAGCTGCCCAACGGTGAGAAGCCCGTCATAAAACTCGTGGGCGGCCTAAGGCCGGTGGCGCTGGCCAGGCGAGGCGACAGGGTGTACGCCTTCGACGCGTTCTGCCCCCACGGCAAGTGGAACCTAGGGGCCTCGGGCGTGGTCGTTGGGGACGGGCGGCCATACGTGGTCTGTACTGGCCACGGCGGCGTGTGGAGCCTCGTCGACGGGCGGGGGACGGTCCAGAAGAAGGATGCTCCATGCCTCAAGCTGTACAAGGCCCTGGTGATTGACGGCGAGGTGTACGTGGACCTGTCCTAGATGTATCTCAGCGCCTCGTCGAGTCTCGACACCACGTAGGGCGTCCTGAAGCGGTGCGCCTCCCTGCCATTGGTCACGCCTATGAACCTCCCCACGCCAGCGTTGAGGGCCGCCTCCTCGTCCCACTCGCTGTCCCCCACCATCACGGCCTCGTCGGGCCGCGCCCCCAGCAACTCGAGCGCCTTGGCCACCTGGTCCCCATGGGGCTTGGGCCTGAGGTCGGGCCTCCTGGGGACTGCCACGTCCACAGATATGCCGTGCTTCTCAAGCACGATCCTCGTGCCCTCCTCGCCGAGAAGAGTCACTACGGCCTTCCTGTAGCCTGACGCGCCCCGGATGAACTCCCGTAGGCCCGGCATCGGCGTTGACCGCTTGGCCCCCTCAACCTCGTATTTCTCTATTATCCGCGAGGCCTCGGCCCACCTGTCAGTGCCTGCGAGGGCCACGAGAACGGCCATGGCGCGTAAGGTGCACCTCCCCCAGTACGTCTCCGGCACAGATACGCCGTCCGTGACGTAGCCCCTCGACTCGAGTTCCCTGTACGCCGAGCAATAATCTACATGGTCCTCAACATTGACCAACGTTTTATCCAAGTCCAGTAA
>JALWZH010000058.1 GCA_027002815.1 Thermoproteales archaeon | reverse complement strand
CCTCATGGCTATGCCCCTCCCAACCCAACCGTAGCCGCACACCACCACCGCCTTACCGGCCACCAACATGTTGGTGGCCCTCATAATGCCGTCGAAGGTGGACTGGCCGGTCCCATACCTGTTGTCGAAGAGGTACTTCGTGTACGACTCGTTAACCGCTATTATCGGGTACATGAGCTTCCCCTCCCTGTACAGCGCCCTAAGACGCATGACGCCAGTGGTGGTCTCCTCAGTTCCACCCCTCACCTTCCTTATGAGGGACGCGAAGTCCGCGCCGCCGGCGGTCTCGAGGGCGTAGGTCGTCTCCCTGTCCTCTATGCCCATGGCCAGCTTGTGGAACGTCACAGTGAGGTCCGCCCCATCGTCAAGCGTGATTGTGGGCGAGAAGGAGAGGGCGAAGCCCATCGCGTTGTAGTAGTCGCGTTCCGTCATGCCCCTCCACGCGTACACGTGGACGCCCTCCTCGGCAAGCGCCGCCGCCACGTCGTCCTGGGTAGACAGGGGGTTCGAAGGCGCGAGCGCTACCCTTGCCCCGCCCGCAACCAGCGTTCTGACGAGCGCCGCCGTCTCCTTGGTGACGTGCAGCGACGCGGCTATGGTGACCCCCTCGAAGGGCCTCTCCGCCTCGAATCGCCTTCGTAGTTCCAGCAACACGGGCATGTGCCTCTCGGCCCAATAGATGTTGTTCCTGCCCTTCTCCGCCAGGGATATGTCCCTCACCTTATGTTCCATGGCGCAACGTGTTGTGCGCCTATTTAAAAGTGCCCAGGTCCCGGGCGTACAACAGCCATGAATTTATAGGACAATGTTGACGGTTTAGCCATGGACGTAGTTGTGGTGGGCGGCGGCATCGCGGGGGCCTTCACCGGGATGTTCCTGAGGCGCCTCGGGGCAAACGTCAGTATAGTAGAGCTGCCGCCCAGGTACCCGAGGCACGGCCTCATCGTTTCCCCGTACATGCCCAACAGCGTTGACCTGGACCTAGTACTGAGGAGCCTGGAAATATACAGGGAGTTGGGGGTAAAGATGAGGAGGGTCCCCACGCTGATAATCAAGAGGCCGGGACACGGCGAGGCCAAGTCCTACTGGTCGAGGAGCGGCGTCGAGTACAGGGTAGTGGACGAGTCCACCGTGCGTGCCCTTGGCTTCCGGCCCCTGGAAAACGAGGAGTACATATATGGGCACGACTTCATAGTGGACGTGGGGGCCGCCGTTTCGAGGGCCAAGAGGGGGCTCAAGGTGCTGAGGGGCCGGGCGTCCCTAAGGGTGGACGGCGGCAGGGCATGGGTAAGCGTCGACGGGAAGGCCGTGGAGGCGGACCAGGTGGTGCTCGCCGCGGGCGGCCACAACGCGGCGCTGGCCTCCAACGCGGGGGTGTGGCTTCCCCTGAAGCCCTACTGCTGCACCGCGTCCGTGGTCCTTGGGGCCCCAGAATACTCGCGGGTGGTACTGGGCGACTACGTGTCCGGATTCTACAGCAGGCCCCTTTCGCCGACATACGGGGCGCTGGGCCTAGCCGTGCTCGGCGACGGCAACATGTGGTGCCGCGGCTCGGGGGACGGCAACGCCATGGGCCCCATCATAAGGAGGGCAGAGCTGAGGCTTGCCAGGAAGAGGCGTATAAGGGCCCTGTGGACCAGGGTCGGCATGTGCGAGGGGAGCGCCGACATGATGCCCGTTATTGGGCGCCACCACGTGGTGGGCAACCTCTACATAATAGGCGGCCTCAACGGGTACGGGGCCCACGTGGGGCCGGCCCTCGCCGAGCTGTTGGCCGACGCGGTGTATGGGGGCGCGGATCCCCCCGTGTACCCCCTGTCCAGGTTCGCGTACGGCAGGTGGACCGAGCCCGACTTGGGGCGGGAGCCCTACAAGTTTTAAAGGTAACATTAAAATCGTGGTGTTGTGGGTGGCAACATGTCTAGGTGTGCCGAGTGCGGCAGTGCCGACGTGTCGGCCATAGTCAACGGGACGTACTACTGCTACAGGTGCGCGGGGGCCCTCGTCCGGAGGAAGGTCATCTCGTACCTCAACGATCTAAAGAGGCGCGGCATGATCCCGCCCAGCGTTGAGGTGCCGGCGGAATGAGGCTCGTACCCATACTCGTGGTCCTCCTGTCGGCCCTATCCCTGTCGTACACGGTCACGGTCTCCGAGGCCAACGGCACGTACGTGTTCAACGTTGAGGATGGGGGGACAATAGTGGTCAAGGTGTCCCTGCCTTCCCAGGACGCGGCGCCGTACGGGCGGTTCCTCGTGGTGCAGGACGGGATAGACTGCAACACGGTGGTCCCCCTGCGGGACACCTTGAGGCTGCGGGACTGCCTGTCCGAGCCGGGCGCCGTAGGGGGAGTCGAGGTGTACACGGTGATCGACATGGAGGAGGAACTGGTCTGTACGGACGCCGCGGGCCGCAGCTACGGCTTCGAGGTGCTGAGGGAGTTCGACCCGTACAGGCTGGTGAAGTCCCAGAACATTAGGAGTACCTCGCTGACCTGCAGCGTCGAGAGGCCCAACGCCTTTGTGGCGCCCGACATAACCAGCATAGCCGTGTTCGCCAACGTGGCCATATCGGCCGCGCTGCTGGGGCTAGGAGCGCTACTTCTCCTCGCTAAGAAGCACCAGTAGCGTCTTCTCGGTGACCAGCCCAACGACCCTGTTGTCCTCGTTGACCACGGGCACGCCGCCCACGTCGTACTCCAGCATCTTCCTGGCCACGTTCTTCACGTGGACGTCGGGGCTCGTGGTTATGAGGGGGGAGTTGGCCACCTTCACCACCTGCGCCGACAACACGTCGAGGGTCCTCCCCTCCCTGATGGCCCCAACTACATTGCTGTCGGAGAGGTACCTCAGGAGGTCCTTGGCGTGGACCATGTTGGTGATCCTGCCGCTGGGGTCCACAATGGGGTACCTCCGGAACTTGAACGTTACTATTCCCTCCAGGGCGTCGAAGACCGTGGACTCGTGTGTCAACACGTAGATTATCTTGGTCATGACGTCCCTCACGAGGTGGGGGAAGTCTATGTCCGATATGAGCCTCACAGCGTCCCACTCGGTGAATATAGCCCTGAGCCTGCCCCCCTCCACGATGGGCATGCTGCCAATTTCGTGTTCCAGGAACAGGCGGACCACCTCCCTTACCGTCGTCTCTGGGCGTGCGGTTAGCACCGACCTCGTAGCGTACTTTATCGCAGGGGCAGCAAGGAAATCGCTGTAAAGGGAAATCGTGCCGACCTCGTCGCTGTACGTCCCCCTCACGAAGTCGTAGAGGGTCTCCAACACGTCTATGAGGGTCAGAATGCCGAGCACCCTACCCCTATCGTCAAGTATGGGCAGCCGCCTAATGTCGTTAGCCACCATGGTCCTCACGGCCTCCTCTATGGTTGCGGCCGGGGAAATGGTTATGACGCTGTGGGTAGCGTACTCTATTACAGGCCTGTCGAGGATGGCGGTACCCATGTAACGTGTTTCGGCCGCAATTATAATTCTTTCGAGAGGAACCACTCGGCGAACGCCGCCAGGGCGCGCGCCCTGTGGGATATGGCGGACTTCACGTCCTCTCCCAGCTCGGCGAAGGTGGCAGTGTGGCCGTCGGGCACGAATATGGGGTCGAACCCGAAGCCCCCGGTCCCGCGGGGCTCCAGGGCTATGGTCCCCTCAACCACGCCCGAAAAACACGCCAGTTCTCCCCGCCAACACGCGCAGAGCGCCGCCATGAAGTATGCGGCCCGGTCCTCGACGCCGTCCAGCAGCCTCAGTATCCCCTCAACGCCTATGGTCCTGTAGGCGAAGTCGCTGTAGGGGCCGGGGAACCCCCTGAGGCGCCTCACGAAGAGCCCCGCATCCTCGACTAGGAGGGGCGCGTCCGGTCCCCGCCCACAGAGCGATTCGGCCGCCGTCCTCGCGATCTCCACAAGGTCGTCGGACTGGACCTCGAGCTTCCTCATGGGGCAGCGCTCCACGCGTATGCCGTAACGGCCAAGGGTCATGGCGGCCTCCCTGACCTTGTGCTCGTTGCCCGTGACCAGGCAGACGGGCGGGCGTTCCATTCGGGCCACTACCTGGAGGAGTACTCGAGCACCCTGTTGAGGAGGTCGGATTCGGGGGGAACGCCTATGAACTCGACGTTGCCCATGTCGTCGTCCGTCTTCAGTATTACCGTGGGCACCCCCGTGACCCCATACATGTCGGCTATGTCGGGGTTCTCCATGGCCTCCACCACCAGCGACCTCACCTTGCCCTGCGACTCGTACGCGAACATGTTGGCCATGAGCACGGCGTACGGGCAGTAGGGACACGACGGCGTGACCATAGTCATTATAACTACGTTCTTGGCGTCGCTGTTGCTGGAGAGCTGCTTCAACACGTCCCTCGTCTTCGCCCTCAGCCCCGTACGGCCGTTCGAGACCCGCACCACGGTCTCTATGAACGCCCTCACCTCCTCCCCGAGCGGCGCGCCGTAGTACGTTATGTGTCCGGACACCACCATGATTACTGGGACCCTGGCCACGTCGACGCCGAACTTCCCGAACGCGTCGGGGTCCTGCTCCCACCTGTACTTCTCAACGTGCACCTTGCTGGGCGGCGCCAGGTCCGAGACGAGGTCCACGAGCTCCTCCGTGGGCACGCACCAGTTGGTCTCGCGGTCGCCGCACCTCTGCGAGGTGAACAGCCTTATGGTTACGGGGGCCTCCATCTGCGAGAGCATCTCCCTAATGACGTCCTTCGTCTCGTCGTCCACCTCTATGTGGGGCACTTCGGGCTCCATCGACATGCTGTCACTGGCCAATCCAGAATTTAACTCTTTTTCGCCCCCTTCCTCCTCTTGCGGGTCCTCCTCCGCGCCTTCCTCCGCCTTCTCCTCCTGCCTCCCCTCCTTTCCTTGTCGCCTCCCGAGAAAAGCCCGTCGATGGTTTCAGCAAGGGCCCTGTACTTCGAGGCCACGTTCTCGGCCATGGTGCTACACGGCATGCCCGACCTGGAGACCCACGCGCATATCGTGAGGAGCATGTGGCCCCGCGAGACGGTCCACGGGTCGTGTGTATGGTCCGCAAGCCTCCGCGAGACCTCGGCCAGCCTCCTCTGCGTGTACTCGCCCTTTGGCCTAATGATGGCCAGGGCCTGGTCCAGGGACTCGTCCACAACTACCTCGAAGGTGTAGTTCTTCCCCTCGATGCGCATGCCCGGACACGGCCCAAAACATTATTTAATTTCCTCTCCCAATGCGTGGCGTGAAGACGCTTCACCCGGCTGAAACGTGAAGAGTCCTTTAAGTTCTGAGCATTCCCCTACACGCGTTTCCCATTCCCACTTCGTTCCCACGTTGTTCCCGCGCGTGTTCCCAGGAAATTCGATTTATACGTGTGCCACAAATGACGTGACATGAGGTCGACGTTGCTGTTGCTGGCGGTGTTCACATCTATGCTTGGGGCGGCGCTGGCCGCCCACATGGACGCATCGACAGAGGTGGCCGTAAATGCGTCCGTGGTCAAGGAGGCGCCGTTCAACGTGTCCCTGGCCCAGTGTCCGCCCGACATACGTGTAAAGCTGCTCGCGCTCAAGGTCTACATAGAACACTCGAACCTCACCCTTGCAGATATCAGGAAATTTATTGATGAGTGCAACGAGCCCGAGGTCGTGGTGCTGGTCGTAAATAACAGGACCCTGATACGTATCAGGCCGCTTCCCCTGGCCGGCGAGCCGAGGGGGGTTGGCCCAGGCCAGGCCGATGCCGGGAGGATACTCGAGGAGATCAGGGCGGCGCGGCTTGAGGCGTTCCGCAACGTGACGGTCCACGTGGCGCGGCTTGAGGCGAGGCTCCTCGAGCGTGTGGGTAGGATTGTGGACGAGGCCCTAGGGGACGCCGGCAACGCCACGGCCCTGGAAATGGCGAGGAGGCTGGAAATGGCGGAGGGACTGCTCAACAGGACGATCTCGGTCCTTGAACGCGTGTGGGCCTCGTCGCCCAACGCGCCGTCCCGCCTAGCGGTCGAGCTTGCGATCCGCTCCGTGAACGACACCCGTGGGCTCCTCGCCGCGGTCAGGACGGCGATCGAGAACGGCGTTAGGCCCGAGGAGGTTAGGGACATAGTCCTGTCGGCTATCCGCCACGGCAGGGACGCCAGAGGGGCGTTGAGACGCGTCTTCGACATGCTTGCGGACAGGCTGCCCCGGGGGGCCGCCGAAGGGCCCAGGGACGTGGGTCCCCCACGCGACGCTGGGCCTCCTCGTAAGGGTGGGGGACCCAATGGGGCTGATAAGGGG
>JALWZH010000057.1:4222-20543 GCA_027002815.1 Thermoproteales archaeon | reverse complement strand
ACCGTGTCGGAGTAGCCCAGGTCCAGCTCCTCCGCTATGCGGGACGCCACGACCTCGCTCTGGAAGTGCGCCACAGACCCTGCCTTGGGGACCGGCAGATTCGTGGCATCGCCGAGGGCGTACTCGGCCCCCGAGCCCCCCACGACCTGTAGGGTGGACTTGTCCACGGGCACCCAGCCCGCGTTGTCCCCTATGCCGGACCTCCTGACGGCCTCGACGCCGCTGTGGGGCGGCACCGCCACGACTAGGTCCGCCTTGATCCTTTCAGTGCCGTCCACATAGCCCTCCCCGATCTCCCTGACCTCGAACTTGGTCCTGTGCTCTATCCCCCTCCTGCCCATCTCGGATTCAAGGAACCTGTTTACGTTTGGCTGGGCATGGAGGTTGGGGGCGACCGTGGTGAATATGACCTTAGTGTTCCTCTTTATGCCCCTCCTCATCAGGTAGTCGTCGAACATGAAGAGGAACTCGTACGGCGCCACTGGACACTTGTAGGGCGTGGAAGTCACGGAGAACACAAGCGTCCCGCCCTGGAACCCGCTCAACGCCTTTCGAAGCCGTTTTGCCCCCTCATACGTCCACAAGGTATGCCAATGGGACCCAAAACCGGGAAACGCGTCGGTCCTCACCTCTGCGCCGGTGGATATGACGAGGTAGTCGTAGTTGTACTCTTTCCCAGACGCGGTCCTTATCTTCCTGTCCCCAAGGCTTATCGTTTCCACGGCCTCCGGCACCAGCTTGGCGAGGGGACTCAACAGCCCCCTCACCTCCCTGAACATGACGTATCTGGGCAGTTCCATGAAGGGTATGTAGAGGAAGCCGGGCTGGTACACGGCGGTCCTGCCCGGCTCGAAGACCGTTATCTCCGCCTCTCCCCTCCTCACGGAGTCGCCCAGCTTAGCGGCGAGCTTGTTGGCGACGAAGATGCCTCCAACGCCCCCACCGACAACGGCTATGCGTTTCATGTGTCTATATATTGATAAGATTTATAAACATTACTTGAAACTAACTTCTAGAATCTACACTTAACAAACACGAAATGATATATAGGAAAACAGTTCAAGTGGCCCGTATGTCGGGGCCCGGCCGCGGGACCCGCGCGCCTGTATAGTATTTATATAGGCCGGCATTTGTGAGGTCATGGAAGTGAAGTATTGGTATAACATACTGCCGGACCTGCCCGAGGGGTTTCCCCCCTACATGAAGCCTGATGGAAGCCCCGTCAGGGCCGAGGAGATGGAGGTGCTCTTTGCCAAGGAACTGGTGAGGCAGGAGCTTTCCCAGGACAGGTGGGTCCCCATACCCGACGAGGTGCGGGACGTGTATTCCATATGGCGCCCCACGCCCCTTAGGCGCGCCCTCCGCCTCGAGAGGGCCCTTAAGACGCCGGCCCGGATATACTACAAGTACGAGGGCGCCTCGCCGCCGGGGAGCCACAAGCCCAACACCTCGGTGGCGCAGCTCTACTACGTTTCAAAGGAGGGCGTGGGCAGGGTGACCACGGAGACGGGGGCCGGCCAGTGGGGCAGCGCGGTGGCTTTCGCGGCCCAGTTCTTCGGGGTTAAGGCCACGATCTACATGGTGAGGGTGTCATACAAGCAGAAGCCCCTTAGGCGCATACTCATGGAGCTCTGGGGGGCCGACGTCACCCCCTCGCCCAGCGACAGGACCAAGGTGGGGCGTAAGTACCTTGAGTCTGACCCGGACCACCCGGGCAGCTTGGGCATTGCGATAAGCGAGGCGATAGAGGACGCCGTGACCACGGGCTCCAAGTACGTGTTGGGCAGCGTCCTCAACCACGTCCTCATGCACCAGACGGTCATAGGTCTCGAGGCCCTGGAACAGATGAAGGGGCTCGACGAGTACCCCGACTACGTTGTTGGGGCATGCGGCGGCGGCTCAAGCTTCAGCGGGCTGTACTGGCCGTTCTACTACGAAAAGGTGTCGGGGAAGGCCCCAAAGGACGTCCAGTTCCTCGCGGCGGAGCCGGCGGCGGTTCCCACGCTGACCAAGGGCACGTACATGTACGATTTCGGCGATACGGCGGGCCTGACCCCCCTCGTCAAGATGCACACTTTGGGCCACACCATGGTGCCCCCGCCGATACATGCTGGGGGCCTAAGGTACCACGGGTGTGCCCCCACCCTCAGCATACTGGTGAGGCACGGCGCCGTCAAGGCACGGGCCTACGACCAGGTGTCCGTGTTTGAGGCGGCCAAACTGTTCGCGAACACCGAGGGCTTCGTCCCTGCTCCAGAGACGGCGCACGCTGTGAGGGCCGTGGTGGACCTAGCCGTTGAGGCTAGGGAGAAGGGGGAGGAAAGGGTCATACTGTTCAACTTCTCTGGGCACGGCCTCCTGGACCTCTCGGCCTACGACGAGTACCTGTCGGGCAGGTTGCAGCCGTACGTGTATCCCGACGAGGAGATAAGGAGGAACATAGAGGCGGTGAAGGAGAAGGTACGCGTCTAGTTTCAGTTCCGCTGAAGTCTCCTCACGGGTCGCCTGAACCCCCTTCTCATCACGCCAGTTTCCGGCTACGCGCTTAATAACGTTTCCATGAGATGCCTGTAGAAGCGGGCCGTCCTGGCCAGGCTGTCCACCTCAACGTACTCGTTGGGCCCGTGGAGCCCACCTCCACGCGGCCCGAAATCCACCGCATCGACGCCTAGGGGCGAGAAGTAACGCGAGTCCGAGGCGCCGGGCAGCTCGCCCACCCTGTACGCGCCGAGTACGCGCGCCGAGGCCTCGACGGCCACCCTCACGATGTGCGAGTCGGGGCGCGTATACAGGTAGCCGCCATCGCCCCCCACCTCGTAATCCACGTCGTAGCCGCCCTCCCCTATGACCAGCCCCACGTACTCCCTGATGGGGGCCCCATCGCGCATCATGGCCCTCACGTCCAGCCGCATCACGTGTCGCCCATCCGACCTAGCATACGTGTTGGGGGTGGCCACAGCCCCAAACTGGCTGTGCATGTGCTGCCCAATACTCATACGCGTGACGGGTAGCACGGCCCTCAGCAGGTCGGTCAGCCCCACATCCACCGTGGCCCTCCCCTTCCCGCCCTCGACCAGGACCGCCTCGGCCCATTCCGGGACCACGTTGGGTTTGACCCATGCGCCCCTGAGATGCGACACGCCCAGCGCGTACGTAGCCTTCACAGACAGCGCAATGACCGGGTGCAGGTGGGCGCCCGGCACGAAGTACGCGGCGTGTCTAGTGTCGCCGCCCATCAGCGCCCTCGCCCTAGCCCGGACCGCGCGGCCCCTCACATCGCGCGTGTTTTCAACGGCGCGGAGCGTCACGGAGTACGCGGCCCTACGGCGAACGCATATCATTTCGGAGTTCCCATCAGCGTTGATGAGGTAACGCGGCAGTTGGCCCCGCGCGGCCAGCACGTCGCGTATGAGCCTTGCCCCATGGCGACCCCCGGACTCCTCGTCGCTCGTAATGGCCAGCATAAGGGTCCCCCTCTCGACTTTTAGTCCCCTCGCTGCGTGAAGGAGGGCCGCCACGTTTCCCTTGTCGTCGAGCGTTCCCCTCCCATAGGCCTTACCGCCAACGATGGTCAGCCTGTCCGGCGGATAGGCCCACTTCTGGCCCCTGTAGGGCACCACGTCCACGTGCGCCATGGCCATGACTATGGGCTCTCCCCTTCCCTTAACTGCCAGGAGGCTCGCGTACGGCCCCTCCTCGAACAGCTCCACTGAAAATCCCTGGGACCTCACGTAGGCCCCGACTAGGTCGACCCACGATTTGTCTGGGTACACGCCGTTCATGGGGTCATTTACCGTGTTTATCCCCATCAACGTGTCGAGGAGGTCCAAAACGTCCACCTAATTAACTGTTTAATTATTAAAATTCCTCGCATCTGGTCAGTGTGGGTGACGACCCCTGCGCTAGGCTGTTCAAGGTGGCGGAGCTCTACGGCGTGGACTACGAGGCCGTGTATCCCTGCGACCTTCCCAGGGCCCTGGTCGACCTATACGTGGGCATAAGGTCGAGCAGGCCCTACGTGCCGGTCGACGATATACTCGCCGACATGGCAAAGCACCTCGAGACAAACCCACTGTACCTGATGCCCCCACTGCTCCTGGAGGAGGAGGTGAGGAGGGACCTCGTCACGGAAATGTTGCTCTCCCTATACCGTAAGTGTAGGCGCATCGGCAAGGACCATGGGAGGTGCGTCGCCGAGTCGAAGGCGCTGTTGTTAAGCACGCTTAGGGAAGTTGTGGGGCCAGCCCTGCTGCGCGACGTAGCGGACATGGTGGCGTCCATGGAGCTGCAGGACCTTGAGCCGCCTATAGACGCCGTGGAGTACGACTCCGGCAAGGCCAAGATGAGCCTTGGCGTGCCCAGGGAACAGCGGCGCGCGTCGCCGCTTCCCACGACGCTGCGGTGGACCCCAGTGTTAGTGGCCATAGCGCTTAACCCTGCCCTAATAGCGCTGGGCGTCCCCCTGGGCTACCTCTCCCTGCCGTTGCTGGGCCTCCTCGTAGCCGTAGGGCAGACCGGGCGCATGGCGTTGGCCCCCATGGGCGTTGGGATAGCCCTTGCAATAGTCCTTCTAGGCCTCGCGCCGGCTTTGCTGGCGGGAAGGCACATACTCATGTTTTCCTGGCTGTCAATAGCAGCGTCCACGTACATATCGTTGAGGATTGGCCGGAGGGCCAGGACGGCGTCTCTGGGGTTGGCCGTGCTGGGCTCCCTGCTGGGCCTGCTGGCCCTCCTTACTGCTTTCTGATCGAGCTTGCTATGATGAGGGTCATGGTGGACCTCACCATGTTGATCCTCCTAATCTGGTCGCTTATCACGGTGCGTAGGGCCTCCGGGGTGTCGGCTGTCACGTGGGCCACCACGTCGTATGGGCCGTAGACCATCCAGATCTCCAGCACGCTGTCCAGCTTTGCCAGCTCCTCAATGACCTCCTTCTCGGTGCCTATCTCCACATTTATGAACACCAACGCCTCTACCATTGGGGGCCGTGGCACCGGCCTAATTAAATCTATCGTCTGGCCCTGGCCGTCCAAGTGCGACGAAACACACATATTTTCCCGGGAACAGCATGCACATGGCGGACATGTACGCGGCGCTGCTGTTCGTGGGGCTGGCCATGGCGATCATAGGCCTGCTGCTGCTCGTGGTGCTCTCCGCCAGGTCGGGAGGCAAGGCTGAGGGCGGCGCCGTGCTGTTGCTGGGCCCCATACCCATAGTCTTCGGCTCCTCTCCGAGGATTGCCCTGCTGCTAATGGCCATGGCCATAGCGGTTATGGCGATGTACCTCGCCGTGGCGTTCATATGGGCGTCCTAAGGGCCGCGATGGGGGCCAGCCCGGCCCTTGGCCCCCATCAGCCCCTTGCAACGGCAGCGCTGCTCTTGGTGCTGTTGGGACTCGCCGTGGTAGCGGTGTCCTCGGCGCTTATGCTAATGGAAGCGTCGTGGGGAGGGGCAGACATAGCCGTGGGGGGGTGCGTAGTCGTGTTCTTCATCCCGATATGCTTCGGCGTTGGCGAGGGCTCATGGGGCCTAGTGCTGGGCCTGGTGTCGGCAACAGTCGCGTTGGCGGCCATGTCGCTGTTCTTGGTGTTTGGCCGTAAACCGTAATTATGAAGTTCATTGGGTGTCTTCTATATTTGGCCGTTGCAACATGTGGAAATAGTATATTAACGCTCCACATAAACCAAGATAAGTCATCGCAGTGAGCGTCATAATACAATATGTTAGTTTCTGTTTAATAAAATCGGGGTGTAAATGGAGTTTTATCTAAAGTGAACATTATAAACCCCAAGAATCAAGATGGACGAGGGTTAAAGGTTTGTTCCGGCCCCATTTCCCCCTGAAACCCGATGACGGGCGCCCAAACCTTTTAATCCTCCTAGTCGTGTAGTCTAGTGTTGTCGGCACAGCACTTCATGCGTAGCCCCCCAATATCCGTACGGAGGGGCACTCCCACCATAGAGGCCGCCCGGATAATGGCGAGGGAGAACATAGGCCTAGTGGTGATCGTGGACGATGCGTCGCCCAGCAAGCCCGTGGGGGTCATATCGGAGAGAGACGTGGTTAGGGCCCTTGCAAGGGGCGTGGACCTCAACAGGCCCGTCGAGGAGGTGGGCACCACCAATAGGCTTGTAGTTGTGTCTACCGATACCCCGCTCACCGATGTGATAATCACGATGAGGGAGAACAGGGTGCGCCACGTCCTGGTGGTGGACAACGAGGGCGACGTGGTAGGCGTGATCTCTATCAGGGACCTCCTCAACGAGCGCTGTGCGTTCTACGACGTCGAGTCCTCGGTTGTGGAGGAGGTCAGCGCAGACTAGGCCAGGTCCGCCACCGCCTCGACGACGCGCGTCAACGTGCCCCTGTCCACGGGGTACTCCTCTACAACCATGTCCACTATAGTCTCGGGGGACCGCGTCCCGTCCATGAGCGTGGGTATATAGACCTTGACTATGGTGGCCCACCTCCTATCGTTCTCGACCAGCTTGACGAGCCAGTGTTCGGTGCCCAGCCTCTCCTCCATGTACCTACCGGTCAAGGGCCCCCTCAACCGGGGCCCGCCGCCCTCTGGGGGACGCCTCGGCTCGCAGGGCAGCGGCAGTCCCAGCGACGACCTGAGAAAGTGGCACGCGTACCCATCCCCATATTCCGTTGCCAGGCCGACGAAGTAGCGCCTGGCCGCCTCTGGGTCCGCGCCCCTCCTTGCCACGTCGAGCAGCGCTTCGAGCAGGAGCGCCATGAGGTGCAGGTCCACCTTGTCTATGGTGTCCATGGACGTGTGATAGTACCTGTCGGGCCACTGGTTGACCATGGCCGAGGGCAGGCCCCTAGATATGAACACGTCGTGGTCCGAGCCCCAGAAATATCTGGCCCTGGCCATCCTATAGCTGGGCAGCTTGTCGAAGCCGCTGAAGGTGTCGCTTGTGGAGAGGCGTGAGGCCATGGAGCTCCATATGGCGGCCTCGGTGGGGGAGGCATAGACGTACGGCGGCCTCACTAGGGTAAGGGTGGCCCCAGTCCTTTCCTGGTCCTCGCCAATCATGTCGAGGTTAACCACGTAGTCCGGCCGCCACCCCGTCTCCATAAGGGCGGCGCTGCCGAAGTACTCGGGCATCAGCGCCACGGCGACGTCCACGCCCTCCCTTACGGCCATGTCCATCAGCGCCACGGCGCCAGCCACACCGGACACGTTGTCGTTCACCATGCCCCCAGGGTGGCACATGTGCGCCGTAAATGCGATGCGTGGGTCCCCATGGGAGGCCAACACGATGGGCATCTTGGCCCCCACATAGAAGCGCCCCTCCACTTGAACTGCGGCCCTCCCCGACCTCCGGAACGCGCGGGCCATCGACCTTGGGACCGCCACTGCGGGTATCTTGGCGCGCGCCGCCTCCCCTGGCGTGAGGAAAAGGCCCACGTAGGGCACGGCGTGCTCCGGCGCGTCCCGCCTGTAGTACGCTACGGCGGCCGCGCCCGCCTCCTGGGCCTTGAAGTATGCCCTGCGCGCATGGTGCGCCGCGACGACCACGATACGGCCATCCACATTGGCCTTGTCCAGAACGTCGATGGACGGGGCGAACACCACTGGCGCCTCGACGTTTCCCGGGGGCGAGTGGGCCGCTACAACCATTGGGGTCTCGTACGTCGTGAGTCTCACGGGCCCCGCGCCCACAGCGCCGTGTTCCAGGGACCAGCCCGTCAAGGGCCATCCCCCTAGGTGCTCCTCGTCGTAGTAGGCCCACTTGACGTCCACGTCTGCGCCTATGCTGCCGAGTATGGCCGCCAACTCCTCTGCCGCCTCGACGAGCTCCGGGGATCCCTGTATCCTGTGGTACTGGGATATGGACCCCAACACGCGTTGGGCGAGCCTAAGGTTCACGGTACACCACGCGGCACACGAATAAAAATGGCTCGGTTGTTCCGCCCCTTGCCTTTTCACGGTCCAGACCAAAAGTTAAAACTTCTCTGTCCACCAGAACCCATGAGGATACTGTTAATACATCCGCACCTGAACTTCTACGGGGGCAGCGAGAGGCTGACCGGGATACTCGTGGGGGAGCTGGCGAGGAAGGGGCACGAGGTCACTGTGGTCACGCATAGCCGAGCGCCACAGTGGTTCCCCGACGTGGGGGAGGCCAGGTACGTGGACCTGCGGCCGCGCGTGGAGAGGCGTACCGGCATAGAGCACCTGGACTACTTCGTTGGGGCCGTCGAGTCCATAGCCCAGGCCGTGCGCCTGGCCGAGCCGGAAGCGGCGCTGGCCACAATACAGGAGCCGGCGTATCTCCTGGCCGTCAAGCTGGCGGTCCCCACCATGGGCACCGCCATGTACATACACTTCCCCGTGGAGGAGGAGCTAACGAGGGAAAACGTGCCGCTTTTCCTGCGCAACTTCCGTTTCCCGGGCCTCTACGAGGTCTTCTACGGCGTGCCCGAGGTCGTCATGGTCAACTCGAGGTACACGGCTGCCGCTCTTTACGACATGTTCGACGTTAGGCCGGACGTGGTGTACCCCACCATTGCGTGGCCCTTCTACACGTCCATACCAGACCTGAAGCGCCACCGGGACAACGTGGTGCTGAGCGTGGGCAGGTTCGTCCCGCAGAAGAGGTTCGACGTGCTCATAGAGATGTTCAGGGCCCGCATAAAGCCAGTGGTCCCAGACGCCAGGCTGGTGATCGTTGGCACGTACGACGAGCGCAATGCGTGGTACATGGACAGGGTCAAGTCGCTTGCCGACTCCACCAAGGACGTGGAGCTCTACGACACCGTGCTCCCCGACGCCAAGCTCGTCCAGCTGTACCAGGAGGCCAAGGTTTACGTCCACATGAGGATCGGCGAGCACTTCGGGATGGCCCCCCTCGAGGCCATGGCCCAGGGCGCGATAGCGGTCGTGTCCAGGAGCTCCGGCCTTGTAGAGGTCATAAACGACGGGGAGGAGGCCCTCACAGCGGGCACAGACGAGGAGTACGCGTCCGCCATACTGCGCGTGCTCAGGATGGGGAACGACGAGCTGTCCGAGATGAGGCAGAAGGCGCGCATGAAGGCCTGGCTCTTCAACCCGGACAGGTTCGCCAATGAGATCCTCGCCAACCTGGAGGTGGCCAGGGTCAAGGCCAGGAGGAGGAGCCCCCTATTCGAGAGGCTCGACCGTTAGGATCCCGCCCTCCCCAACGTCTACCACCCTCACGCGTTGACCCCTCCTCACGTCACGTCTGGCCGTCGCCCTCCAGTACTCGCCCTCCACATACACGTAGCCCTCCCCACCTGCGGCTATGTTGTCCGAGGCCGTCCCAGTCTTGCCCACCATGTTGAGGAGGAGCCCCTCGCTGACGGGCCTCGTCCGGTGTACCCTCACGATCTTATACATCATGAAGGCCACTAGGCCCACCAGGAGGCCTATGTTGGCGTAGAGCGAGGCCAGGATGGGGGTTGGGTCCTCTATCCTAATGGCCCACTCGCCCCCGGTTAGGGGCATGGTGATGACGAGGCCTATCCCCGCCAGGACCGCCCCAGCGATGCTGAGGGCGCCGTGCGCCGCGAACCCGGAGAGCAGCTCGCCCAGTATGAGCAGCGCGCCGAGTACCAGCATCGCCACGCCGAACACGTTGAGGGGGAGCGCCGTTAGGGACATCACAACTATAAGCAGGATCGCCACTACCGCTATTATGGGGTTGCCCGTGAATAGGCCGACGAGCAGCAGGAGGAACGCCACCTGCACTATTATGGATGCCACCACGGGGTCCTTCAGGAACGCGGCTATCCTTTCCCCGGGCGAGAACTCCAGGTCCTCCACCACGTAGTTGCCGCTGATCACGAGCCTCTCCCACCTCCCCATGATGTATATCTCGGTCCCGTTGACCTGGCGCAGCAGGTCGTCCACGTCCCTGGCAACGAAGTCTATTATGCCCCACCTATATGCGTCGTCGCCGTTCACGTTGACGTTACGCCTTATACACGCCTCGGCGAACGTGGCGTTCCTCCCGTACGCCTTGACCGCCGCCCTCAGGTACTCCGCAAGGGCGTTCACGGTCTTGTTGGGCGCGGGTATCACCTCGCCGGTGGGCAACAGCTGTATTGGCTGGCACGACCCGATGACGCTGTGGGGGGTCATAGCAGCGACGTGGCTCGACAATAGTATGTACGTGCCCGCGGACCACGCGTACGAGAAGTCGGGGTACACGAAGCTTATGACGGGGACGCGCGAGTTCCCTATGAGCCTCACTATTTCCAGGGTGGGCCCAGCCTCCCCCCCGGGCGTGTTGAGGAGTATGAGGATGGCCGAGTTCGGCGGGGCCTCCTCTATGGCCCTGCTGATCGCCGAGAGCGTGGTGTCGCTTATGGTCCCCTCCACCTTGACGATCCTGATGTTCTCCACGTATACAGCCCCGCTCAAAAGGGCGAGGGCCAACAGGGCGATTACGGCCAGCACGCGCACGGCTACTCGCCCTCCTTCTTCCTCATGGCCAGCGCCATGGCGGCCGGCATGCTCACCATCTCCAGGTTGCTGGGCACGACCATTATGAGGTTCTTCTCCCTTGCTATCTCTATGAGGGCGTCTATCTGGCGGAGGTTCACCGCTATGTGGTTCTTGGCGTAGTTCTCGGCTGCCTCTATGTAGAGCCTCGACGCGTCGTACTCGGCCTGGGCAAGCGTGATCTTGGCCCTCCTCACCCTCTCGGCCTCCGCCTGGCTGGCCATGGCCCTAACCAGCATCTCGGGCAGCCTTATGTCCTTTATGGCGACCGCGGTTACCTTTACGCCCCAGGGAGACACCTGGGCGTCGACGGCGCTCGCTATCCTCTTGGCTATCTCCTCCCTCTGCGTCAGGAGGGTGTCAAGGTCCACCGTGCCCACCATGTCCCTCAGGGTGGCCGCGGCCAGAAGCGACGAGGCGGTAATGTGCTCCCTTATGGTGAGCGCGGTCTTAAGGGGGTCTATGACCCTCAGGTAAACCGCGGCGTCTATGGTCACCTCGACGTTGTCCTTGGTCAGCGCCTTCTGTGCGGGCACGTCCACAGTTATGACCCTCAGGTCGAAGATGAGCAGCCTGTCTATCACGGGTATTATCAGTACGAGGCCGGGCCCCACTACGCCGACCACCCTCCCAAGCCTGAACTTGACCGCCCGTTGGTACTCGGGTATTATTCTAATGGCCGATGAGAGGATTGCAAGCAGCACCACGATGAGCATCAGTATTAGCACCGCGCTTATTATGGAGGCCACCTGCAATACCATGAGTTCCAGGCCTTACACTTTAAAATCTATTTCCTGCCGGCGGGCCCTACGCGGATTCCCTCTGGGACCTGTCGCTGAAGTTCACAGTGTACCTCTTTGGCCTCAGCCTATCCACTATGAGCTGGAAGGCCTTGAAGGGGTCCGTGTGATCCCCACACGTATACACGTCCACAGTGGCGTAGTCGTAGTAGGGCCACGTGTGCACAGCTATGTGGCTTTCCAGGACCAGGGCGATGACGCTGACGCCTCCCTTGACCGGGTCGTCTATACGCCACGATTTGACCTCGAGTACCTTGGCGTTGGCGGCGTTGGCGGCGTCCAACACCAGTTCCCTGAGGGCGGGCTCGTTGCTGGCCGCGTCCTTGTCCACGCCGTAGAGCTCCCCATAGACGTGCCTTCCGACGACCCCAGCCACGCGGCCCATCCACGGCTCGAATATAAACATATCGCTGGTCACGCCCGCCGCTCGGCCGGGGCACCGCGGCGTCCGGCCCCCTCGCCGGCCGGCGGGACGTACACAGAGAGGCACTCGGCGTCCACTCTCTCGGCTAGGTACACCGAGGGCGTCGCCCTGTATATCCTGACCCCTCTACGCCTGAGGCACTCGGCGTCAACCCTCAGCACAGCGACGTCCCTCCCATGCCTCCTCCCGACCTCCATCGCCACTTCAGGGGCTGGGGACAGGTGCACGTAGAGCCTCCGGCCCGGCCTAAGCCCCTCGGCAAGTATGCCCGGCAAATTTGCGGCGGTTGTGCCGTGGTAAAGGACGCCGACCTCGTTGTCGCAGGGGTAGCGTATGTCCACGGGGACGCTGTGCCCATACCGCGCCCTGATCCTTCCGCCGTCAACTTCGAACCTCCCCTTCTCGTCGAGCGCGGCAACTGCGAGCACGTGTTCCCGCGTAGCCCAAGAATAGCCCTGTCTTCTGGACACGGCGCGTGCCACGTCATCCAGGTCGGCCCACCCTTCCCTGTCCAGGGATATGCCGAGCCTGTGCGGAAAGTGGCGCAGCATGCCCGACAGGAGTTTCCCTAGGGCTATCCGCTCCCCCTCGCCCATCAGGGGCCTTGCGGGGACCCCGCAGTGCACCGGCTCCCCAGTGTACCCCCCACACACGGCGCACTTGTAGGCCATCGCTACATGGTGGGCGGGCCTATTTAGACCGTTCGGCCCTCCGATGGCGCCGGGAGAGAACCACCGTGACGAGTATTATTAGGCCGAATAGGGCCGCCGCGCATATGGTGTCCATGGCCGTTATTGCCCGTTGGCTAATAAACACTGACGCCGCCCAACATCATGGAGCTGTTCAGGGTGTACGGCCCGCCAATCTCCAGGGGCACCCAGGTAAGGGTGGGCCCCGGCCACGCGGCGTACCTCTCCACGTTGGACGGCCGTGCCCTTGTGAAGGTCGGTGGGGAGGGCACATACATAGTAGACGTGTTGACGTTGGGCGACTCTCCAGTCCAGTGGGACAGGGACAACATATATGGGTTCCTGGTAGTGCTGAGGCCGTCAGCCCGGCTGGACCTCAGCGGCGTAGCGACGACCCGCGAGGGCGTAAAGGTGCGCTTCTCCGCGTCGGCCCACATAGCCGTTGTTGATGAGGGGTCCCTGGCGAGGGCCGCGGCGTACCACGTCTCCAGGTCGCTGGACCTGGCCCAACGCCTTGAGGCCGTCCTCATGGGGGAGGTCGCCAGACTCCTCGGGGAGCGGGACCTGGGGGAACTCCTGTTGGGGGAGCCCCCAACAATGTCGGTGCGCCTCCCCGATATGGGGCTGAACGCCAGCGTAGCGGGGCTCCAGGTCGCCGTGGATCCCCGTTATGCCCCCCTGGCATACAGGGTCCTGACATCCCTTCTAGGCCCGGCAGCGCGGTGGGATGCCGGGCGTTGAGCGAGCGATGCCCACGGCGCCGCACGAAAGCCCCTCGCTGGGACGGGTGCGCGTACGGTCCAGGCGACCTGTCGGCGGCGTCGAGGGGGCCCCGCGGGTACATGGGGACGCGGCGCGACATCGCACTCCTGGAACGCTTCCGCCGTAGGCCGTCCCTCGCGTGTCGGCGCCGCCGACCAAACCACAAAACATATATGAGCCTCGGCAATTTGTCTGTGCCCCGGTAGCTCAGCTCGGTTGGAGCGCCCAGGTGGGCCTCGCCGAGCACGCTCCGGGCCCCCGTCTCCTGCCGTAGCGAACCCCATAAAAGCGCGCCCTTCACGTGTGGCCATGTCCCCGCGCAGGACCACGGTGCCCGTGGATTGGGATGCCGCCAGGTCCCTCGCCGCCGAGGCAAAGGCACAGGGCTTCTCGGTTTTTAGGCTGGTCTCGGACTCCGTGAGGCTGGCCGTCGAGCTGCTCAGGCGCGGCGTGTCCCCGTCCCACGCGTTGGAGCTGTTGAGGCTTGCGGAGATCCTCCTTAGGCTGGACGCGGTGCCGGTCCCCCTGGCCTATCTGGAGCTCGTCGCAAGGAAGTGGGGCGTATGCGATGACCCGGAGGTGGTGAACCTGCTCAGGAACGTTGGGGGGCTGTTTGGGGACCATGCAGCTTCGGGGTACGGCTCCCTGGAGAGGCTCCTAGGCGTATTGGGGTCCGCCCTCCCACTTTTTCCCGGGGCCAAGCTCAGCTTCGGGAGGGTCGGCGACGCTTGGAGGCTCGTGTTGACGTACGGCGGGTCTGCGTCTGGGAAATGCCTCGCCCACATCGTCGAGGAGGCCATAAGGCGCTTCGGCTGCAGCCCGAACGTCAGGCTGGAGGGCAGTGCCCTGCTGGCCGAGGCGACGTGTTGAACTTTATATAGTGGGCCCACATGTGCCGCGTGCCCTCGAAGTACGCCCGTCTAGCCGTGGATAGGGCCATAGCGGAGGAGCTGTACAGGCAGTTGAGGCGCATCGGGAGGAGGACCACAGACGTCCTTAACTCGGTCCTATCCGCCGTCAACGACGCGATTTACCACGGCTACGACCCCATAGACATGGTCCACATATGTAGGATCGCCCGTAGCCTTGGGCTCGGCAGGACCGGGTACGGCAACGGCTACAGGGCGGGGCTCCTCCTACAGGCGTACTACTCCCCCAGGGACTTCCTGGACGTCCTTGCCAGGGTAGGCCCCCAGATATTCGGCGCGTATAGGATGGGGCCGGACACATTCAGGTGCAGCGACGGGGAGGTCAGGGAAACGTTGATGGGCATGCTGGAGGGCTTGGGATGCAGGGCTACGGCCGACGGCGAGGTGCTGAAGGTGCGTTGCGAGGGCTAGGCCTGCATGTACATGGATGTACAAGGTTCATAGCCATGTATTTTAGCGGCGAGCACAGTAAAGGCCCATGCCTAGGAGGATCCTAGTGCTGGGCGGGGGGACCGGCGGCCTCATGGCGGCCCGCGAGCTGCGGGAACATCTGAAGGGGGAGGACGTGGAGATAACCGTGGTGGACTACAAGGACAGGACGGAGTTCCGCCCCTCGTACCTCTACGTGGCATTCGGGTACAGGAGGCCCGAGGAGGTGTCGGCCCCCCTCAGCGCCCTGACAAGGTTCGGCATAAGGTTCGTGAGGGCCCGCGTGACCTCCATAGACCCAGCTAACCGGAAGGTGGGGACCACGGCGGGGGACCTAGGCTACGACGTGTTGGTGGTGTCGCTGGGCGCCGAGACCGTCGACGTTGGGCTTCCCCACACGTGGGAGCTCGAGCCCTCCCTCAAGGCCGCCGAGGCCCTCTCCCAGCTCAGGCGTGGCCGCCTAGTCATAGGCGTCCACAGCATGCCCTACCGCTGCCCGCCGGCCCCCATAGAGCTGGCTATGCTGGCCCACTTCCACTATCTGACCCGGGGCATAAGGGACAGGGTCGACATAACCGTGGTGCACCCCATGAGGAGGCCCTTCGAGAACTTCGGCCCCGTGGCCGCCCGCTGGATGGCCAACATGCTGCGTGACATGGGCATAGAGTACATCGGGGTGGGCCAGCAGACCGCCATAAAGGCTTTTGGGCAGGGCGAGCTCGAGACGGCCGGCGGCGAGAGGATAAAGTTCGACGCGGCGCTGGTCGTGCCGCCCCACAGGGCCCCCGACCCCGTGGCCAACAGCGACCTGGCCAAGAACGGGTGGGCCGCCCCGCGCGTCCCGGCCAACGGGGACTTCAGGTCGGAGAAGTACGACGACGTGTACGTCATAGGAGACGTGGCCGCCCCGAACGTGCCCGTGGGCATGGCCGGCACCATACTCCACAGCTACATGCCGTGGGTCGTGAGCAACATAGTGGCCGACCTGGCAGGCGTGTCCATGGGGAGGCCCCCCTTCAGGATAGTGGGCACCTGCGCCATGGACGTGGGCGGGTTCGGCATGGCCGCCGCCTGCGACTTCACGCCCTTCGTCAAGAAGGCCAAGCCGTACCCGGACTGCATGTTCCTGCCGCCGTCCCAGGCCGCTAGGATCTTCAAGGAGATGTTCGAGAAAATGTACTTTAGCTGGCTGCTCGGCGTGGTGCCATGACCGAGACGGTGGCCATTCCGAGGGCCGAGTACGAGAGGCTCCTCCAGGAGGTCGCCGAGCTGAGGAGGCAGGTAGAGGAGCTGAGCTCGCTGATGCTCCCCGTCAAGATGCTCCTCGAGAGGCTCCCCCACCTCATGGCCGACATACAGGTGTTCAAGGTCGTTGCCCCCCTGATCTCCATGCTCTCCATAATGGACGTGGCGGACGTTAACGCCATGGGCGCGGCCGTGCAGGGAGGCGCCGTGTGTGGGAGCAGGGCGCTACGCCAGGTGGCCGAGGAGGGGGCGCCGCGGGTCGGCCTGCTCGGCCTCCTCAAGGCGCTGAGGGACCCAGAGGTCCAAAAGGCGCTGGGCATCGCGTTGGTGCTCCTGAGGTCCATGGGGAGCTGCATGGAGGAAAACCTGAGGCAGGTCAGCGAGAAGGGCTGACCTCACTCCCCCCTCCTGTACTCCTCGAGCCTCTCTATGAGCACCCCTATGAACGCTATTGCCAGGCCCAGCACCAGGAGGAACATCCCGAGGGCCAGCACCACCGTGACGTTGCCGCCTAGGAGGGCCCACGGGTTCGCGAGGGCCGATATTATGCCTATGACGAACAC
>JALWZH010000057.1:0-4212 GCA_027002815.1 Thermoproteales archaeon | reverse complement strand
ATATGTACATGCCGACGTCCTTGACCTGCATGTTTTTAAGGTGCCGCACATATAAAAGACATGGTGCTTGTGACCACCTTGGAGGGGGTCCCCGGCAAGCGCATCGTGAAGGTCCTCGGCGTGGTCTTCGGGAGCACTACTAGGGCCCGCCACATAGGGAGGGACGTGCTGGCCGCCCTCAAGAACATTGTGGGTGGGGAGATAAGGGAATACACGGAACTACTCGACGAGGCGAGGCGCCTCGCCCTCAAGAGGCTCGTGGAAAACGCGGAGGCCATGGGGGCCAACGCAGTTGTCGGCGTCAGGTTCGGCACGTCCATGGTCATGTCCGGCGTGGCCGAAATATACGCGTACGGCACAGCCGTAATAGTAGAGGACACCGCATAACTATACCCCGGCCAAACCCCGGCCTTCTGGCCCAGGAGACCTTTTATACCGGGCCACAGATCTACCTGTGGACATTGTCAGCGTGGTGGGCGCCGTTGGTGGGGTTGGGGGACTGGCCGCCATAGTGGTGGCGGCCTACCGCCTAGGCTCCAAGCTGGCCCACATAGAGCAGAGGCTTGCCAGGGTAGAGGAAGACCTGGCGTCTGCCAGGAAAGGAACGGCGACGCTGGAGGATAGGACGACCAGGATGGAAGAAACGCTGGCAATAATGAGAGACGAGGTGACAGCGCTCGTGGGGAGGGTAACCAAGGTGGAGGAGGGACTGGTGTCTGCTAGGGAATGGTATGCTACTCTTGAGAGGAGGACGAACAGAGTGGAGGAAACGCTCATAACAGTAAGAGACGAGCTATCATCGCTCGGCGAAAGGGTAACCAAGGTTGAAGGGGTATTGACAGCCATGAGGAGCGAAATATCGTCATTAGATGGGAGGATGACTAGGGTGGAAGGAGAACTCGCATCGGTTAGAGGCGAAATATCGTTGCTAATCGAGAGGATTGCCAAGGTGGAAGAGGGAATGGCGGCGATGAGGAGTGAAATGTCATCACTGGGCGGAAGGATGACTAGGGTGGAAGGAGAACTCGCATCGGTTAGAAGTGATATGACAGCGCTCAGAGAAATGATGGTCAAATTAGAGGGGGAACTGACATCCGTCGAGGACAATGTGGCAGCGCTTGAGAAAAGGGCGGCCAACACAGAGGAACGTTTGGCCGCCGTCAGAGGGGAAATGTCGTTGCTCGTGGAAAGGGCTGCAAAATTGGAGGAGGGGCTGGCATCTGTGAGGGGCGACATATCGCGGTTGGGCGGAAGGATGGCCGGGGTAGAGGAGGGCCTCGCGGCGCTTGGGGAGAGGATCACCAGGGTGGAGGAAGGGTTGTCTGCTCTGAGGGGCGACATGTCGACGCTGGCGCGTGGCCTGGCATTGCTGGAGGGCGAGGTGAGGGCTGTGGCCAGCCGCGTGAGGAGGATGGGGGACGGCTTCGCGGCTTACCAGGAGTTCTTCGTGGAGTACCTAGTGGCGCGGGGCGTGCTCGATGAGGGCGCGAGGCGCCTCTTGGCAGGCCATGCCAGGCGTATAATGGACCTGGCCGCGTCGAATCCCCTTACACGCGAGGAGTGGGAGAGGGTGAGGACCTTCATCGACAGGGTGGAGCGCGGCGAGGTCCTCACAGTGGAGGAGGCCGAGGAGTTCCTCCGCCTGGCCTACAAAGTGCTGGACGAGTATGGGACCCGCGAGGCCTGGATGCTCCACGCACTGGCAGCATACGCGTACGGCATGGCCATAAAGGAAAAGTGACGTGCATGCCCGAGCGTGACGGGGAACACCGCCGGGTTCCTGCCGCCAGCGGCTGGGGGGCCGCGGCACCCCCATGTCCCTTAGAGGTAAAACCACGTGGAATTTATAATATATAATATTATTGTTTCTATATGTTGCCATATTTCGATGATAATAAACCATATATCATCTAAATTTGCGCGGTCGCATGGTCAGCGAGTATATAGACCAGGAAATAAGGAGGTTCGAGGACTATGCTCTGAGGCGTGTGAAGGGGATACCGAACAATAGGCGGCTCTGGGTACTTACCTGCATGGACGAGCGGGTGCCCATCGAGGAGGCGCTCAGGATACAGCCCGGGGACGCCCACATATTTAGGAACGCTGGGGCCATAGTGACGGACGACGCCGTGCGGTCGCTTGCACTTACGGCCAACTTCTTCGGCACCAGGGAGGCCATCATCGTCACCCACACCGACTGCGGCATGCTGCGCTTCACGGGCGAGGAAGTGGTGAGGTTCTTCGCCGAGAAGGGCGTGAAGATATCCGAGGTGCAGCTGGACCCGTACCTCTCCACGCTTAGGGTGGGCGAGGAGGAGGCGGTCAAGTGGTTCAAGTTCTTCACGGACCTGGGGGCCCAGTCGCCGGACGACGTGGCGCTCATGAACGTGGAGGCGCTCAGGAGGAGCCCCCTGATACCCAAGGACCTCAAAATATCCGCATACGTGTACGAGGTGGAGACCGGACGCCTGAGAAAGCCCCACCAGAAGATACACGAACGTACGTCGAGGTTCGAACACGGCACAGTAGTAAAAGATTAACCCGCACCTTTTTTCTGCACATCACAATCAATTCCACTCTCCAATACATCAATCCCGTTTGGATCCGGCCGCTGGGGGACATCGCCGTCTATGGCAGGGCGTACGGCGAAGGGCCGCGAACCCGTTATATTCGTTGAGGGTTTCTAGCTAACGCTAATAGTGGTCCCGTGGTCGAAGGGTATGGCCGGGGAGACTTACAGCTGCGGCCAACCGTGTCCTAGTCCCTTGGCCGACCCTAGGTGCCTCGCCGGGTGGGTCCAGGGGCTGGGAGTCCTGGGGATCTTCTGGGCTAAACGGCTCGGCCGCGTCGAGGTCCCACCGGGACCCCCAACGACGCTGTTATTGGAATGGGCGCATTCGAGGAAGGCCAAACGCGCAGCGCTTGTACTGTGCAGCGGCCCCATGGACGGGCGCATGCCCCACGCGCGCGGCGTGGCGGGAGCCGATACGCTGCTGATGGGCCCAGCCGAGTTGCCCCCGGGGCCCTACGACAGGTGGAGCAAGGCCTTCATATACGACGTCGAGGGCCAGTTCCTGGAGCCTAATGGGGACGTGACTGTGGAGGTCTACCCACCCCAAGACGCAGAGGGGGTGGCGAGCGCTGTACAGGGGGAGTAGCTGGGGGTTCTACGTGCCGCCGCCACAGGGCGACTACGTGCTGTTGGTTAGGACCCCTGAGGGGGACGCCGTGGGGTCAGCCTACTATAATCTGGCCAGCAGCAACGTGGACTACGGGATACACGTCTCTAGGCGGCACTGGGGGCGCAGAATCGGTACAAGGCTCCTCGTCGAGGCCGCGGGACTGGCGTCGAGGCTGGGCCGCAGGCGGCTCTGCGTGGCGAGGGTCATAAGGGGGGCCAGGCCGACCACAGGCGACGTGAGGGCCCTCGCCTTCTACAGGGCCAACAAGCCCAAGCTGGAACTCAACGTGTACAGGCTCAGGCGGGGCCAGCCGTAAGGTCCGTCGGGCGGCAGACCACCATCCAAGACGCAGAGGACGGGGTACGGTCTCCTGACCTGGAGCCCGCCACCCGCGTTGAGTTTCATTCGAAAGCGGCGAAGATACTGGCCGGGGGAAGGCCCCAGATAAAACCCAACGTTGGCGGCCATGACAGGCCTTTTACTTGGCCACAATGGTAGGGGGCCGGGAACGCCGGGATACCTGGCTTCCGGAACATCGCGATGCACCTCGGGGTTCTCCTCTCTTCCCGGCCCCAAAATACGATGTCTCGCTCATATAAAAACTTACAACTACATGCCGTGTGCATGGTACTTAGGAAACGCCCTGAAACGCCGGCTTTGGGCTCACAGCGTCGGGTAACTCCCCACGGGATGCCGCCCCGGTACCGTAGCTATATGGATTAGCCCGCCTGCATATCCTTCAACTACCTCGTTCCGACGCCGCTGACGGTCGGTCAACCGTGTTAGTCCGGGCACCCTAACACTGCGGGCCCAAGTTGAAAGCCGTTTGTACTAAATGTTTGTACTAACGCCGGTCAGAACCACCACAGGGGTGCCCTCGGGTCCTCCATGCGCCGGGCCGCGGCCCGGAGGTCACCCAGATTGATGACGGGCCTATACATGCGGTCCAGGTCGTCCAGCCCAATCCTCGGGCAGGCCGCGTTCACGGCCAGGTCAACGTCGAGGTCCGAGAGGAGCTCCGGCGTCACCT
>JALWZH010000056.1 GCA_027002815.1 Thermoproteales archaeon | reverse complement strand
GTGCTTGCCATAGACGCCGCCATAATGGCAAACCACGCGTCGTACCGCTATTGGAAGGAGCAAGCCGTCAGGTGGATAGTGTTGCCCATGTCGGACCCCAACACTGTGGCCCTGACCCAACGCCTAATATCGCGGAAGACGAACGTGGTTGCGAGCGAGCTGGGCATTAGGCTTGGCAACATCTCCCTGGTGCCGCTCCTCGAGGATGTGGACGCCCAGTTAAGGGTACGGGAAACTGTGACCAGCGTGTTCAGGGAATTGGCGAAGCTCGGGTTTTTCCCGGACCACATGAGGATATTCCTAGGTAAAAGCGACTCGGCGGTGCTGAACGGCCACATAGCATCGAGCCTCGCCATTATGTACGCCCTAGACGAGCTGAACTTCATGAGCCAGAACGGCGAGTTCCCCATAGAACCGATACTTGGCATGGGGAAACCCCCCTTTAGAGGGGGCATAAACAGCCCCGAACTGGCCGATGTAGAAGCGTCGCAGTATGCAGGCTACAGCACTGTGACCGTGCAGTCGGCCATAAGGTACGACTCGTCCTTCGACGAGTACCTACGTTTCAGGGATTCTGTGGTGCCGCCGAGAAGGCATAGGGGAGCGTCTGTTGGGGACGTGAGGCCGCTCATAGAAAGGGCAAGCCGCATGTATAGGCAGACCATACAGAAATACCTGGACGTCGTACGCGAAACGTCCCGGCTAGTCCCAAGCACCAGGGACAGGGTGTCCTGGGAGGCGTATGGCAGGACCATGAAGGGAGAAGAATCCTTCCGAGTTCCCCGCGCAATAGTATTCACATGTTCATGGTACATGATGGGCCTCCCGCCGACCATGTTGGACGCCCCCCTCATCGTGTCCGCGTACAGGAGCGGGGAACTCGACGCGATACTCGACGCTTTGCCCTCGCTCCAACACGAGTGGAGGTTCGACGCCAGGTTTTTCGACGTGGAGACCGCCAGACGGTTCCTGGGCGACGAGCTTGTGGATCTGGTTTTGGCCTCGCTGGACATAATGGGCATACGCGATTACGGGTACGAGCCCTACACGTCCCTATTGAGGGGGGCTCAAGGGGAGGCCAACGTGATAGCGCTGGGGAAGCTCAGGAAGTTCCTGGGCTGATCATATGGAAACCTCTATGTCTATCTCCTCCATTATGTTCTTGTAGGTCTCCCTGAGGGCCACATCGGTGACCGACGCCGCCTTTGCGACCCTGGACTGGGTTGTGGCTGCGTCCCCAAGCCTTGCAGCATCGCCGCCCAGCAGTTTAAGGGCTATATAGACGCAGGCGGCGGCCAGCACTCGCGGGGACTTTCCGTTCCTTATGCTGTGCACGTCCTTAACCCCCTCAAGGAGCTCCCCGACGATCTTCATCACGACGCCAGGCTCATAGGCCGGCTCCGAGGATAGGACCTTGTGCACTATGATCCTTGCATAATGCGTGGGGTCCATCTGTGGGGGCTTCTCATGGAGCACCATGATCAGCCTCTTGTACGCCCTGCTGAACTTCTTCTGCTTCATCTCCAACGCGTTGGCCAGTTCCTTGTAGGTGCACATCACATTCCTCAGCCTACACACGTACATGAGCGCCGCTGCTACCCCCTCGTTCCTGCCCGCTGAATAGCCGCGCCTCAAGGCCCTCTCGTAAACCTTCTGGGCCTCCTCCACTATATGTGGCGGCAGGCCCTTAACGGAACGCACCTTGTTTAGCAGGTTCCTTGCATCTATCATGGCCCTCTCCACTGGGTCGGACGAGCTCATGCGCTGGGAGAAGTTGCGGGACCGCAAGTACTGCAGTTTTTCCCTTATGCTAAGCTCCTTGTTTCGCGGTTCCCCGAGCTCCGATCCCACTGGGCCCGGCGCAGCGTGGGCCGCGTCCTGAGACCTCCAGGGGGCCGAAAGGTCGATGAGCCTCTCTTCAACCACGGTGCCGCACGACTCGCATACTATTTCGCCCCGTTCAAAATTGGTCATGAGCTTCACGTGGCCGCACACAGGGCACCTTTCCACGTTGGCGTCCAGCACCCTACCAGTCCTCATCCCCTCCTCGTCCTAACCCGTTTCTCGAGGTCCACGGTCCTAACGTACAGCGTATCGCCAACAACGGACCTCGCAACCTCTAGGTCCACGGGCCTTACTAGGCCATAAGGCCTAGAGGTGGGGCCTATCACGTCGTATATCGTGCCCACCTTCTTGAGGGAGTATGTGTACAGTGAAACGTATAGGGGGACGAGGCCGGACAGACTCACCAAGAGATTACGAGTATGAGTCAGGCGTAGGGCCGTCCCCACCTTCTTAAGCATTATTCCACGTTACACACCCCTTAATTATCCTTATCGGGCACCGCCTCATGACACACTTGTGATACGGCAAAGGCGATGCCCCATGGACCTCGGCCCCCCGCACATCCCGGGCACCGCCCTTCTTGGGCCGCGGTCCCCTACGCCCACCTACCGCGGATCGGCATGCGGCGGTATGCACGCAATCCCCAGAACCTATGCGGCAAGCCCGCGCGATCCCCGAGCTACGGAGGTAGTTGGAAGTCCTCCCCACCGGCGTATATCTGTTGTAGTGCCCTATACATGGCGTCGAGACCCTGGCCCATCTTGGCCGAGACCGGTATGATGTTCTGGGCCCCGCCCATGGCCAGTATCACGTTGGATATGCTATGTGCCAGCCCATACTCCATGCGCGCATGCGACTCACGCTCGAGGACTGTCTGCAGCTCCTCATAGTTCTCCAGCCAGTGCTGTACCGCTTCCAATTCCTCTCCCCCGATTAGGTCTATCTTGTTGAGCACATCTATCTGGGGCTTACTGAACCTTATGCGCACCGATAGGGATAGGAGGAGGCTAGTCACGAGGCCTGTAGGGGACGCCGCGTACGTGGTGTCTATGACGAACACTACTGCGGCCCTGTCCCCGCTGAGCCTCTCCACAAGGAGGGGGCCAGTATGCCTAAACGCGAACAACTCCATCTGTCCCGGCGTGTCCACCAGCACATAGGGGGCCCCAATGGCCTCCACCTCCTCCTTTATCCTCTCGGCCTCGGCGATGGCCATGTCTATGGAGGCCACTATGGCCGCGTTTGGGCCCAGCCCGTAATCCCTCATGAGCCTCCTCGCCGATACATGTTGCCGTACGTCCATGTCGGCGGCGTATGGGAGCACTTCCGCGGCTGGGTCCATGTTGGCCACAGCAACGTCAAACCCCATGTCCTCAAGGAACTCGGCGTAGCGGCCGACCAGGGTCGACTTGCCGCTCCCAGCGGTACCCACGAAGAACACCGTGAACATTACGGTCTATGGAGCCTGGCAGCTATCTCCCTTAGCAGTTCCCCCTTCCTCTTGTCTGTGTAGACCACGACATAGCCCCACTTCCTCTCGTCAAACCAATTGGCGGGGTGCCTCTTCTCTGCCCTCACTTCATACCTATAGCCGAGCTGCGCCACCGCTTGTACTATGTCGGAGATCCTCACATTATCCACAGCAATCCTCTTTGGGACCTTTCTGCCCCTACTGCGGGGCACCGACCTGTCAAAGTACACGGTCCAGACCACGTGTGCCCCCCGCTCGAGCCTCATGGGTCTGTGTAGGCGGACGCCGCGCGCGAGGCCCCCAATTCGCGCAACATCACGGGTAGAACAGCCTTACTTGCCCTCAAGCAGCAGCGCGTTGGCTACCCCCTCCTGGCTAGGCCTGGACGTAACCACAGCCTTGCCCACCTCAGTCTCCACTACGGTGCCCTTGACAATTATGCCCCTTTTGAGGAACTCCCTGTTGGCCGGACTCTCCAATATCCTAATTATCCTTGCCTTGCGGGCCCTGCCCTCCGAGGGAACAAAAACGTTTACGTACGTTATCCTCACCAGCCTAACCTTGCGGTTGCCGCCGAACGCCCTCTCCACTCTCCTCTTCTCCACGGGCGACATCACGGCGAGGCGCGGAGGCCCTCCGCCTAGTGCCTTCCTCTTCACCTTCACGTGTCTTCCCCTTATACCCCCCGTGGGCTTCCTGTTGTCGTTGCCCTGATAATAACTCGTGAGCTTCGGCATTGGTATGTGTCGCCCCAGAATATTTAACTTTTACAGCTTGGCCACACGTGTGTGGGCGAGACCCCACACGCGGCTGATAATGCGTAGGAGTGGACGCCGGCGTATACGACGAGGCGGGAGCCAGCGGCGTGCATCTAGGTCACACGAAGAAGCGCCTCACTACATAGCTGGCCACGTCCACAATCCCCACAAAGATGAATGCCACGCCTATGATGGTGAATATGGCGCTGTAGTTGAGCAGCGTCATGTATTGGGCTATGTAGTACCCTATTCCCCCGGCGCCGACTATGCCCAGTATGGTAGCCGTCCTAATATTATATTCGAAGATGAAGAGTATGTTGGTCACCACCTGCTTCCTTACTTGTCTAAAGACGGCTGACGCCAGCACTATGCCCCTAAGCCCGAACACCTTGAGGGAGTCCACCAGGTCCCTATCCACGTTCTCGTACGTTTCGTAGAACAGCTTGGTGAGGTAGCCCGTGGTGTATATGGTAAGCGCTATGGCCCCAGCCACGGTTCCGGGGCCGAACATTATTACGGCGAGTATACCCCAGATGAGCGCCGGTATAGTGCGCATGAAGTTGGCCAGGGCCCTTACGGTCACCGCGAGGAACCTGGGGAAGAACATGGGCGAGGCCAGCGCCCCCAGGAACATGGATATGAGCGCGCCGGCGCTTGTGGCGAAGACCGATAGCAGCGCTGTGTCAACCATCGCGTAAAAGGCCTCGTCGAGCACCTCGACCTCAATGCCTACCTCGCTGAACAGGCGGGCCAGGTTGTTAATGGCCTTGTACCACGTCCATGGGTCTCCGATCCCTATAAGCAGCGCAGTTACCGCTACGAGCAGGAGGAGGTACCTCGACATAGGGGCTTCAGGGAGCCCATGTCGAGCATGTACACCTCGTCGAACATGTCCACGAACTCGCGGTTATGCATCACCGAGATGACGAGACCCCTGGACCTGAGGCTGGTTAGAAGCTCCACAACATGCGCCGCGTTTTCCTCGTCTAGGTTGGAAACGGGCTCGTCGGCCAGTATCACGTCGGCCCCATACGCCATTGCCCTTGCTATCGCCACCCGCTGCATCTCGCCGCCGCTGAGGTTCTCCACCTTGACCCAGGCCTTGTCCCCAAGCATGACCGCCTTGAGCGCTTCAAGCGCCCTCTCCACGTAGCTTCTGGGCCACATGTTGGTCAATGGGCATAGCCTACACTGAGAGGAGAACGCCAGGAGCACGTTCTCAAGCGCTGTGACGCCCTTAATGAGGCCTAGGTTCTGGGGTATGTAGGCGACCCTGTGGCGCCCCATGAACCTCACGCTTCCTCCGGTGGGCCTCAAGATGCCCGCGATTATCTTTAGCAGGGTCGTCTTGCCCACGCCGCTCCTACCCATTATCAGGTAGGCTTTGCCGTCCTCAAACACGGCGGAGACGCCCCTAAGCAACGCCGCTCCGTTAACCCCATAATATATGCCTTCTAATATTACGCCCACATGCCCATGTCGTTTGATGTTTTTAAGCATTAACATGGTTAACAGTTCTAACTAGAAACCAGTTTCATAAAGGATCGTTTGCGTTTTCCTCCCCAAGATGTTCCGCAGTATGTTAACTATGTTAATACTTAAAACTATCAATGGAGGGAAACACATGGGAAGGAAGATGGGAATAATAATGGGGGCGCTGGCCCTCGTGATCGTATCTACGTTAATAGTATTAACTGTGGGTGCTCCCCAAGGGGACAAAGGAGGAACGCCTGGCGGTGGGGATGAGGGGCCGAACACAGCCGAAATGGACAAGCTGGTGGTCGTGGTCAACGTGGGGGTCTCCAAAAAGGTCTCGCTTGAGGAGGCCAGGGAGCTCGAGTCGTTCCTAGAGGACGCCCTGGGCATGCCCGTGGACGTAGTGTACCCCACCAGTAGCGCGGCGATAATAGAGTCCCTGAGGTTCGGACATGCGCAGGTAGCCCTTGGCCCGGGATCGCTTGTGGGCGCCCTAGCCCTAAAGGTCGCTGACGTGGAGATGCCCCTCGTGGAGTACAGGGAGGTCATAGTGGACGGGGAGAAGACGGTGTCGCCTTACTACTACAGCTACTTCATAGTGCTCAAGGATTCCCCATACAGGTACCTAAGCGAGCTCAGGGGCAAGCGCGCGTGTTTTCCCTCCCCCACGTCGACCTCGGGGTTCATCATGCCCATGAAGCTGATGGTGGATAGAGGCCTCATAGACCCCAAGGGGGCCGAGGAACCGAGGGAGCTCGCGGAGAGGTTCTTTGGAGAGGTGGCCTTCGGTGGGGGCTACGCGCAGTGCTGGGAAGCCCTCAGAAAGGGGCAGGTCGACGTAGCCGTGATAGCCGGCGACGTCGTCGAGTCCCTGTACTGGGAGGCCATGAATAACAGCAGGGTGCTCCTCCTCGAGGAGGGCGGCCAGGCCGTTGCGGGGCCCAACCCGTCCCACGTGGTGCTCGTGAGTAAGCGGCTCGATCCAGCGCTCCGCCAGCGTGTGATCGACGCCCTCCTGAGGCTCAACGAGCGGCCAGAGCTTATGCGCAAGTACGTGTCCGCGATATTTGTCAGGTTCGGCGAACGCAGCGTCGAGGAGCACCTTGGCCCCCTCATGGACGCGCTGGAGACTATAGGCCTATTCGAGTATTACCTGGGCCGATAGACACGCCCGAGCGATCCATACGGGCAACGCATTTTTTACGGTTGGCGCCTAACCGTGCCCACAAGGTACAGGTCTGCGTATAGCTCCACGTCCTCGGCGTTCCACCTACGCGCGTAGGTCCTCGCCTCCTCGAGGGAGGGGGCCCGCCTCCCTATAAGTCCCAGGAAGCTGTCGAAGAGGGGACCGAAACGCCCCGTCCTCACCACCTCTACCAGCACCGCCACCCTGCTCATCCTGAGGACATCGCCCAGAGAGTCTATTTCCCTTCCAATTGGCGAGCAAACGACGGCGAAGTCGAAGGGGCCTAGCCCCCTAGCGGCATCCACATCGCTAGGGCTTGAGTATATGTGTGTGAAATACGTGGTGGCCCTGCCCTCCTTTAGGAGCGACATGTACATGTTTGGGAATATGCGGTCTATCAGCCTACTCTCCATGTCGAAAACGGACACCTGGTCCTCCACCACGGTCAAGTCAACCCCGAGCAGGTTTATGAGCTCCACTGCAAGGCCGCAGGGGTACCACCCGACCACGAGGCTCGAATTCAGCGGGACGCGCCTCATGTGCCTCAACATGTATTCGGCGACCAGTTTGACCCTGATGGGGTGGAACATGGAGATGGCCCTATAGATGTCCCCCTCGATGCCCCTCACGCCGAGACCACACTTGGCGTGCTTGATGACCCTGAACACGGATTGGGCGTACCTATTGCCCGTCCTAAGCTCTGTATCTCCCCCACAGACGACCCTGCCGTATATGTCCCTGACATCTATGTCCAACGCGCTGCTCACGCCCTCCCGCCGGTCATGCCCACGTTTTCGATCTCCGCCACATGCACCAAGGACCTCAGTATCCTCACGGCGTGTTCCGGCTCCCTTAGGAACGTGTACGCGCCCAGGTACCTCGCCCCTATCCTGGACGACACGTCGGCGATCAGACCCACGTCTGGTTCGCAGACGTCCACCTTGTTTATCACCATGTACCGCCCCACGTCAACGCCCTCAAAAAGTTTGGCCCAGTGTTCGAGGCTCGTTATGGTGTCGGGCCTGGTGCAGTCGCCTATGAAAAGGGCGTGGCCGCCGGCCACGAGCTCCTTGGCCAGGTTGGTGGAGACTACCTCCCTGAACTCGGCCTGTCCCGGATAGTCGTACAGTCTCACCCTCACGGGGCCGAGGGATACCTCGACCGCGTAAGGCCTCTCTGTCCTCACGCCGATCCGCGCGGCCACCGGCATCACTGAGCCCAAGCTCTTAACTAAAGTCAACACGAAGGTCGTCTTCCCGACGCCCCCCTCACCACATACGTGTACCCTCACTGCTATTAGCAGTTTGAGCTATTCATATAAACCTATCGCACGTATTATAGACTTGGGATTAAGCAGTGCAGGTCCAGCCCTACACGCCATGTGTCCCGGTAGTTTGGGTTAAAGCTAGGCGCAGTGTGGGAGGCGTTACTGGACCAATGTGCTTTGGGCGGCGCCCTCCCTCCCCGGTCGAGGCGCCCTTGCCGGTTCCCCTACCCTGTCCTCTTCCACACCAAGGTAGGCCCTGATGTCCTCATAGTCGGCCCGCATGGGCCTCAGTCCGAACACCTCGCTGAAAGCGGCCACCACGTTGCTCTTGACCTCTTCCATTGTGACGTTGTACCCCAGTTCCCTGAGCGTGGCTATCTGGCTGAAGTGAAGGCCGCAAGGATTTACGCGGCTAAAGTCCCTAATGTCCCCATGTACGTACACCGCGAAGCCGTGAAGGGTGGCACCGCTCTCGACGGCCACCCCTATGCTGGCCACCTTTCTCCCCTTGGACCAGACGCCGCGGTGGTCCGCCCGTCTGTCGGCCTCCACGCCAACGGCTGCGAGTGCCCTTATTATAGCCTCCTCAAGCATGTTGAGGTAGGCCCTGATGGGCCACCTAGCCCTCATCACTGGGTAGCCTATGAGCTGTCCGGGCCCATGATACGTGGCGTCTCCACCCCGTTCAACCACGTACACGGGTATGTCCCAGGCATGTACGTTGCCCGTACGCCCATGTTTCCCAATGGTGATCACTGGCTCGTGCTCGGTCAGTATGAGCGCATCGCCGATGAGGCCCCTGGACACGCCTATGTGGACAACCCTCATGGCCCTCCAGGCACGCACGTACTCGGTCCTGCCCAGCTCCACGACGAGGAGGCTCACCTCCTCACAACGTGTATCGGCTTGCCCAGAGCGGCCTCCGCGGCCTCCATGATGGCCTCGCCGAGCGTTGGATGGGGGTACACCAACAGCTCCACGTCGTTCACGGTGGCGCCGAACTCGACCAGCTCCACGAACGCCGCGGCCAACTCACTGACGTTGTGGCCGACGGCGTGTACGCCCAGCACGCCCCCCTCGTCGTCGACCACCATCTTGACGAACCCATCGGTCCTCCCAACGGCGACGGCCTTGCCCAACGCCGAGAAGGGGAACCTGGCCGTGGAGACCGTGAGTCCCCTTTCCCGCGCCTCCCTCTCGGTTAGGCCCACGGAGACCACTTCCGGGTCCGAGAACACGACTAGGGGAACTGCCCGCGGCTCGAACCACGCGTCCTTTCCCGCTGCAGCCTCCGCGGCGACACGCCCCTGTGCGGATGCCCTATGCGCCAGGTAGGGCGGGCCAGTAACGTCGCCGACCGCGAATATCGTGGGCACGCTGGTCCTCATGTCTCTGCCTGTGAGTATGTGCCCCTTCCTATCCCTCTCCAATTCCACGCCTATGGACTCCGTGTTGGGGACCCTGCCCACGGACACAGCCACATAGCTGTAACTGCCGTTTACCTGGCCTCCAGGAGTGTTCACCGTGACCTCGACGCGTCCGCCCGCCTCCACGGCCCTGGCCACGCGGGAGGACGTGAGCACCCTTACCCCGAGCTCCTCAAGCCTCCTCTTTACATGGGCAGCCACGTCGTGGTCCATGCCTGGGAGCAGCTGGTCCATGACCTCCACCAGCGTCACTGAGGCGCCCAGCCTCGAATATATGGACGCTATCTCCACCCCGGCCGCGCCGCCCCCTACCACGAGCATGCTGTCGGGCACCTCCCCCAGGCTAAGGGCGCGCCTAGTGTCCACGATCCTGTTGCCGAACGGGGCCTCCGGCAACTGCGCTGGCCTGCTGCCCGTGGCCACCACGACCCTATCGGCCTCTATGGCGCTGCCGTTAACCTTAACCGTACGCGCGTCCACAAGGGTCCCCCTTCCATGTACGATCTTAACGCCGTTGCTCTCCAGAAGCAGTTTCACGCCTCTGCTCAACCTGTCCACAACGCTGTCCTTCCACCTCTGGGCGGCCAGCCAATCGACCTCGACCTTTCCCCTCAGTCCCAGCCCCTCGGCACCCTTCAGGGAGTGATACAGGTCGGCTATATGTAGGAGGGCCTTGGAGGGTATGCATGCGTAGTTCGTGCATTCGCCCCCTATTCTGTCCTCCTCGACGACTGTGACGTCCATGCCCAGCTGGGCTGCCCTTATGGCGGCTACGTATCCCCCGGGGCCCGAGCCCAGTACGACGAGTCTGCTCATAGCCTCAACACGAGTAGGTCCGGCTCCTCGATCAACTCCTTAAACCTATTGGTGAAACGAGCCACGTAAGCGCCGTCGACAACCCTGTGGTCGAAGCTGACGGTGACCATGGCCATGTTCCTTATGGCCACCCCATCGCCTACGGCCACGGGCCTCCTCCTCGCCTGGCCCACGGCCATTATAGCTGCCTCCGGGTAATTAACGATGGGTATGCCCCCAACGCCCCCAATGGGCCCAATATTGCTAATCGTGAATGTGCTTCCCCTTACGTCTCCGAGTTCCAGTCTGCCGTTCCTCGCCTTCTCGGCCAGATGCGCCGCCTCTTTGGCTATTTCCAGTATGGTCTTCTTGTCGGCGTCCTTCACAACGACAACCACCAGCCCGTCCTCGGTGTCTACCGCAAGCCCGATATTGTAATAGCGCTTGACCACTATTTCCCCCCTCTCCTCGTCAAACGAGGCGTTCATGTACGGGTAGTCCATGAGGGCCGCAACGGCGGCCTTGACTATGAAGGGCGTCAAGGTGAGCCTCACGCCAAGGGCCTCTGCCTTAGGCCTCAGCCTGTCCCTAAGCGCCATAATCTCCGTCATGTCCACCTCCTCGATGTGATACGCGTGGGGTATCGACGACTTGGCCTTCGACATCTTCTCTGCGATGGCCCTCCTGAGGCCCCTAACTGGAACGCGCTCCTCGGGCAGCGCCGCCTCCCTCTGAACCGGTTCAGGGACGGCCTCACGCCGCTTGGCTTCCTCGGCGTATTTCCTAACATCGCGTAGCGTGATGACGCCGCCCGGCCCGCTGCCGGGCACCCTGGAAAGGTCTATGCCTAGCTCCCTGGCCAGTCTCCTGGCCGCCGGCATGGCGCGGACCCGCCCATACGAGGGCGCGGCTATTGTTGTTCCGGCCTGCGCTGGGGGAGAAGCGGCCTCGACGCGCTGAACGACTTGTGGCCCAGCCTCCACCTGCGTTTTGGCCCCTCCCTCGGATATGATGCATAGGACCTGCCCTACCTTAACCCTCTCGCCCTCGCGTACCAGTATGCTCTGCACTACGCCTGTCGTCGGGGCGGGCAATGTCACCGTGGCCTTCTCGGTCATGACGTCCACCAGTGGGTCGCCCTCGTTTACGTGTTGTCCCTCAGACACGTGCCACTTGACCACCTCGCCCTCAACCAGCCCCTCGCCCAGGTCGGGGAACTTGAACTCGTACATCAGTACTTCATGGCGCGCTCTACGGCGTTGGCTATGCGTTTGACCGTCGGCGCATAGTACTCGTCGTGGGCCAACGGGCTCTGCGGTACGTCGGGCCCCGTCACCCTTATCACGGGGGACTGAAGGTAGTCCACGGCCTTCTCGGCTATCAGGGAGCTTATCTCGGCCCCAAAGCCCGCCGTGCGCGGGGCCTCGTGAAGCACTATTGGGCGGCCCGTCTTCCTCACGCTGGAAAGCACGGTCTCTATGTCCATGGGGACCAGCGTCCTCAGATCCACGACCTCAACGCTGTACTTCACCCTTTGGGCGGCCTCGAGGGCCCTATGTACCATGGAGCCGTATGTCAATATGGTCACGTCATCGCCGCTCTTGACAACCCTCGCCTTGCCTAGGGGCACCGTGTAGTCCTCCTCGGGCACCTCCTCGCGTGGCGCCCTATATAGGAGCTTCGGCTCTAGGAACACTACCGGGTCGTCGGACCTTATGGCGGACTTTAGGAGGCCCTTAGCGTCGTAGGGAGTGGCTGGTATGACCACGAAGAGGCCCTGACTATGGGCGAAGATCGCCTCGGGGCTTTGGCTATGGTATAGGCCTCCCCTGACGCTGGACCCATACGGAGCCCTCACCACCAGCGGCGCCGTGTACCTACCCGCGGACCTGTACCTCAACTTGGCCACGTGGTTCAACAGTTCGTCGGCCCCAAGCCATATAAAGTCGACGAACTGTATCTCCGCAACGGGCCTGAGCCCGGCCATGGCCATGCCCATTGCGAAGCCTATTATGCCCCCCTCGTTGAGCGGGGTATCTATCACTCTGCTCGGCCCAAACCTCTCGTAGAGGCCCTCGGTTACCAGGAAGACCCCGCCCTTCTTGCCCACGTCCTCGCCCAACACGACGACACTATCGTCGCGCTCCATCTCCTCGAAAAGGGCCATGTTTATGGCCTTTGCCATTCCTACCTGGGGCATGGCTACAGGCTGGCCAGAACCTCCTCCAACTGCTCCTTGAGGTTCCAGGTCGGCCCGCTGTACACGTGCTCCACGAGCTTCTCGGGGCCTACATCGGGATAGGCCTCAGCGGCCTTGGCCGCGGCCCTCACCTCCTCCTCTGCCTCTCCCCATATGCTCTTTACATCGCCCTCGCTGAGAATGCCATACCTTACCATGTACCTCTCTAGCCTCGGTATTGGGTCCAGCGCCCTCCAACGCTCCGCCTCGCTGGGATCCCTATAACGCATCTGCGGGTCGTCGGCCGTCGTATGCGGTTGGAACCTGTAAACCAAGTGCTCTATTAGGACTGGGCTTCCCCTCCTAGCCTTCTCGACGGCGTACTTGGACGCCTTGTACACTGCGAAGAGGTCCATGCCGTCCACTGCAAGTCCCTCCACGCCGAAGCCTGCTGCTCTGGTGGCCAGCCTCTTCAGAGATGCCTGTCTCGTCACTGGGACCGATATAGCGTACTGGTTGTTGTACACGTGGAACACCACTGGAAGCCCGAAGACAGCGGCGTAGTTAAGCCCGTTGAAGAACCCGTCTGTAGAGGAGCCTCCGTCCCCCAGATACGCGGCCACGACCTCGTTGAAGCCCCTATACCTTAGGGCATAGGCGAAGCCCACCGCGTAGATGTACTGGTGACCTATGGGGGCCCCAATGGACAAGATGCGCCACTCCTTGAACCCTCCCCATTCAATGGTCAGGTTTCTCCCCATGTCCACGTCGCCGCTGTTCGCGAAGAATTTCGCGAATATCCTTTCCAGGGGGACCCCACGGATGAGCACCAAGGTCAGGTTCCTGTAATAGGGCGCCACCCAGTCAGTACCCTCGAGGGCATGAACTGTTCCGGCATCAGCGGCTTCGTGTCCCTCATGGGAGCCATAGGTCGACTTTACCTTGCCCATTCTATGCAACATGAGCGTATATCTGTCAAGTACCCTAGCCAGCACCATGTACCGATACAGCTTTATCGTCTCCCCCTCGGAAAGCTTGGCGCCCCACGACATGGCCCCCTCGTCAACCTCGCCGTCGGGACCCAACACCCGGAAGACGTCAGGCTCTTCAACCCTGACGCGATACTTGTCAATTATGTCGGCCCTCTCGGAGACCTCCATGGGCGACGTCCAGATCCAACATATAAGTGTTTCCCCAACTATTTACAACTTATTGGGGTAATCCTGGAGCAAGTTATATTTAATTCGCAATGAGTGACTTTACATATGTCTCAAGGGCACGGTAGGAGCTCCTAACCAGGGGACCGCTCGCCACGGCCTTGAAGCCCATCTGGAGGGCCATTGCCTCGAACTCCCTGAACTCCTCGGGGGCCACCCACCGGGCCACTGGGAGGTGTCTGGCGCTGTTGGTGGGCCTAATGTATTGGCCTATGGTGACTATGTCGACGCCCACCTCCCTCATGTCGCGCAGCGCCTCGATCACCTCGCCCTTTTCTTCGCCGAGCCCCAACATGAGGCCTGACTTGGTCAGGGGAGCGCCGAGCTCCTTGGCCAGCCTCAAGACGCGGAGAGACGTGTCGTAGCTGGCCCTGCGGTCCCTCACGGTCGGGGTGAGACGCCTCACGGTCTCGATGTTGTGTGCGAACACGTCCGGGCCAGCCCTCACCACGGTCCTCACACTGTCCTCCTGGCCCCCAAAATCGGGCACCAGCACCTCGACAAGGGTCCCCGGCGAGACCTCCTTGATGCGTCTCACGGTCTCCGCGAATATCGAGGCCCCGCCGTCCGGCAAGTCGTCCCTGTCGACCGACGTTACGACCACATAGTCCAGCCCCAGCTCTGCGACCGCTGCTGCGACCCTTTCCGGCTCGTCGCGGTCCACACGCCCCCTGGGATTGCCGGTCCTCACAGCGCAGAACCTGCAGGCCCTGGTACACGTATCGCCGAGTATCATGAACGTGGCGGTGCCCGCGCCCCAGCACTCGAACACGTTGGGGCAAAGGGCCGAGGAACAGACCGTGTTGAGCCTGTACCTTTCCAGTACGTTCCTAACCGCCTCGATCGTTTTGTACCCCCCGCTGGGCACCGCGGTTCTAATCCACTGAGGAAGCACGTGACATCTGCGTGATGGAGATATAACAATTCCTACGTGGCGCCGCAAGGACAGGGCTTTCAGTTAGACTAAAAAACGCTAAGGTAAATAACGGCCCATACCAAGGGGTATGTGAGGCCCATGTACGCGCCTAGATGGGCTGCACTGTTACGGTGCGTTGTGGTGGCCATAGCGGTCGCGGCGCTTCCTGTTTACTCGCTTATAATACCATCGGAGTACTTGGACACCTACGCGCGTGTGACGCATGCCTCCCTTGTAGTCGTGGGGACCGACGGGACCGAGCTCTGGTCCATGGAATTCATGTTTCCGCTGGCCGCGTCGGACCAGCTGGGGAAGTGCATAGCGATAGTGGACCGCCCATTCATATACCAGGTGTTTAGCCAAGTCGTCACCGCGAAGATAACCACGGAAGTGACGGGACCACAGGGCGAGAGGATTCCCGTCGAGTACGAGATACCCGTGGACCTGGTGCTCGACGTCGCCGTGGAAAAAGAGGCCTTGGCATCGCTTTTCACGTGGGATGGATACCCCCTGTGGGCCGTGAAATTGCCCGGCGTCAATGCAACAGCGGTGGGCACGAACTGTGTGGACGTGTTAGTAGGCACCATGGACGGCCGTCTCCTGGTGCTACGCGACGGCGATGTGGTCGGCGAGTTTTCCCTCGGCGCCCCCATAACCCGCATATCGTTCACATATGACGGCAGGTCGGCGCTGGTGGGCACGGAATACGGGTCCGTGTACTTATACGACGGGGGGTTGAGCGGCCCCATACTCAGCGGTAGGGGCACTGTGGTGTTCACGGGCTTTTCCAAGGGGGAACCCGTGGTGGCGTGGTTAAGGAAGGGCGACGTGCCCGTGGCAGAGGTCTCCGGCATTGGGGAAGTGGCGTTTTCCTCGGTCGTCACGTACGGCGTAATGGTCCCGAGGGTCCCCCTGGCAGTAAGCCAGGACGGATCCACGGTCGTCATGGCCAAGAGCTACGAGGTGCTGGTTTACCGCGGCGATGGGCTGGCGTACAGGTTGCCCTCCCCATCGTTGCCCACCGCTGTCTCGACCAATTGGAACGGGAGTATAGTGGCAGTGGGCACAGTGGACGGCTACGTTGTCATATACAGCAACGGAGTCGAGGCCGTGAGGGCCTCCGTTGGGGGGCCAGTGATAGACCTGGCGCTCTCGGCTGATGGCCTTAGGGCGGTCGCAGAGACTCCCCGCGACGCCAGCCTCATATCCCTGGCGCTTGTCAAGGTCTCGGTCTCCATGCCGGACGTGTGCGGCGAGGTCGCTACGCTGAGGATAGGCAATTACGTTTACTCCATATTGGGGGAGGGGGTAGTCCTGGTGCCGGTGGGCGACGTCGAGATCGTAGCCGAGCCCGTGTACGTGTCGAGGGACGTGAGGTGTACGCCTCTGCCAGCCTCAACAAGCCTACGTGTGGCCGGGTCGAGCCTGGCGGACCCCGCCGCCACCTTCGAGTACAGGGTTGAGTATAGGGTGGACGTGGCGCCGCCCAACGTGACGCTGGCCTCGGCGCTTTGGGTTCCCGCGGGCGGATTCGTATATCTGAGCGCGAGGGCCGAGGTGGAGGTGGGCGCCCTGGGCCCAGTGGACAGGGGCAGGATGGTGTTCCACCACTGGAACGTGAACGGGAGGAACTACACATTTCCCTCTATCAGGGTAAAGGCTGAGGCGCCCATAGTGGCGCGGGCGTACTACACGGCGCGCGTGGACGAGGTGGTGCAGCTCTCGGACACCGTGAGGCTCGTGTTGGACTCTGTGGACGTGTTGGACGCCGACACGGGCGCCCTCGTGGCCTCTGGTCCCACCCCCGTGTTCTCGCATTTCCCCGTGGTGCTGAGGCCGGTGTACCACCGCGAGTTCCTTGTGAGAGTGGCTCTGCCTAACACGACCTTATCCGTATGGGTCAGGGAGGGGGACACCGTGAGGGTAGTGGCTGGGGAGGACGCCATGGGGGTGTATGGGGATACGGTGCGTATACCCACTGTGATAGACTATGGTAACGGCACTAGGGACGTGTTCGTTGGCTGGGCCGGCGGGGAAACGCTGAGCCTGGAAGTGACGCGGCCGTTGGAGCTCCGGCCCCAGTACCGGAGGATGTACCTGGTGTCCGTGGTGCCCCCAGCCCGGATAGTTGGGGTTGAGGGGAACAGCACGTGGGCGTACAGGGGGAGCCGGCTCAAGATCGAGATCCCCCAGGTTGTGAGCCAGAGGGGCGACGTGAGGGAAGTGTTCGTGGAGTGGGAGGGCGTGGAGGGCCGGTCCCCCACCATCACGATAACGGTGGAGGGGCCGCTTGAGGTCAGGTACAGGACCAAGACCCAGTACTTCACCAGGTTCGTTTCCCGCTACGGCATGCCGACGCCCAGAGAGGGATGGTTCGATAAGGGCCAGGACATAGCAGCAACAGTGACGCCCAGCTACGTGTTCGACCCGTTTCCCCCCATAGCGTACAGGTTCGTGGGGTGGCGCGTCGAGGGCGCAGTGGGGGGAGTCCCCCTGACAGCGCCGCCAGCTGCGCCGACCACGTACGAGGCGGTGTGGGAACTGGACGTGGTGCCCCTACTGGTCGTTGGGGGCCTTGCGGCCGCCATCGCGGCGACGCTCCTCGTGGTTAGGCGGAGGCGTAGGGCGGCCGAGGAAATAGGGGAATTTGAATAGGCTATACCTTCACCATAACCCTGCCTAGGTTTACGTCTAGCTGTACTATCACGGGTAGGTCCCCGTACACCTCCCTTATCCTCCTGACGGCAGCTATCATCGCGTTGAGCTTCCTCACGAGGTCTGCGTTGTCAGGCAGCTCCTCGCCAAGGTAGAACGACATTTCGGGCACCTTGACGAGCTTGAGCTCCACGTTGAAGCGCCTGGCCAGTTCCACGAATCTCCTCCACCTCTCGTCCAGCTCCGAGAGGAATACCCTCTGTCTCCTGTACTCCTCGGCTGCGTCGCGCAGCGAGACCAGTATCTCCTCGAGCTTCGAGAGCCTAAGGTAGAGCATACCCTATCTCTACGTCTCCAATACACATCTTCACGAGTCCCCTTTCCGGCGCGTTGCACCCGAAGAGGCTCACCGTGGTGTACGGCATGCCCATGTGCTCCACCTCCACGTGCGGCGGCAATATGGGCACGACCTCCGGAAGCTCTTCCGGGGTAACAATGGCGTTGCCCAGATGCGTGATGACCACGCTGTAGTTCTGAAGCGCCAGGTCCCTCGCCAGCCTCTTAGCCTCTATGAGCAGTTCCAGCACGCTGGAAAAGGCGGCATGTAGGTGGCCCATGGTCCCAAGCGCCACGATATAGCTGCCCATCCTCCTCTGGCCTAGGACCATTGCGGCACCCTCAATGAGCGGCATGCGGACAAGTAGCTCGTTTATGAAGGTGTCTATGTTGCCGCTGTTTATCACGATCATAGCACTATGAGGTACCTCTGCCCCCTTCTCTCGAACAGGACTTCCGTATCGTCGCCAAGCACCTGTACTAGGACCGTATAGACTTCGTCCCTTATGACTCCCTGAAGTTCCCTTACTCTGACCCTCCTCATGGAACCACTATGAGGAGACCCCTCCTGACTATTATGTACGAGTTTGGGAACTGTGACAGTAGGTCCAGGGGAAGCCTAGGGAGGTGTATGGGCCAGACGAAGAGGGCCTTGCCTGCCCGTATGCGGACCGGCTCGACGGGGGGCCTTTCCGGGACCGTGGAGTACAGGCTCTCGAGGAGCCTTAGGCGCGCCGTGTGTATTATCATGTCTCGTGTCCGGCGGCACCTTTATAATACCTATCTTTCGCCTGCCGCGCCTCACCCCAGTTCGTGGACCATTTCGGGCGAGACCACCGTGTCGGCGGTCGCCACGAAGTAAGGCCCCACCAGCGACATGTAGGACTTCAGCTCCGCAAGCCATTTTGGGACCTCCACGCTGTACCCCTTTTCCTCCGCCCTCTCCACCACGCCGAGAAGGTCTATGAGCGACTTGTGGACCCTGCGAACCGAGCCGCGCGGCACCACGTCCACTATATCCCTGGGCACGTCCACTATGGTGAAGCGCCTCCACCTTGCGGGGGGAGCCCCCTCGATTCCCCTCCTCCGGCCCCTACGCCTCGCTACGCGGGCGTATTTCAAGGCGCCCAGCGACAGGGGGACCATTCCCAGGAACGTTGCCGGGGACTGGGCTATGATGTATAGGAGGATTGCCAGGAAGGACACGAGGCCCACGTATAGGAGGTATATCTGCCTGTCCCAAATTAGCAGCGAGGCGAACGAGAAGGCGGCCACCAGCAGCGCGTAGGGGTCCATCAAAGCGGTATTATGTAGCAGTCCTCGGTTGCCACTAGCTGGACCTCGGCATAGTCCCTGTACTCGCCGAGCCTCTCGACGCACCGCTTGAGGAGCGCCACCTTCTTTGCGGCGTATCTCCTCACGTTGTCGTGCATCCTTGCGAGCTCCTCAAGCTTCTCTATTTCCCTGAGCGCCTTCACCTCGAGTTCGTGGGGGGGACCATAATCTATCATACGAACACCTCCACCAGGCCGCTCTTGAACCTCTTGACGGCGCTCACGTACTCGTCCGCGTCGAAAACGCTGAGCCTAGTCAGGTCGTGCAGGTACTCTGCGCGTACGCGTATGTCCTCCACGGACCCATACCGCTTGACCCACAGCGACTTGCCTAGGTCGACCACAACCTCGTCCCTCTTTGGGTCCCACCAGGCCACCCTTACGAGGCCGTACCTCTCGCCCCTAATGTCCACCTCCTCGTCCGGCCTAACTTCGGGGAACATCTCGAGCCACACGAACTCGGATATGTCGATAACCCTCCTCCCGTGTTCGAGCCTCTTGATTGTGGCGATTATGTTGAATGCAGATAGCTGTTCCGGCGATACGCCTATGGCCTCGCCCGTGAGCCTCAGGAACATCTCCCTTGGGGACTCCGCGTGGAAGGTCGTTGCGCCTCCATGCCCAGTTAATATGCCCTGTATCAGCTCGTGTATCTCCCTCCCCCTCGACTCCCCGATAACCACTATGTCGGGCCTGGCCCTGAGAAGGTACTTGACCAGGTCTATGAGGTATATAGCGGTCTCCGATCCCCGCATCTCCCTCATGTACTCGTACATGGGCGACGTGTACAGCTGTATCACGTTCTCGAAGGATGGGGGAAGCCTTATCTCGGGCGTCTCCTCAGCTATTCCCAGGCGCTTATAGGGTATGAGGAGCAGGAGGGTGTTCAGCAGCGTGGTCTTGCCGCTGCCAGTGGCCCCAATTATGGCTATGGACCTATGCGCCTCGACCATCTGCCATAGATATGCCAGCGCCAGGGGGCTGATGGTCCTGCTCGTTATCATCTCGGTGGGCGTCACGGGCTTAGGGGGCTGTATGCGTATGGAGACGTACGGCGCGTTCCTGGCCACGCGGGACGACGCAGCAGTGGCAAAGCGAAGCAGCGCCCCGTTGCTCAGCAGTATGAACGTGTCCTGTATCGGGTACTGCTCGTTGAGGGGCCGCCCAGTGACCGCGTAGACCCTCCCAATTATGCGGAGCACCGCGTCGCGGGACGTGGGGACAACGTTGGTCCTAATGTTGTACCCGTACTTCCTGTGGTCCACGTATATGGGCGTGTCCACGCCGTTTATGTTTATGTTCTCGAGCATGGTGTCGTATAGGAGCGGAGTGAGGAGGGAGTACTCCGACGCCTCGAGCTGGGCGTAGTACTTGACCGCGGCCCTCAAGTTGCGCGGCACCTCTACCTCGCCCATGGCGTGCTCTATAAGTTTGGCCATCTCCTCCCTGGTCACGTTGGGCCTCACGAACTGGTGCGTGGCGAGGTACTCGATGACCTTGAACGTGTACTCCCCGATCCTCTCGTTGAAGGGGAAACTGAACTGCACCGAGTAGCAGTGCGTGCCCCCCTCCTCGAATATCTGTATGCGTGCCCCCTCGCTGTTGTATTCGCCGACCAGCTTGCCTGGACACGCGGTGAGCGTGAACCCTATCATATCCTATTGTGAGTCGTGACGCAAATATATCGATTTTCGCCCTCTGCTCATATCCCGAAGAGGAGGGGGGCAATCTT
>JALWZH010000055.1 GCA_027002815.1 Thermoproteales archaeon | reverse complement strand
TGAGAGGCTGGTCAAGTGGCTTGCGCAGATCGGCGTGATACACTAGCCCCGCATTGATGCCCAGCAAAATCGCAACGCGCCCAGATCGCGACGGTTCGCGGAACAACGTTTAAGTATTCCTAAGGAAGATAATTAGTGGACGGCGCGGCCTCGCCAAGGGACATGAAGGCCCATTTCGAGGCTCAGACGGCGCTGATGCAGGAATATGCGCATGCCCTCGGCGCGCTTTACCTGGAATCAGAGGACTATAGTTGCTCGTCCGTTAAACGCGGCAAGAACTCAGCCGGCATAAGTATGCGATCCTAGCACATGAGGTTTTTCAAGGGGCGATGGAGGCTGGGAGAGCTGGGCGGTAAGGTCCTGGAGGGAGCGTTACGGGTCCCAACAATATGCCCGTACTGTTCCGTCGGCTGCTCCGTGGACCTATTTGTCAGGGACGGCGCGGTGGTGTGGGCCGCCGGCTCCCCTGAGTCGTATATCAATTGGGGTGCTCTGTGCCCTAAGGGTCAGGCGGCTTTTCAGCTTGTGGAGAATGGGAGGCGTGTCTTGTACCCGTTGGTGAGGACTGGGCCTAAGCCCCCGCCCGAGGAAATACTTGCGGCCCGTACGTGGGACGAACTGGTGGCAATAGCCAAGAAATACCCGCCCCAATGGCGCCCAGCCACGTGGGACGAGGCGCTACGCCACATAGCCCAAAAAACCGCACAAATACTCAACCAACACCGCGAAGCCGCCGGAGCGCCAAACCAACCAGACGGCACATACTACAAGGGGGCAGAAACACCCATACAAATAATAGGATCGTCGGCGTTGACCAATGAGGAGGCGTACCTGGTTGCCAAGCTTGCGGTTTACCTAGGCACGACGAACTTGGACTCCCAGTACCGTAAGTGTCATTCGTCTACTGTGACTGCGCTGGCCCTGACCTACGGTTTCGGCGCCGAGACCGCGAGCATTGAGGACGTGGCCCACGCAGACGTAGTCCTATTCTTCTCAAACCCAGCCGAGGCACATCCCCTGTCCTTCCGGCACTTTATCAGGGGGAAGGAGGACAGGGGCACAGTCTTCGTGTCGTTCGACCCAAGGATGTCCAGAACGGCTGCTCTTGCGGACATGTGGGTCCAGCACAGGCCTGGGACGGACGCTGCTATACTCCTTTACATACTCCACTACGCATTCCTCGAGAGGGATCCCCCTGTAAGCCGGCTCGAGGAGTTCAGGAGGCTCAGGGACAGGTGGAACATCGGCGACGAAGACCTTGACGATCTACTCGACCTTCTTAGGGAGTACGACCTCGGTAGGGTGTCCCGCATTTCCGGGGTCCCACCGGAAACGCTGAGGAGGGTGGCCGAGCTCTACGTGGAGAACAGTGGCGTGGTGTCTGGGCATAGGAGGCACGGCGTCATACAGTGGGCCATGGGCTTCACACAGCATACGGACTCCACGCTCAGCATAATCCGCGCCGCCGCCATAGTCCAGCTCCTGCTGGGCAACGTGGGGTACATCGGCGGCGGGACACACCCATTCAGAGGCCACAGCAACGTGCAGGGAGCCACGGACGTGCAGGGCAACGGTATGGGCGGGCTCCCCGGCTACTACTCGAACCCCATGTCCCCTCTTACAGTCAGGGTTTACCAGGACTGGAAGCTGCAGGGCATGCCAGACGCATGGAACTGGGAGGTCCCCACATGGGCAAGGGACAGGCCCCCCTTCAGCCTAATAGAGCGCCCGGAGCGCGGCAGGGCCGACATCAACAAGGCCCTCCAGGCCTATTCCTTCTACGGGTGGAGGAGGCTGGAACTGACGTGGGGACTCTTCTGTGGGACAATGCCAGAGGACGATCCCGAGAACGGCAGGGTGGTCTGCGATTTTCCGCTGGGCATAGGCAACTCCGAGGTGTCCTTCATGAGGGAGGCCCTGGAGGGCCGCATCAAGGCCGCCTTCATATTCGCCGAGAACCCGGCCGTAACCAATCCTAATACAAGGCTCGCCATGGCCGCCCTGGCAAGCCTCGACCTACTCGTCGTTTCGGACATATTCGAGACCGAGACCGCTTGGTTCGCGGACGTGCTACTCCCAGCGGCCTCCTTCGCCGAGAAGGATGGATCGAGGACCAACGGCAATAGGGTCGTCCAATGGAGCTTCAGAGCGGTGAATCCACGGGGCGACTCGAGGCCGGACTATTGGATCATCGTCAAGTTGTTTGAGTATTTGGTTGGGGCCGGTGCTGTCTTGTTGCCCAGTCGGCTGGTTGGCGCGGATTTTGAGCGTGTGGTGTTTCGTAGGGGTGGACGTCTGGTACATGTGTATGATAGGCCCCTGACACGCGAGGCGACGTGGGACTACCGGGGCGGCACAGGGGCAGCAACGCCCGTCGGAACATACGAGGCCGAAGCCAACCCGCGCCTAATACACAGAGAAATAAACTTCGCCATGCTCATATACCAAGGCATATGGAACCCCATAAGAGACGAATACACAGCAATGAGGAGGTCCGCTAGGCTAAGGGGCGAGGGAGAAGTGGACGGCGAGTTTTCGAGGGCCTTTGGCATATACAAGGACTGGGGCTGGTCCTGGCCCATGAACGTGAGGGTAATGTACAGTAGGGACGCACTGGAAGTGCAGGCCGGGCGCCGGGCCCAGGTACATGCAAACGGCGACATGTATGTGGCCACAGGCGAGACCGGTGAGGTACTGGACGAGTTTACTGGCGAGTATAGGCCAGCCTTCCTCCCGGGCCACGGCTTCTTCGTGCCCCGCGTGTTCAAGCGTAGGCTTAGTGGCGTTGCTGATTTGTTTGGTGGTGTTGATCTGGTTAGGCTTGTTAGGGAGGGTAGGCCCGTGTTTTTGGGCCGCTTCGTAGTGGAGGAGGACGGCCAAGTCAAGACTATGACCTACGAGGAATACGCCGCGAGGACAGGCATGAAATACCTGTGGGCGAACGACACTGTGTACTGGGACTGGGAGGCCACGGGGTTCCCCGCCCATGTCAAGAGGCCTTTCCTGCCTGGAGGCGACTGGAGGTCCTTCAGGCCCCGCTACGAGTCCATGAGGCGCAGGCTTAGGGAGTACTACATGGGTTCCAGCTCCCTGAGGGTCGCTGTGCTGAGGGTGCTCGAGGAGGATGGGGGATGGTACGTCGGGTACAACTTCCAGTGGCCAATACACGGGGAGCCGGCCGAGGCTCCCGACGTGGAGCTGGCGCTAGAGTACCCGAGCCTCGCATGGCTGAACAAGTACAACGTTGACGTCCTGGCCAGGGATGTGGCCGATAGGGCGTGGCTCTCGGAAAGCGACCTCGAAGGCGTGCCCGGCGAGCTTGTTGTTGTCACTAGTCATAGGCTTACTGAGCATTTTCATAGTGGTGCCATGACGCGCAACGTGCCTTACCTGGCCGAGCTGGTGCCCGAGCCCTACGCCCAGGTCCCCGAACCGCTAGCCCAGAAACTAGGCATAAAAAGCGGGGACCACATAATAATAGAAACCGCACGCGGAACAATAAAAATGAGGGCCTATGTGTCGCGGATAGACCGAAATGTGCCCGTTGGGGAAAGGGAACTGCCCGTTGTGAGCCTCGTCTGGTCCTTCGGGTTCGCCGGAGCCGTCACGGGGCCTCAGGCCAACCTCCTCAGCCCCGACCTTGTGGACCCCATCACGTCGATACAGGAGTCAAAGGCCTGGCTCGGCAAGGTCAGGCGGGCAACATGAGGATAACGGGCACCGAGCCCGTGACGGGCGGATACGGGGTACTCGTGGACCTGGACAGGTGCATTGGGTGCAGGGCGTGCCAAGTGGCCTGCAAGGAATGGAACGGCAGGCCGGCCAGGGAGACGAACTTCAGCGATGCCTTGGCCGTGAGGCTCACGGCCGACGACTGGAAAGTCGTAAAGTTCGTCGATGTGGGCCGCCCCGCGCCCATCCCAGTACAGTGCATGCACTGCATCGACCCCCCATGTGTGCCGGCCTGCCCTGTGGCCGCCATCGAGGTAAGCGATGAGGGCGCCGTGGTGATTAGGCAGGGCGACTGCTTGGGCTTCGGCAACTGCGCAGCCGCATGTCCGTACGACGTACCGCAGAGGGCTGGCGATGGGACATACGCCAAGTGCACCTTCTGCGTCGACAGGATACAGGCCGGCCTGGAGCCCGCATGCGTAGAGGTATGTCCCACGGACGTGTTCAGGTTTGGTGCTCTCGATGAGGTCCGCCGAGCGGCCGAGGAGGCGGGGGCCAAGGGCAAGCAGGTCTATGGGACTGGCCTCGACGAGTATATCGGCGGGGGGACCCGGTGGATATACGTCGCATCTGGGTGGAGGGCAGAAGCGCTGAGACTGGCACTACCACAGACGCCGAGGAAAAAGCCGGGCCTCCACCTGGCCCTCTTCCTATCCCTCAAACGTAGACTGAGGCTAATTTCACTGATATCCATAATACACCGCCACGTGAGGAAACTCACACGGACCGCGCCGATCTACGTGCCGAGAGACCAACGCTAGGGATTTACCGCGCCCAAACCCATAACCCGGCTCGCGACAGGCCCACGCCTCTGGCAAGGTACGCCGACCCAACAAGCCCACTCGGCGGGCCCACGCGTACATGTCCCCTCGACAGGCCCCGCGGGGAGCCGACAAGCCCAACGTGGACGCTAGCTTAACGGGGTTGGGCGACGGCCGACCAGCCTCAGGCCCAACGCAAACAAGGACAACAGACGGAAAAACCGTACAAGGCCCTTAGGGACACGCCCCATATCTCAGATATACCGCACTAACGGTTGCCAGGTTGATTGGCGCCCCGGCCGGGATTTGAACCCGGGTCACGGGCTTTCCGCCATCGCCCCGCCAAGTATGGTGACACGCATGTATTATTAAGGTTTTCTATTTTAGAGGGATTGGGACGGCGGGGCGGTGTCGACAGGCCCGCATACTGGTCCGGGCTATACTACCGGGGCTGGACAATGAGCTGATGGGGCTAATATATGCTTTGCGGTGCGCTTATGGTCGACAACGTAGTCGGCATAATCACGGGCGGCGTGCACCCGCTTTGCAGGATAATATAATAAGGGACTTCATAGAGCACGTGGCGTCAACAATAAACTTTTTCAGTGAGAGGGCCGAGGCATACGATTCGTGGTACGACGAGCATAGAGACGTGTACCTTCTCGAATTGGAGCTTTTGAGGTCTATTGGATGCGGCGGCAGAAGCATTGACGTGGGGGCCGGCACAGGGCGCTTTGCAAGGGACCTCGGAATATTTTTCGCTCTTGAGCCGGCAATCGGCATGGCGTATCTGGCCAAGGGAAGGGGCTTGGACGTGGTAGTGGGGGTTGGGGAACACATGCCCGTCAGAGACCGGTCGCTTGACTGCTCCCTGATAGTTGTCACCATGTGCTTCGTCGACGATGTGAGAGCCCTCATGGCCGAGGCCAGCCGTGTGGGGAGAAGGGTGGTGGCGTGCATCGTTCCGAGGGACAGCCAGCTGGGAGCGAAGTACGCAGAGCTGGGGCGTAGGGGGCACCAGTACTATTCCAGGGCGAGGTTCCTCACAGTGGAGGAGGTGGCGTCCATGGGCCGTTCACTTGGCCTTTCGCTCCTCAGGACAGTCGCGGTGAACGTAGTGGGGGGCCTGATTGGGCCTTTTGAGGGACGCGGCGACTTCACCTGCGTGGAACTGGGCGAGGGACCCCAAGGCAAGTAGGCCCCGTACACGGAAAGGGGGCCGGGCTGTAGGCTGTTGCGGGGGACCAAGGCTAAATGCGAAAAGCATTATAACTCGTTGTGGGTCTTTACAAGTGTCCGAGGAGGAACCCTTGACAGAGCTGGAACTCCAAATACTTCTGGGCCTGGAGAGACTCGGCGGCTCGTACCAACAGCGTAACCTGTGGAAGTTCATAGGCATGGACAGCAAGTCAGGTCTTCCAGTCCTTTCCAAGTTGGAAAGGAGGGGGCTCATAGTCAGGGAAAAGCAGGGAGGCGAGAAGAGGGGCGTCTACGTAATTAAACTCACTAACAGGGCCTACGAGCTCCTCCAGAGGATGCGGGAACGGGAGGAAAGCGATAGGGCCATAGCCCTGCCGTCCGTTAAGTCGCCCATGCTCAAGCTCCTCTTATCCATACCGTGCACGTACTGCATGCACATCTCCGAGTGCGGCTACGCCAAGATAGACCCCGCCCGTTGCGTAATGTTCTCCAAGTGGCTCTACACATACAATGAGTAGCATAAGGGCGTTCGTAGCCGTGGATATAGACGAGGGGGGTATAGTGGACAAAATAGTGAACATACAGAGGGCGCTTGCTGCGGTCGGCGCAGACGTTAAGTTCGTGGAGCCGAACAATCTTCATATTACCCTGAGGTTCATGGGCGAGGTGCCCCCCAGGAACCTCGAGCTAGCCAAAAGGGCCCTTTCCGAGATTAAATATCAAAGGTTCAGGGTCAGACTGTCCGGGCTTGGCGCATTTCCCAGCACGTCCTCGCCCCGCGTCCTATGGGTCGGAATAAGCGAGGGGGCAGAACAGTTAAGGGAGCTGAGGGACATGGTGGAGAGGGCCGTGAGCAGGTATGCCACCCACAGAGAGGAGAGGGAATTTTCCCCCCATCTCACAATTGGGAGGGTGAAGGGGCCGGGGGGCAGGGACAGACTGGTTGACGTGTTGCGGCAGATGGCCAGCATCGAGTTGGGGGTCCAGCCCATCGACTCGGTCAAGCTGAAGAGGAGCACGTTGACTCCCCGAGGCCCAATATACGAGGATCTCTTGGTCGTGGGACTTGAATGATAGAGGAGCTCCGCAGGCTCTTTTCGCCAAGCGAGGAAGAGGCCAGGCTGGTCTATGACGAGGCAACATACGTACGGGAGCTCGTTCAGAGGGGGCTGGAGGCTAGGGGCGCGCGAGACGTGGCGGTGGAGGTGGGAGGAAGCGTCGCCAAAGGCACGTGGCTACCCGGTCAAAGGGACATAGACATCTTCGTGGTTGTGCCCAGGGGATACCCACGCCGTTTCGTCGAACGCGACGTCGTGGACATGGTGATCGACGTAGCAGCGGAAAACGGGATTGAGTGGGCCATGAAGTACGCGGACCATCCATACGTGACGCTACTCCATGGAGGCTTCGAGGTGGACGTTGTACCCTGCTATAGAGTGGAGTGGGGGGAGAGACCTATAACCGCCGCGGATAGGTCGCCCCTGCACACCAGATACGTGGCATCGCGGCTCAACGATGACCAGAAGGCCGACGTCAGGGTGCTCAAGGCATTCCTGAAGGGTATTGGGGTCTATGGGGCCGAGATAAAGGTGGAGGGGTTTTCAGGGTACTTGGCGGAACTCCTCATTATTAGCCACGGCACGTTCACCGGTCTGCTGAGCAGGGTCTCACGCGAGTGGAGGCCCTACGGCGTCTACGTGGACATAGAGGGGGCCTATCCCCCGGAGGAGCTGAGGGGACGCTTTAGGGCCCCCCTAGTGGTGGTTGACCCCGTGGACCCTGGCAGGAACGCCGCGTCGGCCGTGTCGGAGCAGTCGCTGGGGATATTCATATTTGCTGCCAGGAACTTCCTGCGGGACCCAGCCATAGAATACTTCAAGCCCACAGACGAGGCGGGCACGCCGTACTTCGACGTGCCCACGCTGGTTGTGGAGATGAGGTACCCCCAGGGCGAGTCGCCCGACGTGGTCTGGGGCGCCATAAAGAGGGCCGCAAATATAATTGCAAGGAAGTTAGAGGAATGCGAGTTCAAGGTTTATCACCATGCGGCTTGGACCGATGAGTCCACAGTCATATACCTCGCCTTCACGCTGGAAAACGACGTTATGCCCGAGTACCAACTGCACGAAGGACCCCCAGTGTACTCGGAGGCCTCAGATAGGTTCGTGGAGAAGTATCTTGCCCTGACCGACGTCGTGGGACCCTACGCCCACATGGGGAGGTGGTACGTGATTAGGAGGAGGAGATATAGAAGCGCCGTGGACTGCGCGCGTCATGTGGCGATGAGGACCATACAGCCCTTCCTCACCAAGCTCGTGAAGGACATATACGTGACGAGGAGCCCCATCAGGGAGATCAAGTGGTTCTTCTGGAAGAGGCCCGGCTGGGGGCCCTTCTCGAGGCACAGGACCTGGACTAAGTGAGTATTACATTTATAAATTGGGCCAGAACACACTCCATGGATTTAAGCGTGGAGCTGAGGACCTACAGGAATGTTGGGGATTTTCTAACCGATGTAGACTCGCAGATACAGAGACTCGAAACATCTATAAAAGAGCTGGAGAGGCGCAGATCCGAACTCGAGATGCGCATAGAACGCTTTAAGAAGATAAGCGAGGTCATCAGGAAGCTAACTGGCGGGTCCGAACAACAGGCCGCCGAAACCGAGATAGAGATAACTGGCCTTAAGCTCTATATAGATCCCAGGCCAATAGACGAGTATAGGCTCGTGTCGGAGACACTTCCCATCATGAGCGATAGGCTTGCAGTGCTGAGGAAGGCCAGAGAGCTCATAACGTCAATTTTAAGGGAGGCCAATCTGGAGGATGTGCCGATAAGCGTAGAGTTCAGGAACGGCGTGCCAGTAAAGGTCGTAATAAAGTCATGGTAGATGTACAGGTAGCGCTGGATTTCACTAGGATCGAGGACGCGCTCCCCGTGGTTTCCGCCCTTTGCTCTGCGCCAAGGCCGCCCATACTTGAGGTTGGGACGCCGCTCATAAAGGCCGAGGGTATGAGGAGCGTTAAGATAGTCAAGAGCGTGTGCGGCCGCTCCCCCATTTCGGCTGACACCAAGACTATGGACACGGGAGCCTTGGAGGCCGCTCTGGCTGCTGAGGCCGGGGCTGACGTGGCCACCGTGTTGGCCGTAGCAGATGTGGCCACAATTGTGGAGTTCGTAGAGGAGGCGCGGCGTCGGGGCATGATGGGCGCGGTAGACACCATAGGCGTCGACAGGCCCCTTGAGAGGATCAAACTGATAGTGGACCACGTGGTGCCTGACATAGTCATATTCCATCTGGGCATAGATGTCCAAACCCGTAGGGGCACCGGCCTAGAGGTACTCGTTGAGGAGGCCAGGAAGGCGGCTGGCTTGGGCCCCAAGATAGCTGTCGCTGGGGGCGTGGACGCCAGGGTTGCCCCGCTACTGTCGGACCTGGACATAGTCATAGTGGGCAGATACGTAACGAGGGCCAGTAACCCCCTAGATGCGTACGCCGAGCTGTTGGCCGCACTGAGACGCTAGGTAAATCTTATAATTCTTCATCAACATCACCGTCAATGAAGATGATTGTTGTCGCTGTTCCTGGAAGCGGCAAGACCACCATATTGAAATACGTGAAGGAGATGATGCCGGAAATATCCATAGTGAACTATGGCGACGTGATGCTTGAGCTGGCCAGGGAGCACTACGGTATACATAACCGGGACGAGATGCGCAAGGTGCTAAGCGTCGAGGAGTATAGGAAGATACAGGAGATGGCCGCCGACAAGATCGCCGCAATGGAAGGCGACATAATCGTTGATACCCACGCAAGCATAAAGATGCGCGGCGGCTACTATCCAGGTCTCCCCGACAGGATAATGGCAAGGCTGAGGCCCGACATAATACTGCTCCTGGAATTCGACGTGGAAAAGATAATGGAGCGGAGGAGCAAGGACAGGGAAAGGTCCAGGGACCTGGAAAGCGGCGAGGAGGTCGAGATGCACCAGATGGCCAACAGGTACTACGCGTTCGCAGCCGCCAACGCGGGGGAATGCACCGTCCACATTGTGAATCTAAGGGGTGTGCCCGAGACACGTCCCTTTGAACATGCCGAAATGGCCGCCAGACGCATAGTGGAGCTTTTCAAGGGCGCAAAGGGCAGGTAGCGTGTCCCACGTGGCTGCACAGATGGGCAAGGGGGGTGGGCCCCCTTCTTGTCATGAAGGGGCTTGAAATATTTGAAGTATCGCGGTACATAGTGTTCGGCCCCAACGCCGTGGAGAGGGTGGGCTTGGTCCTTGAGAAGTTGGGGTATACTGGAACAAACGTGGGCGTCCTGTCTGGAAAGGGCGAGACATCAAGCATAGCGGATAGGGTGGTCTCCTCGTTGGACCGCGGGGACACCGTATGTATAAGGGTTGGGGAGCTTGCCAAGGACGACGTGGAGGACATAGCCAGGGAGCTGACGGGCACCTCCGTGATTATTGCCGTTGGTGGGGGCCGCGTGATAGACTACGGTAAGGTCTTCGCACATCTCCTCAATAAGCCCCTAATAGTGGTGCCCACCTCAGCCAGCCACGACGGCATAGCGTCGCCCTACGTGGCCTACACGCTCCAGGCAAGCCTGGGAATGGACAAGATATCCACTGCGCCCATAGCCATAATAGCGGACACAAGCGTGATAAGCTCCGCCCCGCCAAGACTGCTCCGTGCAGGTATCGGCGACGTTTTGGCCAAGGCCGTGTCCGTGAAGGACTGGCAACTGGCGTATAGGCTTAAGGGGGAGCCCTTTAGCGAGTACGCGGCCAAACTCGCAAACTCGAGCTTCGAGATAGTGAGTAGGCACATACGCTCGCTTCATCAGCCGGGCGATGAGGGGAGGGTCAGAGTTCTCGTTAAGGCCCTGATCAGCTGCGGCGTCGCCATGTCCATTGCGGGAACGTCGCGGCCGTGCAGCGGCTCGGAACACCTAATCACCCACTTCATAGAGCTACATATAGACGGGAAAAAAGCGCTTCACGGGGAGCTCGTGGCGTTAAGTACGGTGCTCGTGGCTTACTTCCATGGAATGAGGTGGAGACGCATACTTAGGATGGTGGAGCTTGCCGGACTCCCCCGGACGTTCCGGGAAATAGGCGTGGACAGGGACTTGGCAATAGACGCCATAATCAATGCCCACAGGCTGAGACCTGACAGGTACACCATACTTGGGGAGGGGGTCTCTCGGAAGGCCGCTGAGCAGGCCCTTGAGACGACCGAGCTGGTTTAACCGGCCATGCGCCGACACGTCGAGGATCCCCGCGACGAACCTAGGGCAGACCCATCGGAGGAGGCGTGGTACCCAGACGCGCATGTGCACCTGGCTCGAATCGGAGGCGTAGACGTGCTGGACAGGTGCCGTGTGAGCGTCGCCATCAGCGTTTCCGAACATGAGGGGGACCTGAGAACCGTCCTTTCCATGGCGGGGGCCCATGGAGGCGTGGTCCCGTTCGCTGGAACCCATCCGCGCGTGTTAGACGTTGCCGACCTCGAGAGGCAGGCCCGCCATGTAAAGCATGTGGCAGGTATAGGCGAGGTTGGTCTCGACTTCGCGGTCGCGCGCAGCCAGGAACTGAGAACCGTCCAGATGGCCATTTTCAGGGCGTGGCTACAGATAGGCGAGGCGTACAACAAGCCTGTCGTGGTACATTCGCGCCATGCGGAAAAGGCCGTGTTAAGGGCCTTAAAGGAGTATAGGGTGGTCGCAGCTATACACGCGTACAGCGGACCGCTCGACGTGGCCAGGGAACTCATAAGGATGGGCCACTTCTTCTCCTTCCCACCGGTACACAACCCGGTCAGGACCAGGCTGATGCGTCTGGCGCCGCTGGATAGGGTGCTCGTGGAGAGCGACGCGCCCTACATCGCCAGCCCGTGCCGCATAAGACATGCCGTTTCCGCAATCTCCAGGGAGCGGGGGATCCCAGAAGATAGGGTGGTCGAAGCCTTGTGGGAGAACCTCGCGTCGTTTCTTGGGCGCATCCCCTGACCATGGCCCGACACGTGCATGGGGCATGTGTCCACCGGCCACGCATTTCAAGGTCGAGATCAGTATTGGCCGTCCTCGTCATTGCGATCGGGCCGGAAACCTTACAATCACCGTAATGTAGCTTCATGCCAAGTTTAAATTATTGATCGGTGCAAGCGCCTGGCGTTTACAGCCTAAGCGAGCAACGGCCCAATCACCTGTCAGGCAGGTTTGAACTCAGCACTTGGCGCGTGCACTTGGTGTACACGACTATATTTAACGGTTCTATGCCCTCCTCCATTAGCGCTTTTATGACCTTTTCCGATATGCGCGGGTCCGCATCAGCGACATGGCCCCTATCAAGGCACACTATATTTATATGCTTCTCAACCTTATCGTAAAACGTCTCCCCCTTATACTCAAACGAGACGACCAGCCCTATCTCCTCGAGCAGCTTAAGCGTATTGTACACCGTGGAAACGCTTATTGTGGGCGTGTGCGACCTGACAGAGTTGAATATTTCGTTGAACGTGGGGTGCTGCTTCTTGTCCAGCTTTTCCAGTATCAATCCTATTATCTCAAGTCGCTGGGGCGTAACCCTATACCCCCTTTCCTTTAGAAGCGAAATCACTTTGCTACGGTCATCCATGTAGATATCCATTGATGGAAGTTATATGTCTTTACCATATATAATCAATATATGTCGGTTAGACCGACGCGGCCGAAAACATACGGGGCTCACTCGTACTCCCTCCAGGTATAACCACATTTGGTACACCTATAAAAACGTGTTGGGGGCTCGTCCGCGGCCCTCGTCTGCTGCATCCAGACGTATGCCTCCTCGTTGCCGCAGCGTGAACAGCGCGCTTTAACGGTCGGCGCGTCGGACCTGCCCTGTGAGACTATTATATCGCTCTTCCTGGTCACGGAGCTCCTATGGGTATACGCGTCTCTAACTGCTCCACCAGCCTCCTCCTCATAGCCACATTTAGGACACCTCAGCACAGTTGACTGGCCCTTTCTCGTGGGGACTAGCAACGCCCTATCGTTTGGGCAGAACTTCATGTCGCTAGGGTCGGACACCAGTTTATATCTTTGCTAAATCGGAGCGGTCGACTGCAAGCCCAAACGCGCTACGTCTAAGCAGTACCGTTGGGGGCCCGACGCCTAGGCCCAGAGCGGGACGATACGACTCAAGGCCATGCAAATCCCCATAGGATCCAATACGTGTCTGGAGGCAGCCCTATGGGCGGCACCGCCTACACCCGCGTCCATACGGCGGTCCTGCACGATCCCAGGGACTTGGCATGTCGCACACCGGCGCTGTCCAAACGCTGGGCCGCCCTAAGGCGACCGACGTTGACAGAATCATTTTTAAAGCTAAATGTGGCAACTTGCCAATATGGTGTCGGTGAAGGAAGTGCCGGCGGACCTCCTGATAGAGAGACTGGCCGCATATCTACGGGAGAACGTGCCGCAGGTAAGGCCGCCCGAGTGGGCGCCCTTTGTAAAGACCGGCGCCAATAAGGAGAGGCCGCCTATGCGGGAGGACTGGTGGCATGTACGGGCCGCCTCTGTACTTAGGAAGCTGTACCTTAATGGGCCCATCGGGCTGAGTCGCCTAAGGACCATGTACGGTTATAGGGCCAAGGTGGGGAGCGGGATGAGGAGGGAACGTTTCCGTAAGGCCGGCGGGGCCATCATTAGGAACATCCTACACCAGTTAGAGGACGCGGGTCTTGTGAAGAGGAGTAAGGAAGGACGGCTGTTGACAAGCGAGGGGCGAAGGCTCATGGACAAAATCGCAGCGCAGATTGCAAGGGAACTTGCGGAAAAGAGGCCCGAATTATTGAAATATTACTCTCCGAAGTCTAGATGATGGGCGTCGAATTCGACAATGAGGAGGAATTGGAAAGGATAAGGAGGCGGAAAGCCGAGGAGCTTAGGCAGAAGTACGAGGAAGAACAACGGAGGGCGTTGGAGAAGGCGCAGAAAAGGGTCGCAATTAAGCAGATACTTACGGCGAAGGCGCTGGAGAGGCTTGACAACATAAGGGTTGTAAGGCCAGAGCTAGCTGAGGCGTTGGAGGGGCAGTTAATACTGCTCGTCCAGAGCGGCCGTATAAGGCCTCCCATAGATGAGGACCTATTAAAGCAGATACTCGAGAGCGTGTATAGGCAGACGCGTAAAGAGTACAGGATAAGGTTTTGAACACGTCCACGTTCCCACATGACCCTTCGTGACGCGTAATAACTTAATACCCATGTAGTTTTGTAGCACATGGCGAGGTACAAGGCGCTTGGACGTAAGAGGAGGCTGGCAGCGGCGTTAAAATCCAACAGGTCACCTCCGGTGTGGGTGATAGCAAAGACCAAGAGACGCGTCCTCACAACTCCAACGCGTAGGTATTGGCGCAGGGCTAAGCTCAAGCTATGAGCGAGCCGCGTGAGTACGTGGTTAATCTGAGGAGGGCATACGAGGTTTCCAGGACCAAACGCGCAAAATATGCCATAGGTCTCATAAGGAGGTTCGTGGCAAGGCACATGAAAGTGGATGTGGACAGGGTGAAGTTGTCAGAGGAATTGAACGAGTTCGTCTGGTCAAGGGGGATGGAAAAACCTCCGCGGAGGGTCCACATAGAGGTGGAGCGCAGGGACGACGCGGTCCACGTGCGGCTGAAGGGCGAACAGCGCGGGTAGGGGGCCCAAGCATAGATTTATAAGGGTTCGGGACCCCACAATCATGGAGCGGCGCCGACATGGAGAGGCATGTACGTCTATGGGCCGCCCATCCACCACTAGCGCACTACCTATGGACAGGGGGAGTCCAAAGCCCACCGCGCATTAGCGTCCATGTTCAACATAGCGCCGACCAGACTCTATGGCACGTCCACCATCGGCGTATACATGACTACAAACAACAGATACACGTTCATACCTATTGACGCGCCGGAAAAGGTGGAGGACCTGGTACGCGAGTCCCTCGGAACTGACATCGTCAGGGTTGCCCTAGCGGGCTCTCCCCTCCTCGGACTATTCATGGTCGTAAACGACAATGGGATCCTAGTGCCTAGCATAGTCGCCGAGGAGGAGGTGAGGACGCTTAAGCTGACTGGCCTCAACGTGGGGGTGCTCAAGACAAGGTATACCGCCATAGCGAACCTGACGCTTACCAATAACCGCACGGCCCTAGTATCGCCGCTGATGGAGGTGGAGTGGCGCCACGTCATTTCCGATGTGCTTGGCGTCGAGGTGGTTTCTGACTACCTATGTGGGAGTCCCCTTGTAGGCTCACTCTCAGTTGCCAACAACAGAGGCGTGCTCCTATCTCCGGAGGCCGCCAATGAGGACGTGGAAAAAGTGAAGGCGTACTTCAAGAATTCGAGGGTGGACGTGGCCACGGTCAACAGGGGCAGGAGCTTCCTGAAGGGGGGAATAGTGGCTAATGATAGGGGCGCGTTGGTTGGCGACGAGACTACCGGTATAGAGATCATGAGGATCATGCAGGTACTCGGCGCCCAGCAATAACTTTTATAATGTGTCTCTAGGGCAGACGCCATGGCTACGGTCAAGTTCTACGTTGTCGAGGGAAGGGCTAAGATAGGCGACTTTTGGAACGCGTTTAGGATTTACGTCAGGGCCGTTAAACCGTCGGATGCGGTGGAATACGTCTATTCCAGGCTTGGGAGCACCTACAACATAAAGAGGAGCCACATAAGGATCGCAGATGTGAGGGAGGTGGAACAGTCCCAGGTCAGGGATGAGAACCTAATAGAGTATACTAAAATGGACAGGATAATAGTATACAAATGAGCCGCCAACTCAGCAGGGAGGACGTCGAACGGCTTGCCCAGGAGCTGGAAATGGTGGAGCAGCTGGCGCTGTCCATGCAGCGCCAACTCGACATGGTTGTCTCGGCCATCGACGACATGAACGATGCCATAAGCTCTATCAAGCTTGTCGAGAACCCGCCCAGCGAGACGCTCATACATATAGGAGGCAGCACATATGTGAGGGGGACCATCCAAGAGAATAGCAGCCTCATAGTGGCTATAGGCGCCGGGTACTACATTGAGGTGGACAGCGGCCTTGCCAGGACAATGTTGGAGGCCCGGGTGAAGGAGCTTGAGGAGACGCGTAAAAACCTGGAGGAAAATATAGCGAGGCTTGTGGAGAGGGCGAGCCAGATAAGGCAGTTCCTCGGCTCCCTGATGAGGACCCAATAAGGGGAGGCAAGGCCTTGGCTACGATGTTCGGCAGCCTGAAAAACGTCATGGGGAAGCTGATTAACAACGTTGTGGGGGCCATAACCACCGAGGAGCTCAAGCCGGACAAGCTCGACGAACTGCTGGAGCCCCTATTGATGGACCTTGTCGAGACCGACGTGGCCTTTGACGTGGCCGAAGCCATCATTGAGAAGCTGAAGGGCAGGCTGGTAGGCGCAAAGGCGCCCAGGTTTTCGGACAAGCAGCGGACCATAAAGGAGCTTGTCAGGGCAGCCCTACTGGACCTGCTTGGGGACGTGCCGGACGTCGATTTCGACGAGCAAATAATTGCAAGGACACGAGAGAAGAGGCCCGTGGTCATCATGTTTCTGGGCCCCAACGGTTACGGCAAGACGACTACGATGGCCAAACTGGCGTATAGGCTTCTAAACAGGTACAGACTAACCACCGTTTTCGCAGCTGCGGACACGTTCAGGGCAGGGGCAATAGAGCAGTTGGCCGAGCATGCCAATAGGCTAGGCATAAGGGTCATAGCCCATACCTATGGCGCCGATCCCGCTGCGGTGGCGTACGATGCGGTCAACCACGCGCGTTCGCGCGGCGTGCATGTAGTGATGATAGACACGGCTGGCCGCATGCACACGGACAAGAACTTGATGGCCGAGCTGCAAAAGATACAGCGGGTTGTGGCCCCGGACTTCTCGGTGCTCATCGTAGATGCGTTGCTGGGCAATGAGGCTGCGGAGATAGCGCAGCACTATTCTAGGTATGTGCACATAGACGGGCTCATAGCGACTAAGGTGGACGCGTATCCCAAGGGCGGCTCAATACTTACGTTCCTGTACCTCTTGAGGAAGCCCATATACTACATGGGCACGGGTCAGGGATACGGCGATTTGACCCCCTTTAACAAGGGGGACTTCATATCAGCGTTGTTGTCGTGAAACAATTAAAAAGCGTACATGTGAAGCCAGTGTATGGGTCTGCTGGGCAGGGTACTCGAGTTCTTTACCAACATACGCTGGATATATCAAGTGGCCAAGAGACCGACGAGGAGCGAGTACGGGCTTGCGGCTAAGCTCACATTACTGCTGAGCATAGCGGCGGGAGGATACTCTTTCGTGTTCCAGATAGTGGGCACCCTGATAAATAGCCCCATGACCGTGCTCGCCCTGGGATATCCCCGCAACATAGTTGTGTTCCTGGCCATTTTCCTGGTGCTCATGGGGCTATTTATATATATAGTTATGAGCCTGAGAAGAGGAATCAGGTAGGTCGTTGGGACCCCATCAAATTTTAAAGATGTGCATCGGACAGCCACGATGGAGTGCAATATATTTGCCGTCAATGTAGCTGGAAGACAGGAATACAACGTGTCCATAATGATGAAGCTGCGCGTCGAGGGGAGGGGGACGCCCATACGTTCCATTGTGGTTCTCGACAACATGCCGGGTCTCGTGTTCGTGGAGGCTGATGCCCCCTTTACCGTTGATAGAGTGATACTTGGACTAAAACATGTCAAGGGTAGGTTAAAAGGGAAGATAACCCTTGAAGAGGTGGAAAGACTGCTCAAACCTAGGCCAGTAATAGAGGAGCTTAAAATCGGTGACGAGGTGGAGATAATCGCGGGGCCGTTTAAAGGGCACAGGGCCAAAGTTACCTTCGTGGACGTCGGCAAGGGCATAGTAAGGGTGGAGATCCTTGACGCCGCGTTTCCACTGCCCCTTGAAATGAAGGCGGTGGATGTTAAGAGGCGTTCATAACGCCCAGGGCGGATCGCAGCGTTGGCTTCTGTAGAGGGCCGACAGCAGCACGGTAAAGGGAAGCCACGCGAAACGATTAAAATCAGGCGTCCCAGCCACGTTGTGCCGTGCTGGGACCGCCTATACCTTGAAGGGGGACCATCCATGGACATGAGGCGGGAGTGCCGGCAGAGCGTATGTCCGGGGGGCGTTTCCTTCTGAGCACTGTACCGGGCCTCGAAGACGTCGTGATAAGGGAAGCCGCGGAGAGGCTGTGCGTGTCGAGGGCCGCGACATACAGCATGAGCGGCCGCGTCGTGTTGGAACTGTGCGGTGAACCCAAGCACCTCAGGTCCATGAGGACCGTTGAAAAGGTGTCGCGCCTGGTATATATGGGCACTCTCGGAGATCTGTGGAGGGGGGACTTTCTGAGGGAGGTGGCCAGGTACATGACGCCATTCGTAACCTTCGGCGTCATGACCACACGTGTCGGGGAGCACAGCCTTACCAGCCCCGAAATATCGGCCAAGGTGGGGAAAATGGTACAGGAATATGTTGAGAGGTACAAGGGATTTAGGCCCATAGTCAACCTTAGGATGCCCGACCTGGAGATAGACGTGGATGTGATACACGACAGGGTCTACGTGTCCCTACTAATGACTAGGCGCAGCATGAAGCACAGGCCTTACAGGGTTGCTGGGCATCCAGCAGCGCTCAACCCGATAATCGCGGCCGCCATGGTGTACATTTCCGGCCTAAAGGACGGCGAGACGCTGTGCGACCTCACCTGCGGCAGCGGCACCATACCCATCGAGGCCGTCCTGATTAGGCGCAACGCCAGGTGCATATGCGTGGATATACGGGTAGGCGCCATCAAGGGCGCTATAGACAACATGAAGAAGTCGTCAACGTACCCCAACATGGACGTGATACCCTATGACTCAACTAAGATAGGGCGTCTGCTGCGTGGGGCCGTGTGCGACAGAGCCGTGATGAACCCCCCATATGGCATACGGGTCAAGACGCACACACGTATAACCAATTTCTACCGCAAACTGGTAACGCAGGCGCTCAGATCGGCTAAGCGCAGCGTAACTCTGGTGACGCCGCGCAGGCGGACGGTGGAGGAGGCGTTCGGCGGCATAGTTACACATAGACGCGTCATATTTCAGGGGGGTAACTATTCCTGGATCTTCGTACTGCGGGGGGACTGACTCACCGGGTGGCCGACGGTATGATGTCCCCCTTGCTGGGGAAAAGCTTGTTTAAAATCGATGGGGGGACCTTGTACACCTTGGCCGCAATCTCGCGGATCAGCTTGTCCGACGGATTACACTTCTGGAACCCCAATTTAACGCAGTACGCGTACTTATAGATCTTTTTGTCCTCAAGCGTCTTTATCTGGCCCAGGGCTATCATCTCTGCGATCTTGTACGCCGTATAGAACCTCACGTAGTTGTGCAGTTTTTCCCTCAGCTCAGGAAACGCCCTTTCCAGGGATCTGATTGACCGGACCAGCAGCTGCTCGTCGAAGAATCCCAGTATAACGCCCGTAAATATGTACCTAAGAAACCTAAACGCCTTCTCCTCGGCATTGGACCCCTTTATCTCGCCGACAAGTCTGCGCACCGACTCCGCATCGGGCTCAGCGTTTCCCTCCAGGAGCGACTTTAGGACATCACAGATATTCTCTATGTGAAATATGTCGTCCAGCTTACGCGCAGTGCCGTCATCTATTATGCCAAGCCCATAACGTCCAACTATGTACACAGTGGCCAGCTCCTTGTCGTATGCCCTAATCCTTGAAAGGCCGCCCAAGGGCTCCACGCCCGATTCTAGGTATATTTCCTTAAGCACGTGCTGCGCCTCCAGCCTACCGAGGATCCTCCCCCTTAATATTTGGTCAAGGACCTTTATAGAGGCCTCAATCCTCTCCCTGTGAAGTGTCTGGGACGCCATTGGCGCCTTCCCTCGTCATTACCATTATTCTGGTGGGTAGGGATATCTTGGAAGCCGCGCGTCTCAACGCCTCCTTTACAGCCTCGACGTGTTGGGCCATCGACTCGACGTAGATTATGACCGTGCCTGGGTAAACCCTTGCGGCGCGCCCAGCGGGCGAGCCGAAGGCGAGCCTCATGCCTTCTTGCAAACGGTCGGCGCCGGCCATGGCAAGCATCTTGTTCTCCCTAAGCACGTGGTGAGGATAAATGTTTATTCTAAGGTAAAAATTATCGTCACCTATCCTGCGGGACAGGTACTTATAGGACATCTGTCTGGCCGCCTCCAGCGACTGGGCCCTTATATGGCCCTGCTCCCTGGCCACCAACTTAACTGTCACGTTGAACTTGGCCCTCTCGGCCCCGCTTGTGGCCCCCATGTCAAATTTGGGTATCTGCACCATGGGCGCCCCATGAATATATTCCAGCCTGGTGTAGGGCGGGCCGCTGAAATGCCTATAGCACCTACCTGGCCTAACCGGCATGTAGAGACCCCAGCATGGGTATATAATATTTACCTTAGGCCCACAGACGCTACTGGGAGCCCTTCTTCTTCAGGAGCGACATGACTGCCTGTACTATGTCCCCCCCACTGGCCTTCAGAGCCTCGATCGCTTCTTCTCTTGAAACGCCGGTCTGTTCGACCACAAGGGAGACGTCGTCCTCGCTGATGCCGCCTTCCGGGGCCTCGGCAGCCTCTCGCCGCTTTTCGACGTTGGCCTCGCTGGCCTGCACCTGGTAAATGAGCACCTTGTTAGGCATCTTTATTATGGATATCTGGGGATTGCGTATCGTTATGGTTGTGCCGTCCAATAGCCTTATGTCCACCGTAGACACGTTGCTCAGCTCATCTATGTCTATGTTGCCAAGGCCCATACGCTTCAACAGCTTCTTTATCTCGCGGGGATTGGCCCCTATCATCGTAGTACTGCCCTTACAGCATTTATAAGTTCCTCTATGGAGGCCTTGAACACGCCTTGGGCATAGGTCTCGGACCCGCCTCCCCTTCCCTCCAGCAAGGACCTGAGGGACTTCATGACCTCGCCGGCATGTATCCCGCCTCCGGTGTACACGGTTACTGCCAGCTCCCCCTTCTTCGGCGCCACCACTAACAACACGGCGTTCCTCTGCCTTGTCACCCTATGCGCCACTGCCCGTACAAGCTCCTCGTCATCGTCCTCAGACGCTATGTAGTACGTGAACAGCGATGAGCCCAACTGTTCGGCCCTCCTTAACAGATCGCCTACCAGGTATTCGGACAGCCTCGACGTCAGCCGGGATATACGCTTGACGTACTCCTTGTTTTCCCCTATGAGCTTTTTAACTGCTTTCTGTACAGTCTCCCTGGAAGTGCCTAGAAGGGACGAGACCTCGTCCAGTACGTCTTCCAGGCTATTCACATAATCTATGAGGTG
>JALWZH010000054.1 GCA_027002815.1 Thermoproteales archaeon | reverse complement strand
CGCTTCGGGAGGGTAGCTGAGAAGTACGAGGTGTACTGGATAGAGGAGCCCCTACCGCCCGAGCACCTGGGGGACTACGCCAAGTTGAGGCGCGCCCTCTCTGTCATGGTGGCGGCAGGCGAGTCCGAGTACACGGTGTACGGGTTCAGGGACTGGCTCGCGCGCGGCGCCATAGACGTGGCCCAGCCCGACGTGGGGAGGGCCGGAGGGATATGGCAGGTCAGGGCAATAGCCGAGATGGCGGAGGCCCACGGCGTCTGGTTCGCCCCACACACGGGCCACGGGTCCGCTATAGGCTACGCCGCCACGCTGCACGTGGCCGCCGCAACGCGCAACTTCCTCATGTTCGAACTGGAACAGATCGAGAACCCGCTCAGGGAGAGGCTCCTAGCCAACAGGGTGGACCTACAGGAGGGCGGACACATAGCGGTGCCCGAAGGCCCGGGCCTCGGCATAGAGCTAGACGAAAAGTTCGTGGAGAGGGTCACCATAGCAAGATTTAAATAAAATGGAGGGAGTGATAACGGGCCCGTAGCTCAGCCAGGCAGAGCGGCGGGCACGGCCAAAGCCGCCGTAGTCCAGGCCCGTGGGAGCGACCCGTAGGGCGGGGGTTCAAATCCCCTCGGGCCCACCACCTGCGAGCTCCACGCATCTGTCTCAAGCCCTGCCGAGATGCCCATACGCTGAACATGTAGAATGTGCCGCTACGGTTCACGTAGGCTATTTAGGTAAGCTGATGGCCCAAAAGCATTGTGCTGACCCAGGAACAGAACACGTTATGATCTGGGACACGGCGAGTTACACCTATCACTGGCCAAGGACAACTTCTACTTACGTGTCCTCGAAGACCCTCACACATAACTAAGTTTATATTCTTAGACAACGGTGATTTACCGCGTGTCGTCTAGGTTGAGGGAGGAGTTTCTAAAGCTGCTGCGCGAGGATGCCGAGTTTAGGTACGCAGTATTGGGCCTGCTAGGCATTGAAGAGGTTCTTAAAAGAATTGATGAAAATACGGGAGCAATTAAGAGCCTACAGGAGCAGGTGGCTGAGCATGGTCGAATAATTAAGGGCTTGCAGGAGCAGGTGGGGGCGCTTGTCGAGCAGGTGGCTAGGCATGGTAGGATTTTGGAGGAGCACAGCTTGGCGGTTAGGGAGTTGACGTCCAGGATCCACGCGCTTGGGACAAGGTGGGGGCTTGTGACCGAGGAAACTTTTAGGGAGTCCATTAAGTACCTCATAGAGGACTTGCTCAAGGCCTACAAGGTCGAGAAGTGGATCTGGTACGACGGCGAGGGCCTCGTCTACGGCCACCCGAGTTGGGTAGAGATCGACGTGTTAATTAGGGACGGGGAGCACATCCTCGTCGAATTCAAGTCCCACGCCGACAAGTCGGACATGGGCGAACTGTACAGGATCGGCCAACTTTACGAGAAGACAATGAAGACAAAACCAAAACTACTGATGGTGGCCCCAGCAATCAGAAAAAGAGCGAAGGAACTGGCGGACAAAATGGGCATAGAATACAGGGGAGAAATCCTTGAATACTAAAGGGAGAGTTGGACGTGGACTGCCTAGTGTAGCAGGAACACCATCGGATCCGAGGCCTTGTATATTTGTCGACATATTGCTAGGTCCAACCCAACTTGAGAAAGCACAATGGGCCGAAGACCCGGCCTGAACGAAGATGCGGCCCAAACCTCCCAGCCCCTCAGAAACGGGGGGCCGGATCCCTCCACCACGTCACTCGGTACTACTGGGTCACCTCGTCAATGACGTCGCCTGGGGTTACGTTTACTGTACCTCTTTTGACCATTGCCCTGAGCGCCCAGTAGTAAATTGGCAATTGGTATGCATAGTCTTCGCCGATCCACGGTTCGTTGGGCAGTTGGGAGATCTTGCGGACGCCGCTGACGCTAATTAGCACGTTGGCTTTGAATGCAACTTCGTGGGCGTTTATCGTCAGTATAGCGTCATCGGGTCCCACGCCGCGCCTGGCCAGTTTCCTAACGTATTCGCTGTAGTCGCTGAAAATGCCGTAATCGCCGACCACAGGGTCGGCCAATTCCCTACGTATCCTCCTCAGCGCATCATTTACCCACGTGTCTACGTTCCACCCATGGTCGAGGGCCAACTCGGCCAAGGCCCTCACATTACCCCCAGTCAACTGCCAAACAAGCCCCTCATCTATGTGGGCACTGTTAGTCCGCTCGGCAACCTCCCTAACTAAGCCTAAGAACGAGTCCCTGGGCAGGTTCCACGTCAGGAAGTACCCAAGCCCCCCCTTACCTACGAGGCCCCCTACCGACATTATATCGCTCATGACGGCGTGGTCGCTCATCTGCAAGACGACCCAGAGACTCCTGAGCCTAACCCCGCCCACGTCAAGGTAGCCCCGACCAAAACCCTCACTAGTCCTGTTCTGGCAGAACTTGGCAATGCCCTCCGCCAAGTCCCTAGGCCTACTATACCTAAGTCCTTCGAGGACCCTCCTGTCGAATTCATCAAGTACAATGACTAAGTCCTTGCCCTCGACCCTATGCGCCCTGAGCACGTTAAGTGCAAACTTAACCGCATCAACCACAATGCGGACGGGTGGATGAACGTAATCGGCCGCCAACTCACTCAAGCGGAACAGAGCCTCGCTAAGGCCTATACCAGGCACAAGGGCCCTCACCACATCCTCCTCCAACTCGGCATAGACCACGTTGGCCTCGCTCGAGAGCTCGTTCACGACATTTGCAAAGACCTTGGCCAACGTGGTCTTTCCACAGCCCTTGGGGCCATAGATTATGGATACATGCGCAATTCCATCCCTACCCTCCCTAGTCATAGTCTTGAACAGCCAACCAACCTCCCCATCCCTGTCTCTGAAGCCTACATGAATGCACTTCCCGGAGGCCCCGCATAACTCGACCCTCTCGGACCGGACCCTACTCATCAGGTCATTGAATGAAACCACATGGGTAAGCCACGTCGAGGATTAATAAGCATTGGAAAAGGGGCTTTCGGGGACGATTTCTAAGGGCTCGTTGTGTAGCGTCACCACTTCAACATTGAGGATATTCACAGGCCTTGGGCAATAGTCGGCGTGCGCCTCCCAGGCGGATATATCGCCAATCCGTGTGTCCCCGGTAGCTCTCCTACGTATCTTCGGGCAGTAGTTTGCCTGGGTTGAGGATCCCCTTGGGGTCGAAGGCGGCCTTTATCCTCCGCATTAGCTCGGCTGCGTAGGGGCTCCCCCTGTGCCTCAGCTCCATGGCGAGGCCCTCCCTCTTCAGGGTGCCTATCCCGTGCTCGCCGCTGACAGTGCCCCCATTCCTAACGGCTATCTCCATGACAGCCCTAATGAACCTGTAGCCCCTCTCCGAGTCCTCCCGGGGGAACCAGGTCCTTGGGTGGAGGTTCCCGTCCCATATGTGGCCCCCCATGAGTAGGGGCATGCCCAGCCTCTCGGCGGCCCCCCGTATCTCGGCCATGGTCCTCGCCAGGGCCGAGGGAGGCACCGCTATGTCCTCGGCTATTATGAGGCATCCCTCCCCGCACCTCTCCATTGCCTCCCTCGTCGACACGGCGAAGAGCTTCCTACGCGGCTCCAACAGCCTGGCCGTATCCCTCGTGTCCCTGGACACGTCCACGACGTGTCCCCCCGACCTCTCGACCATGGCCCCAAGGGCCTCCAGCGTGCCGTCGGCGGCGCACTGGTCCACCTCGACGCCTATGAAGAGGGTGTGCCTTGGGGGGAGCCCCACCATGCCGCTGGTCGCCTCGTCCATGTACTCCGTGAACTGGGGCGAGAGGCGGCCCTGCCTCATGAGCCTCAGGAACGCCTCGGCGCGCTCCATGTCGTCGAACTGGGCCACCATCCCCACTACGTTCTGGGGGAGCGGGACTATGCGGAGGGTGGCCCTGGTCACTATGGCGAGGGTGCCCTCGCTGCCCACGATCAGCCTAACAAGGTCGTAGCCCTGCCTGCACTTGACAGTCTTGCATCCCACCCTGACCACGTCCGCGTCCTCAGTAGGGAGGACCGCCTCGAGCTCGAGGGTCCACTCCCTCATGGTCCCGTACTTGGCCCCCCTCATCCCACCGGCGTTGTTATTTATGGCGCCTCCCACGGTGGCCGCCCTATGGGAGCCGGGATCGATGGGGAAGAAGTACCCGTGTCGGTACAGCTCCAGGTTCAGCTCCTCTATACGTATGCCGGGCTCCACCACCACGTACCCGTCGTACGTGTTCACCTCGTGTATGCGGGCCATCTTCTCCATGCTGAGCACCACGCCGCCCGAGAGGGGCATGGCGTTCCCGGACAGGCTGGTGGCCGCCCCCTGGGTGTATATTGCGGCGCCGCGCGCGTAGGCCTCCCTGACCACCCCCCTGACCTCGCCCAGATCGATGGGGAAGGCCACGCCGAGGGCGGCGCCGCCCTCGATGAGCGCCGCGTCACGCAGGTAAAGGGAAACTATGTGAGGGTCGTCCACGAATCTGTCCCCGAACATCCTGCGGAGACTGGCATCCATGCAGTGTTCCTGTCCCGGGTATATAAAGGAGCCCGGAAAATTTAAGCGGGGCAGCCCACGGGGACAGCATGAGGGTCGTGATCACGGGTAGGCCGGGGGTGGGCAAGACCACGGTGGTGATTGGGGTGGTGTCTGCCGTGTCTGGGGTCGTGAGGGTGGCTGGTTTTGTTACTCTTGAGGTGAGGCGTGGGGGCGCGCGGCTCGGCTTCGTTGTGAGGGACCTGGCCACCGGCGAGGAGGAGACACTGGCATGGGTCGGCGAAGGGGAACCCAGAGTTGGAAAGTACGCAGTAAGGCTAGGCGCCTGCGACCTCATGGGGAGGGCCGCGTCCAGGGGAGGCGACCTGCTGGTGGTGGACGAGGTGGGGCCCATGGAGCTCAAGTGCCCCAACTTCGAGGGGACTGTCCTCACGTCGCTGGACATGTACACCCACGCGCTCCTCGTGGTCCACAGGTCGTTGGCCGGCGCCTTCGCGAGGAGAATCGGGGCAACGCTCGTAGAGGTTACGCCGGACAACAGGGATAGGCTTGTGGGGGAGGTGCTCGCTATGTTGCGCGGCTAGGACGCCTGTAAAGCAACCTGATATTCTCGCCCACCCTGCTCAACACCACGAAGCGGTCCACCATGGGGCAAGTACAGTAAATGAGGAAATGCTCGCCTTCCTCCAGCTTGATCCCCTCCATGAAGGCGTGCCAGGTCTTGGCGAAGCTAATGACCCCCTTCCCCTCGTTCCTGATCTTAACAATGACGAAGTCCATGTACTGGCCCGGCACAAGCTCCTCCACAACGAGGCCGGACAGCTTGGAGAAGGCCTCGTACCTTTCCCCGGTCAAGGGCTCCCCGTCGAGGCCCAGCGACCTGAGCACGTCCAGGTAGAACTCCATGTGACGTGGCCGCATCCACAATAAAAATTTGGCCGCGTAAAGTTTAAATCCAGGCAAATTATATGGAGGTAGGCGGGGGTGCCCGAGCCAGGTCAAAGGGCGGGCGGCAGACACACCAGCCACACCCCATCCTTCTTGTTGGGTCTAAAACACCCCCAGCTCCACGTGGCTCCACGTGGTCCGCTGAGGCTTGGCGCAGCGTTCCTCCCAGGCCTCGCGGCTTGACAGTATCTTCATGGCCGTGGACGACGACACGCCCATTTCCTCGGCGAGTAGGCACACTATGCCCCTACCATATATGGGGCCGAAAAGCTTCACGAGGAGCGGCCATACGATCCACGGCGCTTCCTGCACGTGCCTTTCCAGGTCCACACCCTCCGCCTGCGCCCTACCCACAAGCATCGCCCTCAATTCAGCCGGCAACCTACGCCAGGCCCCAGCTAGGTCGCACATGCCGTGTCCTGGTCGTAGGACTAATAAATACGTTGCTCTCCATGCCCAGGGCACGCGTTGGGGGTCAGAAGTCGGGCGAGTTTATCCTCCTCACGTACTCGTCCCTCTTTATGCCCAGCACGTGTGCCAGGTGGTACAGGAGGAGCTGGTGTATCCCCATCCTGTACAACGTGTTAAGCTTGCCCTGTTTGAGGAGGTCCCAGTACTCCTTGCCTATTCCGTACTCCTCGAGCACGCTGTCGGGCTCCTTGACGAAGCGGTCCCTTATCTCGGGCCTCAGGTGGAAGTCCCTAAGGAGGCGCTCCACCTTGAACTTCTCGTTGGCGTTCATGGCCTCCAGACGGCCCAGGCAGAGCCTATGTTGTACCCCACCACATAGTCCACAACCTCGGCCGGCCTACCGCCCATGATGCCCCACACAACGACCCAGTTTAGTATCTCGTAGGATCCGCCGCCGGTGGCCAGGACCTCGTCCGGCGTCATGGAGAGCACGTCGTCCACGTTCCCCCCGGCCAACGCGTCGAGGAACCTGCGGTCGAAGACCTCATCCACGTACCCCCAACGCGGGCCGCCGGGATCGTGGGAGAGCCCGCCGGTGGCCAGGACAGCCACCCTCCTGT
>JALWZH010000053.1 GCA_027002815.1 Thermoproteales archaeon | reverse complement strand
CCTAAGGGTGAGGCCGGCCGAGTCCAGTGCCTGTCTCGCCGCTATCCAGGCCAGCTCAGGCGGGGTCTCGAGGAGGCGGCGACGGAAGAGGGTCAGCCCAGCCCCGACAACGGCCACCCTATGCTTAAAGTTCAGCATGTACCTCCCACCCACAGCATAAATATATGTTCCGCCCAAGGCGCCGCGTGGCGAGGACGGCCATGATGGCCGGGGCAGGGGACGAGGATGGGACGCCCGAGAGGCGTAGGTGCTGCGCCCCTACTGCTGGGCGTCGTAGGCGCGTTGACGTGGGCCGACTTCAGCGATATGGTAATGGTGACCGCCCATAGGCCCACCTCTGATCGCCTGCCACAACGATGCTGGTACCGCGGAACATTTAGCCGTAGCCACGCGTCGCCAGCTCGACAAGAGCGGCGTATTGGCCCCACCATCGCCGGCAGGAACCACGCCGTGTCGATGCCCGTATGGGCGAGGGACAGGAAAAAAATATTTAGATTGAGGCCATGTTTGCCTGTGAACGATGTTGTGGTCTACATAGTCGGATTCTCGTTGACGATCATCGGCATGCTGGGCGGAGCACTGTACTGGCTCGGAAAGAGGTTCGCCACGATTGACAAGAGGTTCGAGGATATTGACAGGAGGTTTGGGGACATCGACAGGAGGTTCGAGGATATGGAAAGGAAGCTGGTGCTGTTCGCCGATTCCGTTAGGTCCAGTGTGGTGGCCATAAACTCCCTGCTGGTGGAGTACCTGGGCCTCAAAGGGGTGTTGACCCAGCAGGAGGCCGCCTTCCTGTCCAGGGAGGCCTCGCGCCTTCTGTCCATGGTGAGGGTCAACCCGATCACCGCCGAGGAGCTCGAGTTCCTGAAGGGCGTGTTCAGCAAGCCCGTCGAGGAGATGACCGTGGAGGAGCTCGAGAGGGCGGCCGAGATAGCCAAGCAGTGGTGGTACCGGGAGGGCAAGGAGGAGGCCTACAAGCTCTTCCTAATAGCCTGGACCATCAGGGCCTACAAGCTGTTCCAGGAGGGGGGCGAGGGGCAGAAGCGTTAGCCTACCCACTTGGCTCGGGAGACCTGTAATGTGTTGCTATGGATCCGCGGGGCGCAACGCCCTAGGCTCTACGGCCCCTGGATGGGAGCCCCATGCCTCTGGGCTCGGCCCCTCCTTGGCGCTGGGCGAGGGGAACCGACGAAAACCCACAACGTAAGGACGTAGAGCGGTTAGAGGGAAGCCGTCAGACGTCCCAGCCCGTGGGCACCCACCCCAGCCTACTCCTGACGAGTCCCCGCTCCTCCACGTAGCGCTTGAACTTGGCTAGGGCCTCCTCGTAGAGCGCCCTGTCCCCGCAGAGCAGCACGCCGTCCGCAAGTATGTCGAGTATGACCATGCTCGTGGCGAGCAGCTCGTCCAGCCTGTCCAGCGGTATTACGAAGAGCTGGCCGACGCCGGTGCTCCTAACCTCGTAGTCGCCGTCCCTCACTATGAGGGCCAGGTCCCAGTCGCTGAAGGGGTGCCCCCCTTCCCGGGCCCGCGACCCGAAGAGGAGGAGGGCGCCCCCCTCCCCGCAGAGCCGCATGGCCAGCTCCTCGGCCCTCTTCCCCCTCTCCTCAGCCACCTCCCTGAATATGTCTATCCACGACATGGCCCCACAGCCTCTCCATGCAGTCCAGCGCCTCCCTGGCCTCCCACTCCCTGTAATCGTTGAGGCGGGCGTCCGGGTAACGGGGCTGGATGTAGTGCTGCTCCAACAGTTCGGCGCACCTAACCACGTCGTCGGGAAATGAGGCCCCCAGGGCCCTCTCCAGGAGCCTAAGCAGGTCCCCAGTGGCGTAGGTCTGGGGCCTGGACCCGGTCAGCCCCATCAGGAGGGCCTTGAGGGCCAGCTCCACGGACTGCTGCGCGAAGAAGGCCGCCGAGTCGTACCTGCCGGCCCTATAGTCCTCGTGGGCATACTCCCTAAACCTCAACGCCCGCCTCACCCACGTCTCCACGTCACAGACGCCCAAGCCGGATAAATCCCTTTCGGCGGCCCACTCTTGGAAGGTTTAATGGAATGGGGAGAGCCTCCACGTGGAGTTCCCAGTGCTGGCCAAGCCGTGGAGGGACGTAGAGCTGTACAGGCGGGCGAGGCTTAGGGAGGCCGCGGTCGAGGCCAAGCTCGCCCTCGAGTTCCTCGCCGATGGCCTCGTGAGGAATGCCGCGGGGAAGGCCTTCCAGGCGTGGAAGGCGTACCTCGGCGCCCTCGCGGCGGAGCACAGGGAGAGGCTGAGGGACGCGTTCCCCGGGGCCAGGAAGGTGAGGTCACGTGACGAGGAGGTGGAGGTCGAGGAGGTCGACATCGTCATAGCGCTGGTCCCCACCACGGCCATGCTCAAAATCTCCGCCCTGTTGGCGGGGACCGCGGGAGGCGACGTGGCCAAAAACACGGCACTAGCGCTACAATTGCACCGCTATCAGCATGATGGGCCGGACCCCGAGGGCTACCTCACCGACATACCCGACGACAGGACCGCCGCCCACTTGACGTGCGCCCTCCTACAACACTTCGCCGAGCAGACAGGCGCCCTCTACGGCAAGGTATGCGGCGAGGCCACCACAACGGAATGACGGCAGAAACGCCAGTCAAGCACGCATCCCCGGACAACCCTATCCCAAACCCCATTGATCGGGCTGTACACAGCTAAAACCCCGGCATACCACCCGCCCAAGCCCACGGGTCCAGCCATAACGATGGGCCCTTCTGGGAACACAAAAACCTCGCAGAAGGGGGATTTATATGGCTACTACCAGCCCTTCACGTACAGGCCGACCGGCACCCTGTACAGGCAGTTCCCATCAGAATACTGGTACTTACTCACAGCCACGTATATGTCCTCGAAAACATTTGCACCCCCGTCAAAATCCCCATAATTTACTATTCCTCCATCCACCGTGGCTGTGCCTCCCATTACGCTGATCGTCACGCCTACTGTGGAGGCCAGCGTCACGGCCACGGGGTTGGCGGTAAGTATTGTGGCTATGATGGCGCCGACGGGTATGCCGATCTCGAAGTCCACGCCGCACGAGTCATAGGCGTTGACTATATCTTTAAGGAGCACAGTGTTGCTTCCCGCCCCGCTGCCCGGGGGATATATGGTCGTGAAGTACTGCAAGTCTGTCCCCTCAAACAACATGTCCATAAGCACCTGGGCAGGCATACCGGACACCGCTCCACCTTGGATAGCATCATTTATTATATACAGGTCGCTCACAGCGTACAGGCCATACTCCTCATTGTCGTACGTACGGCCAACCGAGTCCTCCCAGAAATGCCTATATATGGCCATGGCGGGCCTGCCCCAGAAATAGCCCCATACCCACTGCTCTGGCTGGACGTCAAAGCCGAGAGTCCCCTCATATTGCTGGCCGCCCCACGTCAGCTCGCTGCCCTTATATATCGTGACGCTCGGCACAACGGTGGTTTCGCCCTTGAAGGCCCTGAGCATGTCTGGCCCCACCTCAAATGTAGGGTATATACTCACGCTAGGCATAGATAGCTTGTACAGGACAGATACACCGAGAGTCGCCGATACGCTGAGCTCGTTGTATATTATTATCACCGGCGTCTTCATGTACATCTTGCCGTTGATTGTTGTGAAGTAGTCGGTGGGTAGACTGTTGGTCAGGTTGTCGACGCTCGTGTAGTATGCTCTTTCCCAGCATTCCATGAGGTCCTCGGGGTAGACGGTGCAGTAGAGGCCTTGTTCCGGGTCCGAGGGCGGTGGCAGTGCCAGTGGCTTGGGGGCGCCTGTAACGGCGCCCTCCGCCGGGTCCACGGGTATCGGCGTGGTCACCTCTTTCCGTTCCACCTTGGCGAACCCCCTCCTGCCCTCCTCGACCCGTATGGTGTAAAGTATGGACTTGTTATGGGCTATGTCGTATGGGCGGTACGATATGCTGTCGACGAACACGCGGGTGGCTTTAGGCTTCCCGGCGGAGGACATGTCCGTGACAGCCACGAAGACTACTAGGCCGGTCTCGAACCCCCTGACGTCGCTTCCCCTCTGCCTCAGTGTGTCCAGCCAGGCCCTCGCCACCTTGCCCAGACTTCCCGCGGCCGGCAGCTGTATGGGCTTCCCCCTGTACCTAACGGCGTAAAGCTCCACGAAGTCGCCCGGCAGGCTGGGCGGGGCCATGGCCACCACGAATATGCTCGCAGTGACGTTACCGCCCGGCCTCACGCCCTCCACCTGGAGCAGTAGGCCCGGCGGGGGGCCGCCCCGCGCTGGGACAAGTTCCCGGGCGAGCCACATGGCCAACAACGCGATCGACACGAGTAGTAGTACACGTCCAATGCTCATATCCCCTACAGGCCACCCCTATTTTTATTCGGTGGAGTGGGCAGCGACGGTTGGGGCGACGCCGACCCGAGGAGCGGCCTCCCTGCCGTTGTTTGGCGGTGGGCTGTGGGTTAGGCTTTTCCTATCAGCGATGCGTATTTCTCCACGTGTGCGGCGACGTGCTCTATGTCCTTTGCCGCATGTCCGTCGCTCCTGTACCTGCTGAACACGCCCTCCCTGTCGGGCCCATTGTACTGGTACTCGTGGAGGGACAGGGCGACCTCGGTCACGTAGTATACCTCGACGCCGTACACCTCTGAGAGGGCCTTGGCCACTTCCCTCAGCCTTGTCGAGGGCATGAAGGCTATTACCCAGTCGGCCTCGCTCACAGCCTTCCCCTCCCTGAGCCGCTTCCTCCCCGTGTAGAGCCGCTCCAAAACGTCCCGCCTTTTCGCGGCGAGGGCCGCCACCACGGCCTTCCACGCCTGGTAGACCTTACTGGCGGCGCTGCGCATGAGTCCCTGCCTCAGGAACTCCCTGGCCAACTACGCCTCGTAGAGGGCCTCCTTCAACCGGGCCGCCACGTAGCCCGCCTCGTCCACCCACGGCTTGGCCAGCTCCATGTGTTGTTGGTCTCACAGGGTAAAAAGCCTGCGTGTAGCCGGATGCTAAGAGCCCTCCAGAGCCTCCCTCAGCAGTTCCCTGTACATTGGTATCTGCCATGCGTACCTTTCGCCTATCCCGAGCTCCCTGTCCGCTGGCGGTGGGTCGAAGGGCGAACCCACTGCTGCGCCCAGCTCTATGCCCCTCGGCAGCTCCGCGACAAGGTTTGCCCTTACGAGTATGTTTGCCAGGTCGAGCAGTTCCGCCTCCTCGCCGCTGTGCAGGTAGTCCACGTCCTCGACCACGCGGAGGGCGAGGCTGGCGAGGCGCCTCTTCCTAAGCAGGTCGGCCGTGGCCCCCATGTTCCTGTGCATGGCTAGGCGCCTCCTGTGCGTCCCCGTGTCCCATCCCAGCGCCGCCAGCTCTTCCAGCGCCCTTGGGTTTCCGCCGTACAGCCTCCACACCTCGTCGAAGGGGGGCGCGGGGCCGGGGCGTAGCTCCCTGACGCGGTAGTACAGCTCCTCGAAGTCGCCCCTCGGCAGGTTCCACACGTATGCCTGCCAGACGTAGCTGTGGCGGGCCAACCTCCTCCGCGACTCTCCCTCGGAGGTCAACACAAAGAAGTTCACTATCCTGTCCCTGTCCCCCTCCCTGAGGGACACGTCAGTGACGTGGTACATGCCCTTGGCCACCCTATCCACGCCGGCCACGCCGAAGGCCCCCACGAGCTCGTCCACCACTATGAGGGCCCTCCTGGCCCTCCCATAGACGCGTTTCGCGAGCCTGGCATACAGCCGCGCCGCAGATTTGCCCAGTGGTGCGGAGAGGGGGCCCGCGCCAGCGAACTGTGAGAGGGCCCCCACGAACTCTTCCACGGCCTCCCGCCGCGCGTCATCTGACGAAGCGGCGAAAACCCTGTCCACATCGTCCACAGTGGCGTCTATCAGGAGGGCTTCCCCATCGGGGTACCACTCCCTGAACCGCCTCACCGCCTCCCTGAAGAGCCTTGACTTGCCGCAGCCCTCCGGCCCGAAGACGAAGAGGGGCATGAGCATCTGCCCGGCATTGTACCTCTTGACGGCCTCAAGCTCCGCCCTCCGCCCAACAAAAGGCAGCACGGCCCTTCTTTCCCCGCACTTATAACCCTTAGCGCTTCCCGGGGGCCACAACGCGGCGGCGAGTGATCGGGTTGAGGCGCCTGTCGGCCCACGGGCCCACATCGCCCGTACGCCGTCTCAGCGCACGCCGTGCTGGTAGGACTGCGTATAATCGGCCCTGGGTCCGCGCCGTTGTCCCTCCGCTGCCCGTCGCGCCTTATATATTGGATGTGGGTCCACCTTTAAAAATGGCCCAACACGGATCGACGTGAGGGTGGCCCTTTACAGTGGTGGTAAGGAAAGCGTGTACGCGGCGCTCCGGGAGTGGCCCCTGGACATGTTCATATTCCTCGTGTACAGTTCTCCCCGGCCATCGCCCCACATAGCCAACCTAGGCTTCGCTGTCAGGTTCGGCTCCATGATGGTGCCGGTGCTGGTGAAGAGGCTTGCCAGGGGGAGGGAGTTCGAGGAGGAGGTGGGCCTGCTGAGGGG
>JALWZH010000052.1 GCA_027002815.1 Thermoproteales archaeon | reverse complement strand
GCCCCCGCCTCCCTGGCCCTCTCCGCCGCCCTCTCCACGTCTATGGAGCCCTCGACCGTGACCGTGACGGTGGTCTCGTTCATGGAGGCCCCTATCGACTTGACCCTCATGTAGTCGAGGCCGGCCCTGGTCAGGTTGCGGTTTATCTCGTCCACGGCGGGGAAGGACGGGGGGCCCCCAGCCCCCAAGGCCAGGCCCACAGGCAGGTACAGGTCCAGCCTAAAATCTATGGTCATGTCCCTCACCTCCCCGCTCACCTTGGCGGCTATGGGCGTCGTCTGCGTGGCGTTCCTGGCCCTTACGTCAATGCGCATGTCAAAGGCACCCTCCCCATTCGCGTACTCGCCCCGCCAATCTACCCCCAAGTCCAGCGAGCCAGTGGCGTTGAAGTCCCCCGTGAAGCCGCCCGACAGGGTGTACCCGCCCTCCACCAGCCCCTCCACGTAGTTCTCGAAGCCCTCGAGGCTCAGCCCCCCGCTCAGGGCCACGCCGGGCACGAGCACCGTGAAGGAGGCGTTATACACGGGCTGCACCGCGCCGTCCTCATACACCAGGTAAGTGAGGGACGAGTACAGCACCTCTACGGAGGGGAACTGGGCAAAAACCAGCGCCGCGCCGATCAACAACAGTACTAGTTTCATGGCCCACAAAACTTAATGTCATATATAGGTTTCCTCTGCCGTCTGCGGCTCTACGTGCCGTCGTACAGCTATGCGCCTCTTGGGCAGTACATGGCCGCGTCCCCGTCGAGAACGGCGTTGGCATGGCGCATTGGCACATCCTTGCGGCGGTCCTAGCGACCTGTCCCCCCAATCTATTGATCTCAACATGCGCACTTCGACGAGCACCACCAGCCTTTCACCGTGGAAGCCCTAGCCTCATGTAACGTGCATTTCCAGCCCCTGAATTCGGAGGCTGGCCGCCCCTATATGTCCCTCCCACAATCTTGGCTTCCAGAGCCGAAACTCCGACGAATATTATGGGCTTGTTGAGGCCGTTCATTCGGCGTTTCTCGCTGGTCCCAGGGCGTTGCGGTGGTACGCGGGGACATCCGGAGGCTCGCGGCCGCGCGTCTCTACGCGGCGTGTAGAGGCGGCCTATTAGGACATCGTATTAGGCTCAACCGGCATCTCCAGGATAGCTATGTTGACTATTTCCCGGTGCACGTCCTGTATTTCTCTTCCCACTTTTTAACCCTGCCCATTAATCCACCGCACTATTGCGTCGGGTCCTTTACTTCCCACCATATTTATCTGCAATGCGGTCTAATATTCGGCAAGATACCAGAGACAGTCGTTCATGGTTTTTGCGCCTATCTTCTTGGCGAAGTGGAAATATATAAGATTGCGCTCTGTCGTGACTATGTGAAAGTCACGCCTTTTTCCAATGGTCAAAATGGTGGCGTCATAAAACCTCAAAATGGATGGTGATTGAGGTCGTCGGGCTCCGTGGCGACAATTCTTACGATGTCTATTCCTAGCGGAGAAACGGCCAGCTTGACACGCTCAAACAATTGTTGCACCCATCTAATGGCTTCTTGGTGAGACGCGCCCCTTGAAAGCGCGTGCTTCCAAGATGGCGAGGTCCGGCACATATATTTCATGTTATGGAACAGACTCACCACTCTTTCACGTATATCGGCGTCCCTCTCGGTGCGCGGATATAATGCATATAGTATACTGGTGTCTAGGAGTAGGCGGGCCTTTTCTGTCGCTAAGCTAAGCGCGAACTCGAAAAACGTAGAGAGGGTGTTCCAATCAGTCACTGACTCGTTCCAGTCGGCGCCTCTCCCTTAGGAACTCCTCGACGGTGGGACACCATGAACACTCCTGTCTATTCCTCTCCACCTCCTCATTGACGCGCTGTAGCCTCTCTAATACACCTCTCATCCTGTGGCCGATGTACATGTACTTAACACCTGCAAGGCGAGTCCTCTCCTCCACGATGCGCCTAAGCCCCTCAACGCCATATTTTTCAACTATCCTCTTCACGCGTTCTAATAACGGCACGAGGTCCTCAGGAATTTCAAAGGTGCCCATTTTTTCGATCTTCATGGTCTTGCCCTCGGCAACCACACGCACAAACCCTGCCCTCTCCAGCTCGGCGAGACGCTCTTTGTATCCCTCTATGAGGTAGCCGTGGTCCCCCACCACCACATGCTCGGCAAGTTCCCGTCTTTCCAACGCGATGTAGGCAAAAGCCTTATTTAACAGCCTAAGGCTAGCGCTACCAAAATAATGGACAATAGCCACTATTGTCGCATCGACGCTGTTTAGCATATTTTGGTTTGTCTTCATGATAAAAATAATAATCAGCATATAATTTAAAGCGTTGCACATAGCGACACATTAAAATTTTTACATCTGGATTTTATTAATCATCAACGGTAAACAGATAACATGCGGCCCTGCATGTCGGTTTCCAATGTGTCAAACGCGGCGTGAGAAACCAATTATTTGCTAGCCCATATTTAACCGTGTTTGACTATATGTCTTTTTGATATATACTTGCAATTCCTTAACGCATAGAATAACCCATTTTTGGAAGGCGCCTCACATAATTGTACATACCTCGCTATATCAAACAAAACCCGACAAATCCCCATGCACCGCATAAATGCCTCTAGCCGAGGTGGTGCCCAATCTACTAAGGCTCAGAAGTTACCACGGAGTTAGCTGGCCTAAGGATGTGGACGTTTGTACGGTCCCTCACTCGGTGTAGCGGCGTTGAGAAATATCCCTGACAATGCCTCTTGGTGAGTTCCTCACATGCCCATGTCGCATCACTAACAGTCGCCTATGGAACCTCTAAATGTGTGTAGTTGATGCAGTGAGGACCGACGAGATGTAAATGTTTAATGCCTTGATTTACTATTAAAGTCATGTCGAGTTATCCCGTGATTGTGAAAAACCAGGTGACGGACCTTGCGACTAATATGGGTTCCGAGGAAGTTAACGTTGTGCTCGGCTATCAGTATTATGATGAGGGGGCCGGTATTTTGTCGGTCAGGCTAAGGCCAGGAGAACATAAATATGTGGTGGCTGGTAGGGGGAATTTCGTGGTGTATGCGGACGATGGGGGCGTGTGGGCCATTGACCTGGAGGTGAAGGGGTGGGAAGACACGTACGCAGAAGAAACAGTGAAGAAGTTTGCCACATGGTTGAACCGGTAGATGTAGAAATAGTCGAGTCGAAGCCCGGCGAGATAGTAGCGGGCGATGTACTTATACCAGGATAGTGTCTGTAAAGGTCGCCAGGGTTGCCAAGGGCCACCACGTGGCAATAGCCACGGGCGTTTTCGCTAGGCCTCTGACAAGAGGCAGCGCTGCATTGGGCGTGTGCACCCCCGGCGTGCCGTACAGGCCTATGCCCTTTGAGGTCAGGAACATTGCTACGGCGGTGGTTAGGGTGGAAGGCCTAGAGATCGAGGTGTACGTGGAGCCCGTGTCCGTTGTCGTGGCTGAGGGGCGTGTGACTCCGCTGGGCGAGCCGTGCATCGCACTACACACGGTTACGGGATGGACTGTAAGGTCAAGGTGACGCAGCACGCAGTGATAAAGCACCGCGAGGACCTGGCCAGATACGTGGGCCTAGAAGTGCTCGACGTACTGGTCAGACATGCGCATCTGATACTTGTCATTCCGGTGATGGCCATAGTCACGTCGGGGTGCCCCTCACCCTGTCAACCCATCTTTAAGATTGTGGAGGTGGCCGTGGGTTGGCCCCTCAGATTGACGGTTGCTGTGTGTCTCGGCATGCCTATAATTGGTTGGGGTCTCGGAGAAGCAGGCCAGTTTGTTGGCCTCTGGCCAGCATGGCCTTGCGGGGATATCAGGCCGTAGTGCTACCATTAAGGGGTTGGGGGCCTTGGAACCGTAAAATTCTGGGTGGGTCCCATAACGTGGTGTGGTCTTCGTGGGGGCTGTGATGTGGATAGGGAAAAATAGATGTGCTCTGGGTACGGGTGTGAGGCGTGTCAGGGCCCGCATCGCGGACCTAGAGGTGGAGTTCACCGATAGGGAGGTCGCCGTTAGGCAGGTCGAGGAGCTGGCCGAGAGGGGCACGTGGGTCGTCCACGTCATATACGGCCCCGAGGGCTGTGGGAAGACCGCGTTCCTACGGCAGTCCTCGGCTATCCTTGAGGACCATGGGTACCATGTGGTTTATGTGGATCCCCTTGCGGAGCGGCTCGGCGAGGTACTCCAATACACGTCCTCGTTGAGGGGGGTTGTTAAGGATGTACTCAAGCTATTCCCCGAGCCCTATTCTAGGATTGTGGACGTGGCGATCAACGTTGCTGGGAAGGCGATGAGGAGCCTTTCAAGGCCAAAAATCGCCGTTTTAATGGACGACATCTTCCAGGCGGTCGGCGTCGATAAGGCCGAACAGTACGTCAAGGCGTTGCTCAACCTGATAGAGTGGCCCCCCGCAGACTACGACAAGATAGTCGTGCTTGTGGCCAGCAGCGAAGGCGTCACGAGGGAGAGGGTGGGTAGGCACAGGTGGGCCACTTTTCGCATCATGTGGAACATGCCCCGTGGGGGGTTCGCGCAGCTGTACGGCCTGCTCCCCGGTGAGAGGCCCCCCATCGACGAGGTTTGGCGGTGGACTGGGGGAAATCCCAAGGCGTTGGGAGAGTTATATGTGGCGGGTTGGAGGGTCGAGGACGTGTTGAACGGTATTGTTAGGGCTAAGGGGCTTAGGTCTCTCGCCGCGTCCTTGACGGCAGGCGAGGAAGGGGTCCTCCGCGAGGCTGTGGAGGACCCTGACACTATTTTTAGAAGGCTCAGGGAGCCCGAGGCGAGGAGCCTAGAGAAAAAGCTCGTGGAGCTCAACCTAATCGTGGAGATCTGGGACCGCGACGGGCATGGCTGGATAGACGTACCTCCGCCGGAACGGGACCCCGAGCTGGGTATTGGCCGGTACTACGCTTGGCAGACGCCCCTACACAGGGAGGCCGTGAGGAGGACGCTGGGGGCTGTGGGCAGATAGCGGCTGCGTTGTCTGGCGGATTTCCCGTCATCTGGACCCGTGTGATGTGTGATTTGGGTTGCGGAAAAGTATTTGGGGGTAGGCATGCCTAGGACTGTGAAAAGGGCGAGGGTAAAGTTCGCCGGCCGCGAGGTGGAGTTCGTGGACCGTGTGACTGCCATCGGGCAGGTCGAGGAGCTGGCCGAGGGGGGGACCTGGTGGCCCCTCGTAGTGTACGGGCCGGAGGGCTGCGGGAAGACCGCGTTGCTTAGGCAGGCCCGGGCCATCCTCGAGGAGTACGGGTACCACGTCGTGTACGTTAATCCCCTTGCAGAGCGCGTGGAGGAGATGCTCCAGTACACGCCGTCGGTTAGGAGCATCGTAGAGGAGGCCCTTCGCCTCATCCCCGAGCCCTATTCTAGGATAGTTGACGTGGCTATCAGCGTTGCTGGCCACATAATGAGGAGCCTCTCGAGGCCCAGGCTCGCCGTCCTCATGGACGACGTTTTCCAGGCCGTGGGCGTGGACAAGGCCGAACAGTACGTCAAGGCCCTCCTAAACCTAATCGAGTGGCCCCCAGCCGACTACGACAAGATAGTCGTGCTAGTCGCGTCCAGCGAAGGCGTGACTAGGGCTAGGATCGGCCGGCACCGGTGGGCCGAGATACGGGCCATGTGGAACATGCCTAGGGAAGGATTCCAACAGCTCTACGAACAGCTCCCAGGCCCAAAGCCGCCCCTAGACGAGGCCTGGAGATGGACCGGGGGCAACCCGGAGACCCTCGAAAGACTTTACCGTGCCGGGTGGGACGTGGGAAACATTGTGGATAGTATTATAATCAATAAGGAGTTGTCCGGGGCCTTTGTGAGGAGGTGGGATAGCCGTCTCTGGAGGGCTGTGGAAGATCCGGACTACCTGTGGGAGGAGGACGAGGAGTTGGCCAAGGAACTAACAGAGAGAAACTTTGTCGCATTGATGAATGCGAGGAGGCGGGATATGTGGATAGATGTTCCTCCGCCGGAACGGGACCCCGAGCTGGGTATTGGCCGGTACTACGCTTGGCAGACGCCCCTACACAGGGAGGCCGTGAGGAGGGTGCTTGGGGCGGCGCGGTGATTTATCGCTTGCCTGTCTAGATATGGGGCCCGACTCGGACTTCTCCGGGTATTGGCAGGCGACCTACTTAAATGTGCCTGGATATGGGGCTGTGAGGAGGGTAAGGATGCCTTTCGCGGGGCGCGAAATAGAGTTCGTGGACCGTGAGACCGCCATTGGGCAGCTCGACGAGTTGGCCGAGAGGGGCACGCGCTTCCCCCTCCTCGTGTATGGGCCGGAGGGCTGTGGTAAGACGGCGTTGCTTAGGCAGGCCTTCGAGTTTTTCAGGGGGTTGGGGTATAGCGCCGTGTATGTGAGTCCCCTAGAGGAGGAGGCCGAGAGGCTCGTCGCGACCGACGACCTGTGGGGCGTCGTGAGGAGTGCCTGGAGGGAGGTCCTGGGCGGAGTGGCGCACCCCGCAGCGCCCGCCCTAGTCGAGCTGGGCCTCGCCGTAGCGTCGAGGGCGTTGAAGGGGGGCAAGGAGAGGGTCGCCCTCCTGGCCGACGACGTTTTCCAGGCCGTGGGCGTGGACAAGGCCGAACA
>JALWZH010000051.1:189-6633 GCA_027002815.1 Thermoproteales archaeon | reverse complement strand
ACGTGTTACGCGGCAACAGCCTCATGAGCGCGAACGCCGTCGAGGACTTGCCCGACCCCGACTCGCCCACTATGGCGAGCGTCTCGCCGCGATCCACCTCGAACGACACGCCGTCTACGGCCTTAACGACGCCGCGTGTAGTGTTGAAGTACAGCACCAGGTCCTCGACCCTGAGAGCCATTGTGGATGGTTAGGATCCAATTAAAAATTGTGAAGTTGGTCCCGGCCCGCCAAACAGTCGTTGTGTGTTCTGCCAAGGGCAATTGACGGCGCCGAGGTAACGCTTAATTGCGGCTCCTCGCACAGGCTTTACATGCTGTTCAAGAGGTATGGCAGGAGGGCCAACGTGAGGGCGTCCGACATCATGAGCGTCCCGCCCGTCACGGCCAAGCCGAGCGACACGCTTCTCGACGCGGCCAGGCTGATGGTAGAGGGCGGCGTTGGGAGCCTCATAGTCGTGGACGACGAGGGAAGGATCATCGGTATTGTGACTGAGAGGGACCTCGTGACCGCGCTTTCCAGGGGACTTCCGTGTGCCGGGGGCCGCGTTGCCGACGTGATGTCGCGGAACGTCGTGACGGTGAGGCCCGACGACGGGATCGACGTCGTGGTCGGCAAGATGAGGGACTTCAACATCAGGCATGTGCCAGTCGTGGACGGCGAGGGGAGGCCCCTGGGCATGGTCTCGGCCAGGAACGTCATAGACGTGGGCGCCTCGCTCATAGGCCTGTTCACTCAGCTATAACGCCGCGATTTCCCTCACAATCGACTCTATGCTGGACTTGACCCCCCTTGGGACCCAACCCCCCGGCCAGCCCATAACCTCGTAGTAGGCCTCGACCATTGGCCCCACATCGCATGTGGACCCACTGCGGGGGCCCGTCGGCAGCGGTTCCTCGGCGAACCTCCTCGGGAGGCGGTCGCTCGACGGGGTCACGCCGAGCCCCTCGTTCAATGCACGTTCCAGCGCAACTGTCGCCCTGCCCACCTCGGCCAGGTCTATGGGGGTCCCCGTCAGAGCCGACGCCGCCCTCTCGACTAGGCCCAGGCCCATGGCATACGTCGAGAAGGCGCAGACCTGCGCCGCGTCGAGCCCCGCGACCTCGACCTGCCTCCTGGCCACCCCACGCGCTACGTCCTTGGGATCGTCGAAGTCCCTTATGTACTGCTCGACCCCAAGCGCGTCGAATGCCCTCACTATGGGGCCGTAGACCCATATGTGCGCCGCGCCCCCAAAGTTCTCCACAGCGTTTATGAGGCCCCACGCGGGCTCAGCCCTAGGATCAGCGTTCTGTATCGTTATGCCCTTCACCTCAGCCGCCAGCCACCTGGCCCCGAGCTTTTCGGCGGCGCTGAGGGGCCCCCCAGCGAATATGTCCCCGACCCCCCTGGCCCCGGCCCCCTCGACGATGAACCTGGCCGCGCCGTGTGCGTCCCCCCACTGTGGTCCCTCCGGCAACATGCCGTGTTCCCTTGCCTCGGCGGCCATTGCGGCCAGGTTCCCGGCCTCTACGGGGTCCACGCCCAGGTCGTAGGACAGGTAGTTCAGGTAGGCAACAGCCTCCAGGTCCAGGATTAGGTTGTTGGTGCCGAGGGACGATACCTGGGCGTAGTCCGGCCCCTCGACCCTGAAGCTGAACCTGCCCGCCGACGCTGTGTCCCTCCTACACGCGACCTGGCACGCGTGGCATGTGAGCCTGGCCATAAGTATTGTCCCGTACATGGCGCGGCCGCTCACGGCCTCGAAGCCCGAGACAAGGGTCTCCCTGTAGTTCCTCGCGGGCACGGCGCCCGCCGGGCCCAGCACTTCTACGGCTATTGGGGTCCCATAGACGGCCAGCAGTCCGGTCTCCCTGTTCAACAGCCTCGACTCCCTGATAAGCTGGTTTGCGGTCCTCACAGCCTCCACGAACCTCGCCTTATCGGCGGGCTCAGCCCTGCTTGCCCCATCGCCGATGACTACGGCCTTGACCATGGCCTCCCCAAGGACGGCGCCCAGGCCATGCCTAACGCCGCTGGCCCTCCCCATGTCGTTGACAACGTTGGCCATCTTGACGCCGCGTTCCCCGGCTGGCCCTATGGCGAGGACCCTGCAGTCCCCGTGCCTGGACCTCAGCCTACGCACAGCCTCGAACGTGCCGAGGCCCCACAGCCATCCCGCCTCAAGCACCTCCACCGAGCCGTTGTCCACCCTAATGTAGACGGGCTCCCTGGACCTGCCCACTACCACCAGAGCGTCCACTCCAGCCCTCCTGAGGCTGGCCGCCGCGTAGCCGCCCGTAAAGGCCCAAGCTACTGTGCCGGTCAGCGGCGACTTGAAACAGGCGGCCAGCCTGTTGGCCATGGGGAACCCGCTGGCTACAAGCCCCGACGAGACCAGTACAACTACTGGCTGGGGCCAACTGGCCGTCCTGGCCAGGAGCGCCATTCCTAGGGCCCTGCCCCCGAAAAACCTTGGTAGGGACCTATCGGAAAGCTCGACGCAGTCCACGGGCCCACCCCTATGGAGCCTAACCACGCAGATTCTGGGCATCATGGAAGGGGGGCCGGGGCTTAATATCTGCTGTGATTGCCCAGCGTCAGGAAGGGGTGAACAGGGCACTTGTGCCCCTTAAAGGAATCCTCATCACCGCAATGTTAGTGCTTGTTCCCCCTAATATTAATTATCTCGACTATGTGCCGCTCCTCGCGCTGTAGGCCATAGGTGAGGACCGCTATGTCGCCCTCCACCACGTGCCCCGCGCGCCTCGCAGCGTCCAAGAGCCTCCTCATCCCCTCCCTCCTGTCGCCGGCCTGTATCACCATGGGCCTGAGGGACCAGTACACCTTCAACGTGCGTGCGACTTTTGGGTCCGGCGTGGCCACATATGTGGGGCTGACCGGCCTGAACTTGGCGATCCTCTTGCCCGTGGTCCCCGACACGGTGTAGACCAATATCTTGGCGCCTATGTTCTCGGCGAGCTGTACCAGGCCCCTCACGAATAGGTCCCTGATGTCCCGGGACTCCTCGGCCCTCGGCACGCGTACAGCCACGTTCTCCGCCTCGGCCACGACCCTGTCCAGCCATCTCACTGCCTCAACGGGGTATGCCCCCGCCGCGGTTTCCCCCGTCAACATGAGCGCGTCGACGCCCTCCATTACCGCCATGTACACATCGGTGACCTCCGCCCGGGTGGGGACTGGGGACCTCATCATGGACTCGAATATCTGTGTGGCCACGGCAACGGGGACCCCGCTCCTTATGGCCTGTCCGACTATGGCCCGCTGGACCCTCGGCACCTGTTCCAGGCCTACGTGTAGGCCCAGGTCGCCGCGGGCGACCACCACGTAATCGGAGGCGCCTATGATGTCCGCTATGTTGTTCACCGAGCTGGCGGTCTCGATCTTGGCCATGATGAGGCCCGCAAATCCTACCTCCTCTGCGAACTTCCTATACGCGTCCACGTCGCGCCGCGTCCTCACATAGCTCACCGCCACCGCGTCCAGGCCCTGCTCCACGGCGAACTTCAGGTCCGCCATGTCCTTCTCGGTGGGCACCCCGAAGGGGTACTCCTTTCCCCTGACCACAAGCGCCTTGTTCGGCCCTATCTCCCCATCCGTAACGGCGGCGAGGATGGCGCGGTGCCGTTCGACGATTTTGACCGTCATGGCGAGGCGCCCATCGTCCGTCACCACCTCGTCGCCGGGCTCCAGGACCTCGAAGAACTCGTCGTAGGGGACCCCCACGCATCCTTCCCCCTCCCGCGAGACGCACACCTCGTCTCCCCTCCTCACCGCGATGCGTCCGGTGGTCGGCGAGGTGCGGACGCTCGGCCCGCGTAGGTCCCCAATGAGGGGGACGTCGTTCCCGGTCTCCCTGCCCAGTCTCCTCACGGTCCCGGCCCAGAGAGCCCACTGCTCGGGGGACCCATGGGAAAAGTTTATCCTCAGCCCGTCGACGAGCGGGAGCACCCTCCGGAGGGTCCCCGCGTCGCTTAGCGAGGGTCCGAGGGACGCTATGATCTTGGTCCGCCTCATCTCAGCGTGGCGCCCGGGCCCAACACGGTCCCCGCGGGGACCCTGTAGGACGGCCCAATTATAGCGCCCAGCTTATACACGCGCCGACGGCCGACGTATACGGGCCTAAGCCTCTCCCTCTTCTCTGCGGGCACGCTCTTAGTCACCGTCCCGGGCTCCAACACGGCCCCCTCGCCCACGACGCTGTACGACACGTAGCTGCCCCTGCCAACCGTGGCCCCCTCGTCTATTAGGCTGTGCGTTATTTCCGTTGCCCCGGCGACGAACGCGCCCCGCTCCAAATCCGCGTAGTTCCTTATGAACGCGTGTGCCCCCACGAACGCGTCCTCGCCAATGTACGCGGGGCCCTTGACCACGGCGTAGTGGTCTATGGTGGCGTTGGGGCCCACGTACACGGGCCCCTCTATTACCGCGGTTGGGCTGACAGCGGCCCTCCTGTCCACTACGGCTCCGTCCATCCTGCCAAGCACCATTTCGGCCGCCGACAGCAGGTCCCATGGGTACTCCACCTCGACCCAATCGTCGGGGTATATGGCGGCGGCCAGCCTTCCGCTCGACGCCATGCCCCCTATGATGGACATGAACCGCTCCTCCTCCACCCTCTGCGCGGCCGTTATGGGCAACAGGGCGGCGCCCAGGAACACCATGGTGGACGCTCCCGCGCCGATGCTTACGGCCTTCCCAACCTCGTCCATGGCCACCGTGCTGTAGGTCTCGGAGCTCCCCAGTGGAGCAACTAGGATGGACCCGTCGGCGTTGCTCGCTATGGCGCGCTCGACGAGCATAGGGTAGGGGTTTCCTGCGGTGATTATGTCGCTGAACACTACGAGCACGTGTGTGTGGTCCCCCACATGTTCGAGCCCGGCGAGTATGGCGCCCTCTATGCCCTGCCGCCTCTGGACGACGTTCACCACGCCGACGCGCGCCTCCACAGGCCTGTTGGTGACCAGTACCGCCCTGCCGAACGTGGAGAGCACGTTGTGGAGCTGGTACTCGAAGACCCGTCTCCCCGCCACGCGCAGCATGGTTTTTTCGCTGTTCAGGGGGGCCACCTTATCCGAGTACCCCCCCGCCAACACTACTGGAAGTACCCTCATTCCACCGTGACGGTCTTTGCGAGGTTCCTTGGCTTGTCCGGGTCGTATCCCCTATGGACGGCAGCGTAGTACGCCAAGAGCTGTAGGGGAACCACGTAAAGTATCACGTTGTTGTAGGGGTCGAGGTATGGCACCTCGACATAGATGTCGAACAGCTCTGCCAGGTGGCTGGCCCCGGGGGGTATGAGGCCTATGGTGGTTGCGTCCCTGGCCCTCATCTCCATGACGTTGCCCATGAGCGCCTTCTCTACTTCCCGGTCGAGGAACACGAAGACCACGGGGAAACCGTCGGCCACAAGCGCTATGGGCCCATGCTTGCTCTCCCCCGCTGGGTAGGCCTCGGCATGTATGTACGCGACCTCCTTGAGCTTTAGCGCTCCCTCCATGGCCACGGGGAGGCCCAGCCCCCTGCCCAGGTAATATGCGGAGGCCCTCCCGGCCACCGCCCTGGAGAGTTCCCTGATGGGCCCCTCCGTGAGCTGCAACACGCGACTCACCATGTGTGGGACCCTCTGCATGTTGTCCCCCACGTATGTGATGTCGCCATTGCCCACAGCCTCCGCCAGGGCGTGGAGCAGCGCGTTCACCACCAGCACCTGGGTGGTGAACGTCTTCGTCGCGGCGACCGCGACCTCGGGCCCAGCCCTCGTGTATATGACTAGGTCGCTTTCCCTCGCAACGCTACTCCCAACGACGTTGGTTATGGCCATCACGCGGGCCCCAGCGCCGCGCAACGCGCGTACGGCCACCAGGGTGTCTATGGTTTCGCCCGACTGGGAGATCGCCACGCCCAGGTCCCCCTCGCCTACCGCCCCCACGACGCTGTGCACCTCGGACGCGACCACTGGCGTGGCCTTGACGCCCAGCCTGGCCAGTCCAAGGGCCATGACGTGGCCCGCGTGCAGCGAGGTCCCGGCGGCTACTATATAGACGTGGCGGGCATCGCGGAGCGCCTCTGCTGCTGCCCTGAGGATGTCCCAGTCCAGCCCGCTGAGCGTGCCCGCGAGGGCCATGGGCTGTTCGTGTATCTCCTTCAACATGTAGTGGGGGTAGCCCTCCTTGCTCGCCATGTCCGCGGTCCACGAGATCTCGACTACCCGGCCGGCCAGGTCCACCGGCGCGCCGCCCCTCTCCACGTGGACCTCTCCCGGCGCCGTGTACCCATACTCGTCGTCGTGAAGCACAACGACGCGGCGCGTGTGGTCGAGCACTGTGGGGAGGTCGCTGGCCACCACTGCGCTGTCCTCGGCGATGCCTACTACGAGGGGGGAAAGCCTCCTGGCGAAGTACAGTGTGTGGGGCGTTGAGGCGATCAGCGCAACTATGGCGA
>JALWZH010000051.1:0-179 GCA_027002815.1 Thermoproteales archaeon | reverse complement strand
CATGTCCGCGGTCCACGAGATCTCGACTACCCGGCCGGCCAGGTCCACCGGTGCGCCGCCCCTCTCCACGTGGACCTCTCCCGGCGCCGTGTACCCATACTCGTCGTCGTGAAGCACAACGACGCGGCGCGTGTGGTCGAGCACTGTGGGGAGGTCGCTGGCCACCACTGCGCTGTCCT
>JALWZH010000050.1 GCA_027002815.1 Thermoproteales archaeon | reverse complement strand
GTTTTAGGGGGGGAAGCGTGTTCCCCCTGCTGGTGGCCTCGCTCGAACTGATATTGGCCGCCATAATAGTGTTGCCCATCTGGAGGGTGCTCGGCCTATCCGCCATAGATGCGTTGATCCTCATACTGGTCTTCGCCACGTCCAGCACCGTGGTCATGTACTCGCTCCTGGACTACTACAAGGTGTCGCAGGACATCAGGTCTTCTCTGTTCTCCGTGCTAATATTGGAGGACCTTGTGGCCATAACGGTGCTGGCGCTGAGCACCACGGGGTTCTCGGCGTATTGGACCCTCAGCATGTCCCTGCTGTTGCTGGGCCTGGCATACATGTTGAGGGTTCTGTCGTCGAGGGTGATAAGCGACGAGATGGCAATAGTCTTCTTCATAGGCACGGCCCTCCTCTTCTCGGGCATAGCCACCTTGCTCGGCACGTCGCTGGCCCTCGGAAGCTTCATGGCGGGCATAGCGGCCTCCGGCCACCCCGTCTTCAGGCACTTCGACATGAGGTCCCTCCGCACGATGTTCCTAGCCATATTCTTCATAGGCATAGGCTACATGGCCCCCATACCTAGCGGGCAGGTGCTTGCCCTGGCGGCGGCTCTCGGCATAGCCGCCACGTTCGTGAGGTACTCGGTGTACGTCCTGGCCCTATGGGTCTCTGGGAGGTGGGACCTGGAGGAGGCCGCTAGGGTGGGCCTCTACGCCATGCCCATAAGCGAGTTCACGTTGATAGTGGCCGTGGAGGCGGCCAACGCGGCCCCAGTGAACAGCCTGGTGTACCTCACCGCAGTCTCAGCCACGGTTACGTCGACCCTCATGTCGTCCTTCCTCATAGAGAGGGCGGACCCATTCGTGAGGCTCGTGGCCGGCATAGTGCCAAGGGGCCTCAAGAAGGCGATAGACGACGTGGCCCTCGACGTGCTCATGCTCAAGTACAACCCCATACTGAGGTTCCTTAGGCTGGCCGTGGTCACGGTGGCCCTGGCGGCGCTCATAAAGGCTGGCGAGGCCGTGGGCCTGCCCGAGTGGGCGCTCTTCGCGGTGGGGGAAACGGCTATAGTATACATAGTGCTCAGGGGCGTTAGGGGGATCCCCCTGGAAAGGGGGTTCGTGGCGCTGGCCGCGTTAGCGCTCTTCACGATGCTCCTAGCCGTGCTTGTCTTCCTCACGTAGGCGCCGCAGCGTCGCCGTACAGACGCACCATGTTGTCCACGCATATAGCCCTAAGGAAGTCCGCCGAGATGCGCCCCTGCTCCACCGCGCGGAGGAGCTTCACCGCCATGGTCCACGGCGGTATCACGGCGCCCGGCCTCCTATTATCATCGATGAAGTCGCTCTCCACCACGAACATGGGGCCCACACTGGCCGCCTCCTCGAACTCGCCCCTGCGCCCCACCGGGACGCTGGGCACGAGCCCCCGTTCCCATGCGCCGGACACCACGGACGGCTCGGCGTGGTGCATGACCACCCTGTACGGCCTTGCCCCGGCACGCCTAGCAATCTCGGCCACGCTGGCAAGCGTGTTGGCCCCCTCCCTCTCGAGGTGCAGATGGACAACGGCGTCAAGGTCCCTGGCAACGCCAATGCCATACTCCATGACCCTGTCACAGAGGGCCCTCACCTCTGGGGACACGGGCCAGTGCGGCCTTCCGATCTCGCCTATCCCCACCGCCGCCCCCTCCCGTACCAGGCGCCCGGCCAGGTCCACGGCCCACCTCATGAAGTCCTCTACCTTGCCTAGGGGCCACCCCATCTCGACCAGCCTATAGCCTCGGCGGGGTGGAGGCCCACCACGGCCACGGACCCCACCCCCTCGCCCCTCACCCTGGCAGCGCTCCTCACGGTGTACTCGTAGAGCCTTTCAACGCTCGCCTTCTCGCCTGGCTGCAGGCCGAGGCTCCAC
>JALWZH010000049.1 GCA_027002815.1 Thermoproteales archaeon | reverse complement strand
CTATTGTGCCGTATATGAGCTGGTATATGAACCAGAACCCTATGAAGGCCCAGGCCGGTATCGTGACTATGCCTATTATGAATATGAGGGACAGCGCCACAATCCTGGCGTGGGGATAAAGCACGGCATACGCCCCAAGCACGCCGCTTATGGCCCCCGACGCGCCCACTGCAGGGATGAAGAGGAGCTCCTCCAGCCCAGTAACGCCGTACTGTATGTAGGTTGCGGCCATGTGCACGGCAGCCGCAGCCACGCCCCAGAAAATGTACAGGGCCAGGAACGTGCCCCTCCCGAAGTAGTCCTCCACGTTGTCCCCGAAAATCCACAGGTAGAGCATGTTGCCCAGTATGTGCATCAGGCTCCCGTGGAGGAACATGTGCGTGATCCACCTGTACACCTCGCCGCTGACGGCCAGGGCAGGCACGAAGGAGTACAGCTCCACGATCCTCGGGTTCAGCAGCTCCGCTATGTACACCGCCACGTTCACGGCTATGAGGGTCTTGGTGACTATGGGGAAACGGCGAGTGGGATTGACGTCGTGGATAGGTATCACCATCGTCGCCCTGTTTCCGTGCCCGGAGACATATGGGCAATGCATGTGGGGACCCAACCGCCCGCCGTAGAGCTGCATCCCATCGCTGTTTTCCCCACGGCAAGCGCGCTGGCGCTAGTTGGCCCATCCTCCCCGTGAGGGGCAGAGGCATGCCACGTGTATTCGTATCCTGCACCAGCCATTGCGCCGCGCGATCTCCCCATAGCCGAGGGGGCGAATCGCACCGATATAACGGGCACCAAGAGTAAGGATAAACCACGATATAAATATACTTCGGACGCCGACAAAAGAACGGCGTGAACGCGCCGCGGTGCCCCTCCCGACCCAAGCGGCTGCAAGGACTGCGCTCGGCATGTAGGCCAAACCCCCTTTAAGAGACGTGTATGGCCGGTCAAGAATATAAGTGGCCGTGTTGACGTGGACGTGACGGATGCGACGACGGCGTTGGTGAATGCCGTAAATGTGCCTGCAGACAAACGCGTGGAGAAGGCCGCGTCCGTTGGGAGGCCTGGGCATCGCACATGGAGCCGCCCTCCCCTGCTATGAGGGGCAGTCGTGTGGGCGCATATAGGATCGTCGTTGAGGTGCATTATGAGGAGGACCTGGAAAGGCTCTTCTCGAAGCTTGCCGAGGAGGTGAGGTTCAGGAGGGGCAACCTAGAGGTGTATAGGGATGGGGGGAAACTCGTGGTTGTGGGCCACGCGCTCGACGTGACCTCGTTGAGAAGCCTCGCCAACACGGTCCTGAGGCTTTTATACGCGGTGTTGGGAATCAAGGAACTACTACACGTCGATGGTCCCTAGGCGGGCGGCCTCAAGAGTTGCACCTCGACTATGTCGCCCTCGTCATAGCCCTCTAGGTCCTCTGGCACTATGAGGAGCCCGTTGCCCCTGCTCAGCGTCGAGAGTACGCCGCTGCCTGTAAGCGCCAGAGGCTCCACCATGACCTCATCGCCATGCCTATAGACACGCACCCTGACGAAGGCCTTGACGTTGACGGGCTTGGCTATTCTCCTGGTCAGCCTGCCCCTGACGGTTGGACGCGGCTCGTCCGCGGCGCCCAGCATGGCAAGCAGTATGGGCCTCGCAAAAACCTCGAACCCCACGAGGGCCGCTACAGGGAATCCGGAGAGCATGACGATGGGCTTTCCCCTAACCAGCGCAACGCTGTTGGGTCTCCCCGGCCTAACGGCAACGCCGTGCACGAAGACGTCGGGACGAAGAGACTGGACGGCCCTCACCGTGTGGTCCACCTTCCCCACAGAGACCCCGCCCGTGGTTATCACCATGTCGTTCTCCTCAAGAGCATGGGTTATGACGCCGACGAGTTTCTCCTCGTCGTCAGGCCATATACCGTAATACTTCGGCCGGCCCCCGAGCTCCCTTATCATGGACTCCACCATGACCCTAGTGGAATTGTACACTTGTCCCTCCCCAAGGGGCTCTCCAGGCTCCACAACCTCGTTGCCGGTGGCGACTAGGCCCACGCGCGGCGGGCATCGAACGGGCAGCGACGTGTACCCCACACTGGCGAACACGGCCACATCCCAAGGCTTGAGCCTGGTCCCCCTGGCCAGTATGGTCTCGCCCTTCCTGAGGTCCTCCCCGGCCCTGGACACATTGCCATACACGGAAACCGGCCTATAGACCTCGACATGGTCCCCGTCCCTCCTGGTGTCCTCGTATGGGACCACAGCGTTTGTGCCTGGGGGCAGCGGCGCGCCAGTGGCTATCTCAACGGCCTCGCCCGGGCCCACAGTGCCGTTAAATGGGGATCCGGGCCGCGAGAATCCCCTGACGGGCAGCCTTATGGGGTTTGTCCTCGACGAGCCGAACGTGTCCTCTGCCCTGACAGCATAGCCGTCAACGGCGGCCCTGTCGAACGGGGGCACGTCGAAAGGCGCCTCAACATCCTTCGCCAGCACCCGCCCCACGGCGTCCTGCAGGTCCACCTCCTCCACACAGTCTATAACCCCCACATTGGGAAGCACCTGGCCCAACGCCTCATTTATGGACACCAGATAGCGGAACACGAGGCATCTCCCCGTTCCGGGATAATAAAGCATCTCGCGGTTCCATGTAGTGTCCCAATGGGCGCCATGCGGCTTGGGCCGGGGTACATGCGTTTGGCCTGCTAGAACCGTTTCTATACGCAGGATAGACCGCCAGTCCGATTTCGCGTGGGTGACCGGCGCATAGCGCTGTTTGGAGCCACGTTGAATCGCTTATATATGGCGATGGACCCGTCCTACATGAGGACGCACATGTACGTGGGTCTTGCCCTGATAGGCCTTTCGTGGTTGGTCTCGCCGTGGTTTGCCTGCGTATCGATAGTGATGGCGTCCATGGGGATATCGCTGTTCGTGGGCCACAGGTTCTGGCCAGCCGCGGCCACAGTTCTCGGATCGACGCTTTACATAGACAAGATACCACACATATACACGGTCAGCACGCCCATCTCGATCTTTTGGATAGTCGCCATAGGCATTACCGCGCTAATGTCATCGTATATAGCCCACAAGGCGCTACGCGCCTAAATACCGCACCCAACACGGCAGCCAAGCACGACCAAGGACAATCAACCCTGCCAAGTCTCTCTCGGCATACAGGGTAGTCTGGCATCCCCTTCACGACCGATATAAGCAACACGCCACCTTCGCGAGACCACGCAACTATAATGCTCGGCCCCAAGCTATTTTACTAGCAATCTTCGTCGGGCCATTGTACTGGGCATCTAGAGACGGGCGTCCCGTCTCCGCTACTCATATGGATACACGGGGACTTGGGCATCTCATGGTGTTCATAACTGGCGGGCGTCCAAAAATGCGTTGAGCCGGGTGGCTGCGGTAACATCGCCGCACCCGGCTTACCAGCAGTCACCGCCCACTCCTCATGCACAGCCTTCCCACGAGCCTGCTGCGGATGTTATTGTGATTGTCCAGTTGCTCCCTCCCACGCCTTCCAAACAATATTTATTTCCAGGATCCGTATATGTGGTGGCGCAGTTTAGGAAGGAGGAGTTCCTCAGGGCGTTGAGAGAAGACGAGGAGTTCAGATACGCAGTACTTGGGCTGCTGGGCATTGAGAAGGTCCTACAGTTGATAGAGGAGAACACCAGGGCCATTAGAGAGTTGCAGGGTCAGGTGAAGACATTACAGGAACAAGTGGTATCGCTGCAGGCACAGATGGCCGGCCTCCAGCAACAAGTCAACGAGGACACCAGGGCTATTAGAGAACTGCAGGTACAGGTAAACGAGCACACTAAAGCCATTAAAGCGTTACAGGAGCAGATGGTCGCCCTTCAGCAACAGGTCAATGAGCACACCATGGCCATTAAAGAACTGCAACAGCAAGTGAACGAGCATACCAAGGCTATTAGAGAATTGCAGCAACAAGTGAACGAGCACACCAGGGCCATTAAAGAGTTGCAGCAGCAGGTGAGTGAGCATACAAAGGCCATTAAAGAACTGCAGGAGCAGGTAAGCGAACATACAAAGGCTATTAAAGAACTGCAACAACAGGTAAAAGTCTTGCAGGAACAGGCCATTGAGCATGCCAGGGCTATTAGAGAGTTGGTAAGCAGGATCGACGCGTTGGGCGCCAGGTGGGGCGTGGTGACCGAGGAGGCGTTCAGGTCTTCGATCAAGTACCTGGTCGAGGATCTGCTGAAGGAGTACAAGGTTGGTAAGTGGACCTACTTCGACTCCGACGGCTTTGTCTATGGAAGGCCGAGCATCGTCGACGTGGACGTGCTGGTCAGGGACGGCGAGCACATAGTCGTGGAGTTCAAGTCCTACGCCGACAGGGCAGACATAGGCGAGCTTTACAGGATAGGCCAGCTCTACGAGAAGATAAACGGCGTAAAGCCAGAACTGCTACTAGTAGCGTCGACAATTAGGAAGAGGGCCAAGGAATTGGCCGACGAGCTGGGCATCGCATATAGGGGCACAACACTCGAATACTAGCGATGCGTTTTCAGGCGACGCCAAATCCCATCACGTAATACACATACTTAAGGGGGCGTGACCGCAACATACCACGTCTGCCCATGCCTATGCGTAAATGTCCTTAGTAGCGCCAGTGCTCTCTCCCTGTGCCATTGTAGCGTCCACCCCCCGCGTCGTGGCCATGCACGTGGGCTTCCTGGCGTGGCGCCGCCGTAGGCCTCCCGAGCATCCCAGCTTTAGCAGGGCATGTTCGACGATTTCCGCCATGTGCATTCCACATAGACGTCTAGACCTCTGCGGCCTCTTTGATCTTTCTACAATACTCATCATTTAGAATCTTCTCTCTGCATGGCTTGAGCACCCTCTTTAGGTACTCCTCGGCTGGCTTTAAACCCTCTTCTATACTATCTACACGCGCTATATACGTAAATGCTTTCACCCTCTTCTCCTCGAACTCGACGTGTACAGCGATCTTCCGGTAGTTGGTCTCGTATTGATCTAGTTTCTTAAGGCATTGTTCATTTACATGGTACAGAATACCCTCTACGTACTCGCCCTCGCGACGTTCAACATTGGCGCATGCACCGTACCTGCACCTTTTATTGAATTTGAGGGTGTAGTCCCTTAAAACCGCCCTGCCGAGCCTTCTGAAGTTCTTTTCACCGCATCTATCCAGCATTTGATCTTCGTCCATATTGGAGCCGTAGGCAAAGTAGAACATGTACACACGCGCAGATGGACTGATAAACTTGACTTGAATTTGTATATGGCCTTTATACTATCCCAGCCATAGCAGTGGACCTTAACACTTCGCATCATCACGTTGCCTGTATCATAGTGATGGTGTCCATGGGCGTGTCCCTACTTGTCGGCCTCTGGCCCAAGAACGCAGAAGACCCACTACGAGCGGTTTCCACTGTGGGCTTGTTGGGGGTTTTCCAAAATAGCTAATTAGTGGGCCTATTTGGGGCATATGGGTGCTGATCTGAAGAGGATTAGGAGTTACGTGGAGAGGTATGTAGGCGATAAGGTTCCCGTAATTGTCCATAGGTCTAGTGACGCAGAGTATCCCATCTATGCGCCTGTGGCAGAGTCTCAGTACATAGCCATAAGGCTGAGGGGTGGGGTCGAGGAGCTCGGCGACACGTTGCGGGAGCTCAGTAAGAGGGAGATCACCTTGATAGTGGTGGCCGTGGAGCGGCACAGCGCGACGTTTTACGCGCTTATGGAGAGCGTCATGGTGGCCTTCGAGGTGGACCTACGCGAGTTGGGTAGGGCGATATGAAGATGGCCATTGTGGTTAGGACCGACGTGGAGATGTCCAAGGGCAAGCTGGCTGCCCAGGCCGCCCATGCGGCAGTCTCATGCGTCATGGAGGCGTTGAGGGACCCCCGTTGGAGGGGATGGCTGGACGTGTGGCTGGCCGAGGGCCAGAAGAAGGTCGTGCTTAGGGTTAGGTCCCTCGACGAGTTGAGGGAGGTCGAGGCAAGGGCCCGTCAACTGGGCCTCCCCACGTCTCTTATAGTCGATGCGGGCCTCACGCAGCTTGAGCCGGGCACCACAACCGCCGTGGGCGTTGGGCCGGCCCCGGACGACCTGGTGGACAGGGTGACGGGGCACCTGAAGCTCCTCTAGGGCGAAGCGGCGAGGGGCCCAGCGCCCCTGGCTGCCGCCGCATAGGCGCGTCTCCACGTGTACATGGCCGTTACTATGGCAATGAGGGACACGGCGATGCCGATAGGCATGGCGAGTCCCGGCTCCACCAGCCACCTTCCCGTGGCTGCATATATGGGGGGCGCTATGGCGTAGTGGGGCGGGGAGTAGGCGAAGGCCATTGCAATGTCCCGGGGCATGAGGGTCGGCGGGATCATCCCTCCAGTCAGCGGCACGACCCACATGATTATGTTGGCGCCGAGCCAAGGCGTCCTACTCCCCACAAACGTGTACGATGCGGCGACGGACACCCCAAGAGAGAAGAGTGTCAGTGTCGCCAGGGACCCCACGAAGAGCAGGGGCTCCGCGGGCGGCGGAGGTGCCCCGAACAGGGCCGTATACACCGCGTATAATAACGACACGTCTATTACGGACCAAAGGAGGCCAGTCGCCAGCACGTGGCCGCATATGGCCCAGAAGGGGTTTCCCTTGGCCGCCCTCACGTACTCCAGGACGCCGGCCACCGCCAGCGCCCTGACTTCCGAGGCGGCCCACGCGAAGTCCGAGAACACTGTGAAGGATACGAATCCCCAGAAAATGTACACGGCGTACCTCTCCACGGCTCCGTACCAGGAAATGGCAAGCACTGTGGCGAGGAGCCACATGGCGGTGGAGGCCGAGCCCGCGACGACCCTCTGCCAGGACCTGCCGTAGAAGGCCGCGACGCGCCACGCCTCCCTGGTCAGGTCATTGATCACCATACGCTGTAGCGGCCGCTCCGCCTTAGGTTAAGTGACATGGCGGTGAAGGCGAGCGCCCCGACGGCCAGGTACGCCCAGTGTGCGCCGAGGAGCGCAAGGCCGCCTATACGGACCTCAAGCGAGAGGGCAAGCCCCCTAACGACCTCGCCCCAGGGCCAGGCCGGGAAGGCCGCGGCGACGTACTGCAAGTAGTGGGGAAGGAGATATATGGGGTAGATCAGCCCCCCTATGAGGGCCACTAGGGCGTTTATTGGGTTGGCCACCGACTGTGCGTCCCTGACGTAGGGCACAAGGGAAGCCGCCGTGAGCCCTATCCCGAAGAGTGGGGCAAGGCCCACCGCCGAGAGGGCCAACGCGGCCAGCATCGCCAGGCCGTACGTGGGCCCCATGGCTACGTACAGCGCCAGCGACGTCGAGGCCGAGATGCCGGCCATAACAGGCACGGCCACGCCCAGCCAGTAGCCGGCCATGAACCGCGGCGCGCTCATGGGGGACGCAGCAATGTACTCGTATATGCCCCTGGCCATCAGCTCCCGGAGGTTCCACACGGTGGAGCCGAGAGCCGTCTGGGAAAGCGCTACCAGTGCCAGCCCCACGAGCTGGTAAGCCCACTTCTCCGCGTCTGCGCGTCCCCCAGACGCGGCCCAGCCAGCGGTGTAGAGCACTGCCGAGAAGAAGAGGGGGGTAGCCGAGAGGAAGACGAGGAGTAGCACGCTCCTCCTCATGTTGGCCAGGGCAATGTTAAACCCTATGACGATGCCCATACCGCCCTGCTGAGCGCCTCTTCTAGGCCCGGCTCGTACACGGACAGCTCGATGAGGGCGCAGCCGTGCTCGGCGGCCCTCTGGGCTATCTCGGCCAGGGTTTGGAGCGGCCTGGCTGCCTCCACGTCCACCAGCACCTCGTCCCCGTTCCTCTCCCCAAAGGGAAATTCGCCGGGACAGCGCAGTACGCCTCTTACCCTTGGCCTGAGTCCGAACCTCTCCTTGACCGATTGTGGGGTCCCTATAGCTGCCATGCGGCCGCCCGACAGAACGGCCACCTTGTCGGACAGCTCCTCGACCTCCCAGAGGTTGTGGCTGGTGAACACTATTGTGCGTCCCTCCCCCTTGAGGTCCCTGATGAGCCCCCGGATCTTCCTGGCCCCCAGGGGATCAATGCCGGCCGTGGGCTCGTCCAGTATGAGCACCGGGGGATCGTGGATGAGGGCCTTGGCTATGCCGAGCCTCGCCTTCATCCCGGTGCTGTACTCCTCGTAGGGCCTGTGAGCCGCGTCGGATAGGCCCACCACATCGAGAAGCTCGCGCGCCCTCCTACGCGCGTCCCTCTGGGACAGGCCGTACATCATGCCATAGTACACCAGGTTCTCGAGGCCCGTGAGCCTGCCGAAGAATCCCTTGTCGGGATATAACATAAGGCCTATGGACCTCCTCACCTTGCTGGCCTCCCCAACCACGTGGTGCCCCGCCACCCATGCGTCCCCCTCGTCCGGTAGGAGGAGCGTGGCCAATATGCGCACCGTGGTCGTTTTGCCGGCCCCATTCGGGCCGATTATAGAGATCAGTTCGCCCCTCCCCACGTTGAATGAGACGCCGTCGAGCGCCCTCACTAGGCGCGACTCCCTGCGTAGGAGCCCCCTACGCTCGACGGTCCTAAACGCCTTCTTCAGCCCAACGGCGACCACCACGTCGCCGCGCATGTCACAGGGCCCGAGGCGCAATTTAACGCTTCCGCATCAGTTATATTTCTCTGCGTCGTGGGGGGCATGCTGGTCGAGTATAGGGGGACCTTCTACAGGCTCCTACACCCCAGGCCCACGGTTATAGTCGTGTCCAGGTGCCCAGGCGGCAAGATCAACATGATGCCCGCCAGCTGGAACACGCCTGTGTCGGAGGAGCCCCCAACCATAGCTGTCGCCGTCGACAAGTCCACGTACACGTGGACCTGCCTGGAACACCTCCCAGAGGCCACCATAAACATCCCCTCAATAGACGATGTGGACCTGGTCTACAGGCTTGGATCGATGTCTGGGAGGGACGTGGACAAGGCGGCCGAGCTCGGCGTTGAGTTGGCGCCAAGCGAAAGGGTGTCGGTGCCCCACATGGCGAGGGCCATAGCGGTCTACGAGGTCAAGGTGCACAGCAAGGTGGACGTGGGCGAGGTCACCCTGTACGTCTTCGAGGTGTTGAGGACGCTGGCCAGGAGCGGCCTGGCCGATGAGTGGGGCATCGACCTGTCCAAGGCGAACATACCGCTACATGGGGCGGGCAGGGTCTTCCATAGGGTGGACCCAAGGAAGGTGTACGCACAGAAGCGGCAACGTCACGCCACGGGATAGCACCGGCTCAAACGCACATGGGTTCCCTTTATGATGTAGGCCTCGCGATGTGCGCCCCGTCCCCATGGTTGCCGGTAAACGGCACTGTGGGCCAAAACTGCTGAGGCTCCCGTTATGCTTGACGTACGCGCCTTTCCGCGTTGGGCCCGACGTTCAGTGGCCCAGACCGTCGATAAGGGGCCTCCTCCCGTGTAGCTCGGCCACTGTTAGCACAACCACGTCGCTTCTGCGCGCCTCCTGTAACGCGGGTTCCACGCGTTTCCTCCAATTCTTATCGCGTAGGATGTGATGGTCGTAGACGATCAATTTGGGCCGTGCGGCGATTATAGTAGCGAGGTTCGCAACGGCCCGGGACAAGTTGATCCTGTTAAGCATGTATGGGTAGAGGTACGTGGGAGGGCCGTCCACTATGGCCACGTCTGGGCGAAGCCGCGCAATTTCCTCGGCGTAGTCCTCCACTATGGGACCCATGAGGTCGCTCGTGTAGTACACCCGGAAACCGCCCCGCTCTATGAGGAGCGGCACCACCCAGCCGGTCCTCTCATATTCTGCGCCGTGGAAATACGGTTCAAAAACGCGGATAGTGGCGTCGCCGAACTCGAAGGTCCTACCGTCGCCGAAGGCCAGCCTAGTCCCGTCCCCCAGCCTCACCTCCCTCACCCATCGACCCCTGGACCAGAGCCCTGCCAACTTCCTGAACCACTCCCTGCCCCGCCTCAGAAGCTCCGCCCGCCTACTGTTGTAGTCGCCGAAGTCCCTGGAAAGCGCCGTAGCGAGCTTCTCCGCGGGGTCCTCGAAGTCCGCCGCCTCAGGCTCCCCATACAGCTCTTCTCCCACGCCGAGACGCCGCGCCAGCTCCTCCACGAACAGCCTCGCCCTTTCCCACTGGCTCTCGTTGATGTACCGGTTGGGGTCCTTCATTATGATGTCTGCGCCGGAATACGCCGCCGGATCAACGCCGTGGCTGTGCATTGCCAGGAAATGGTCGTAGTGGTAATGAGTGATAAACACGGCCCTTGCCCCGCGCAACTCCCTCACTATGAGCCCCATCACGTGGTCCCTAATCCTGTACTTCTCTTCCAAGGAAAGAGGGTAACCCTGCTGCATCTCGGCCACGCCGGGGTCCACGACTATCCGCCCCACCGACGTCTCAACAACTAGGCACATGGTTTTCGCGCCAAGACTGTCCGCCCACAGTATGCGTACCCCTCGCCCCATCAGAACCTCGAGCAACCCAGCCACCGGAACCACGCCTGGGGGAAACAATATTAACGTTAGCACTACACGTTCCCCGCGCCGGGCCCATCCACCAGCAACGTAGAATTGCTGTGGGCCGCGTGGCACGGGTTCAGAAGGTTTTTATCCGTGTATAGCGGGATTGGCGTGGGGATTAAGGAGGAGTTGCTGCGGTTGCTAAGGGAGGACGAGGAGTTCCGTTACGCGGTACTGGGGCTGCTCGGCCTCGCTGAGTTGAGGTCGTCCGTGGAAGCCTTGGCAAGGTCGGCGGCGGAGCTGGCCAAGGCGGTGGCTGGGCTGAGGGAGCTGGCCAGCCGGCACGAGGGGAGGTTGGCGGGGCTCGAGGAGGGGCAGAACAGGCTGTGGGAGGAGATCCACAGGACATGGGTAGAGATGCGCGGGATGAAGGAGGAGACGCAGAGGCTGTGGTCAGCCATTGAGGAGGGCAACAGAGAGCTGAAGAGGCACTCGGAGGCGTTGGAGGAACACTCTAGGGCGATTAGAGGTTTACAGGAAGTCGTCGCGGAGCATACCAGAACCATAGGGTCGTTGCAGGGGGCTGTGGACAGGCACACAGGGGCACTCGAGGAACATTCTAATGTGGTTAGGAGCTTGCAGGAGGCCGTTGTGCAGCATACTGTAGCCATTAGGTCGCTACAAGAGGCGGTTGATAAACATTCAAGGGTTCTCGAGGAGCACTCCAAGGCGATTAGGTCTCTTCATGAGGTAGTTGAAAGGAATTCTGAGGCGATTAGATCATTGCAGGAGGCTGTGGTAAGGCATTCCAAGGTATTGGAAGAACATTCCAGGGCGATAAGATCGCTGCAAGACGCTGTGGATAGGCACTCGAGGGTCCTTGAAGAGCACTCCAGGGCCATAGGGTCGTTGCAGGGGGCTGTGGACAGGCACACAGAAGTGTTAGAAGAGCACTCAAGGGCTATAAGGGCATTGCAGGAGACGGTCGATAGGCATTCCGACGCCATTAAGGACCTCCAGGAGGCTGTGGTAAGGCATTCCAGAGTACTCGAGGAACATTCCAACGCAATAAGGTCGTTGCAGGGGGCTGTGGACAGGCACACAGGGGCACTCGAGGAACATTCTAATGCGGTTAGGGGGCTGCAGGTCAAGGTAGATGCCCTGGGGGCTAGATGGGGCGTCATGGCCGAGGGAGCTTTTCGGGAGGGGATGAGGGGGGTGGTGGAGGAGTTGTTGGGCGTTTCCAGGGTCGGGAAGTGGAGGTTTTTCGATGGCGACGGCTTTGTCTACGGCCATCCAAGCATGGTGGATGTGGACCTAGTGGTCAGGGACGGCGAGCACGTCCTCGTTGAGGTCAAGGCCAGCGTGTCGAGGGGCGACGTACTTGAGCTCTACAGGATAGGCCAACTGTACGAGAAGGCGACCGGCATAAGGCCCAGACTGGCCATAATATCGCCGTACGCCGACGAGAGGGCCAGGGAAACCGCCTCCCAGCTTGGCGTGGAACTATACACGGCGCCCTGAACCCCGCCTATGGAGAGACCCAACCTACACGTGTTGGGGAACGCCCTTTGAAACCTATATGGGACGCGGCCAGCTAGCCTACCCGATCCACAGGTCTGGGCAATAGGCGGCGACGAATCTGCAGTTGAGACGGATGTTCGCAGAGGGGTAGAGAGCCGTTATAAAGCGGGGCGTGGGCAATTTCGTGAGAGAGGAGGGAATGGTCTGGCTTAGGGAGGCCCTACATGAATGTAAAGTTGCCAAGATGCTCCTCGAGGAGGGACTGTACAACTTCGCCGCATTCCACTCGCACCAGGCCGTAGAGAAGGCGTTGAAGTCCCTTTTCTATCTGATTCTGAGGAGGGAGCCGCCCAAACGTCACAACCTACTGGAGCTTTATAGGGAGCTGCGGGCCGCCGGCGTCGAGTTTTCCCAGGACCTAGTCGAGGGACTTGCGGTCCTGACCAAGTACTACGCCACGTCGAGGTACCCCGACGCCGCCGGCGGCCCCCCCTCGGAACTGTTCACGCGGCGGGAGGCCTCCTACGCGGTGGAGGTGGCATCGGAGATCGCCAGGCTTGCCTCTCTCGCCTATGGCGGAGGAGAGGGCTGTTAGGGCGGTGAGGCGGCTGGTGGAGGAGCTGGAGCGGATGGGGATAAGGGTCGAGGCGGCCTACCTCTTCGGGTCCTGGGCCAGGGGCGACTGGATGGTGGACAGCGATGTGGACGTGGTCGTGGTCTCGCCCAGCTTCCGCGGGATGCCGTGGCTGAGGAGGCTGGAGCTTGTGGCGAGGGTTGAGGCCAGGCTGGACCTGCCGGTTTCGTTGGACGTCCTACCCTACACGCCCGAGGAGGTGGGGGAGGTCAAGTCCGCCGTCTTACGCGACGCCAAGAAGTACTGGAAGAGAGTAGTCTAGTCTCGTGTCGCCGGCCCCAAATCCACGCCCACAACTCGTTCTTTCCACGCTCCTCAAGCGATCCCCGAGGCGTCCCGGTATGGGGCAAGTACGGCGATCGCGTTGCTGCCCCTCGGCCTGCCTCGAGCGTAGGGACTCACAGACTTTCCAGTGGGTGGGCGTTACAGGTTTGTCGTGTCAGTAGTTCGGCGCGTTATATGGCTCGTGGGGAGGCGGGATGGACCGTTGCAGTTGCCGGACGCTGTGTGGGCGGGCACAGGGTGCTGGGCGTACACATAGCTACGGCAAGTTTTTATTAGCGTGGTGCAGCGCTATGTGTGGAGCTTTACGTTGAGCTGTGCAAGGTGGGGTTTCCGGTGGAGTTGGAGCTGGTCTACAAGGCGTTTCCGGGGTCCGAGGGAGAGGTGGAGAGGCTTGTGGGGGCGGGCCTAGTGGCCGTTGATGGCGGCTTCGCGTCGCCGTTGGCCTGTAGGGAGGCGGGCGGCTCGGCCTTTCCTCCGGCGCCTTTGGGCTACGTGGTGGTGCCGTGGCTCAAAAAGGCATTTGGGCCCTCCCCCCCTCTTGTGGTGGCCGATGAGAGGCTCAGGGGACGCCTCAACTGCGAAAACGCGGTGTACGTCTCGGACCTGGGTAGGCGCGAGTTCTCCTACGAGATTTCCATGGGCTATTCCACGTGCACGGTGGAGCAGTGCTATGCGGATATTCTGACATTCGGCGAGCCGGGGCCCTACCTGGTGGACCTACTGTGGTCCAAGGGCCTATACGACGTCGATGAGATATATGCCCTCTCCGGGGCGAGGGGGCGGCGCGTCTTGGCGGCCCTCGTGGTATGGGAATCGCTCTTAACGGGCAACTCCGCATCCTGGGGCCGGTTCGATCCATACGCTGAGGACTTCGAGGAATGGCTCGACTACGTGGCTAGGTGGGCCACGTGGGCGGCCCTCGACGATGGGGGAACAACGTACTTCGCAATATAGGCGTCTCCTGGGCCTTGTGCCCCCCATCGAAGAAATAGAAATGGTGCTGGGGTCATGGGCGCCTTCAGGCCTGTCCACAGCGGAGGCCCATCAGATCCGCGCAGACCTGGAAAGGGTCGCGTACATGGACCGCTATGCTAGGGCCCTTGGGAAGGGAGGGCTCGTGTTGGGCGGCGGCTACGTCATAAACTTCCTGGCCCTAGCGGGAAGAGGGGAACCCCCACGTTTCACATTCGACGTTGACACTGCGACCGAGCGCCCGACGTCCAAGGCCGGTGCTCTGAGGGCCATTGCCGCTGTGAACAGGATGCTGGTAGAAAGGGGCCTTGCGACCTCCATAGAGGTGGGCGACAGGCGCATATACTTTGGGCTCCTCGAACACGATGTGGAGCGCGACGTCCTTCCCTTCCTGTTGCCCTTGAGGGCGCCCATTGTGACTAGGTGGTCCGGCATACCGCTCTGGCGCTTCTTGGCAAGGCGGGGAATAGAGCTGCCGTACCGCCACATCGAGGAGCTGAGGAGCATCGCCCTGGAGGTCCTAGGCGTCGACGAGCCCAAAGTGGACTATTTAAGGGTTGGGGTCTCCATAAACCTGGCGCCCCCAATCGCACAGATGCACGGTCTTCCCATCTCGGAGATTTCGTGGCAGCTGTCGAAGAAGCTGGGCGAAAAGCTGGTCAAGCCTCTAGTTGAGGGGAGGGCCGCCGTGGAGGCCCACGACATGGCCAAGGCCATGATGGACCTGAGGGCCGTCGAGTATTACGGCTTGTACGAGCCGGCCGACTGCGCAGTGGTGGAGCGGGCCGTCGGCGAGGCGGCACGCCTGGCCGCGCATTTCTGGTCAAGCCACCACTACATCCTCGTTAGGAGAAGGTACAGCACGCCGGTCGAAGTCGCCGCCAAGGTGTTAACCTCCCTGAAAAAAGCCCTCAACTGTTGATTGGGGCGCCACACGTTAAGTAGCGCTGTAAGGACACGCCAAGGCGCACACGGTGTGGGAGCCATGAAAGTGGGGGCGGACGTGAACCAGGCGCGTACAACTGGCTGACGATCTGCCGATCCCGGTTCCCGGAGAGAGACGGCCAACGAAGGGCCCCTACCTGACCAGCTCCTCTATCCTGACGTACCTCACCTTCCTCGACGTGTAGGCAGCCATGGCCGCCATGGCCAGGGTCCACGCAGCGAGGGACGCGACGGAGAGGGCCAGGTCCACGGTTTCCCTGCCCGGCATGACGTAGGTCATGGGGACTGGGCCACCAGCATATGCGTGGTACATCAGATTCATGATGTTGTTGAATGGGGAGAGGTGGGCCACCGCCCAGCCCACGTCGGCGAAGGTTTGGCCGAACCCGAAGGCGTATGCCAGGATGAGGGGGGCGAAACTTATGAACGTCACGCTCCGCGTCAGGGAGCTCCTAACCGTCAACGCAAGGTTCGCTAGGACGGCTGTGAACAGGTAAAAGAAGACTCCTGACCATAGGGCTACCCCAACCAGGATGGCTGGGGCCCTCGGCGGTAGGTCCGCCCTGAGGGAATGCGAGAAGGCGACGTAGGCGAAGGCCGTCAACGCGACGGCGAGTACGGCCATGAACGCGGCCGCAACCGCGACGTCCCCTGCCACCAGTTTCCCCTCGCTGAGCCTTGTGTACCTAACGACGTAGGGAACCGCAGCGGACGCGTAGAGCCTCTTGTAGGCTAGGCTTATGGCGGCGGCCGAGAAGGATATGAGCGATGCCAGGGCCATCCAGGAGGCCGTGTAGCCCAGCTTGACCACGTGGGGGGCCCAGACAAGCCTGTCGCCGGGAAACACGTATGCCCCCATGGCGAGCCAGAACATGACGAAGAAGAGGGACCAGAAGAGGGTGACTCCCCTGGTCAGGTCGGCGTAGAGACTGTACGCGACGTACCTGATCATGCCAGCTCGTAGAGCTTGTCGAGGCTTTCGAAGTCGCCTATCCGATGGCCCCCGCTACCCTTCACGATGGACAGTCTGGCCCCGCCCACCTCAACCTCGAAGAGCGCCCCCTCTACGCGTCCAGGCGCTATGTGCGCGTCGAGGAGGTCCCCCACACGGGCCTTCCCGTAGACCTTGCCCTCGGCCATGAAGTACAGGTCCCAGTCCGCGAGGTGTCTGAGGACTGACAGCTCATGTGTGACCAATAGGACCGTGCCCTTGACCCCGCCGATGAGTCCAATGAGGGCCTTGCGCCGGGCAGGGTCCACGTTCTCGAAGGGCTCGTCCAGCAGCACGTGCCTGGCCCCAACGGCCAGAGCCATCACGTTGCACACGAGCTTGGCCTCGCCCGAGGAGAGCGACCACAGCTTCTTGCCCAGCACCCCCCTGAGGCCAAGCGCCTCGACCAGCTCCACGGCCCTACCCATGTCGCTTCCGGCCAGCCACATGTATAGGCTCATCAGCCTCCCCACGGGGAGATCCACCAGGTAGTAGATCTCGGCCAGGTTGGCGGCCACTAGGCCGGGCCTTGCCCTGATCCCCCTCACCTCCAGCCCATCGACCTCCACCCTGCCCTCGTAGGGGACAAGGCCCAGCACAGCCCTAAGCAGGGTGGACTTGCCCGAGCCGTTGGGGCCCAACAGCACGGTGTTCCGCTCCACCTCCATGTCGACGCCACGTAGCACCGGCCTCCCATCCAAGCGCGCGGTCAGGCCGGAGACCCTGATCATGGACAGCACATCCGCAAGCAATTTAAGTGTTGCCGGGACAGACACGCGGCGTCCCCCCGCTTCCCCAATAGCCGTGTAGTCAGCGCACCCGCAGACCCCATGGCTGTGGACGAGCGAGGCGGCCTAGCCCTCAAGGCCCCGCCGAGGGACTCCCGGGCAGTCCCATTCGCCGCTGGGGTTCGGGGGTAGGCCGGCAGGCCGTGCGGCTGGCTCTTCGAGGGCCCAAGCACTCGAGCTCAGGCCTACGAGAGGACGCCGCATAGCTGAAAGTGGGCATGCGTCGACGTGTCGACCAGCGGACCAGAATCGCTGGGGATCGCCAACGCCTGTGCGGCTTCCCCCGGCCAGTACGCCAACCAGGCAACGAGCCAGTCGCGGTGGACGCACTACGCTGCAGCTTTAGAGCACGTGCCGCCGCCTCGATCCGCGGGCACTGATGCTGTGAGGGGGCCTGACAGAGCCTGGACGGGCGGGGTCCAGGAATGGCGGTATAATCACGGCGAGTTCCAGCGACCTAGCCACCATGGAGAGGGCTCGAGGAATCGGCTCGATCCATGAAGTAGGCCTTGGCAGCCCGCCCCATCTCCATGGCACAGACAACAACCATCTGGAACTCATGGCCGTACATTGCTGCGGAGTGGGGCCCCGCGGTTTGCCGCTTTTCCAACGGCGTCTGCGGTTCACATGGGGTCGCGTTCCCCAGGCGTGGCGCCCGGCAACGCCCTCCTGGGATCTACGTATATCACGTCCGCCACGCGCAGCTGTGGGCCGTATATTTTGTCGAGCCCGTCGAGGTATATACCTATGTCGTACTTCCAGCCCCTGCCACGCGCGTCGTGCACGGCCACTATGGTCCCCCGGTAACCCCTGGGAACGGCGTTGAGGAGGGGAAAACCGAACACCTCCATCAGCACGTCGCCTATGAAGCTGTCCGTGCCGTCAATCACTATGGCCCTCTCGGCTTTCCTCTGCCTAACGTTCACGTGTTCCATGTCCGACAGCAGCTTTACGCCGGACAGCTTCAGCGCATAGGGCAGCCACGAGCCGGTCCTATTGTCGAGGAACCGGATGAGGCTGGGGTTCCCCCTCCTCGAGTACACCACTACGGTGTATGTTGCCCCCAGTTCAACCGCCTTCGAAACGACGTGGTAGAGGCCCGTCCTCCCCCTGTTGATCTTGTAGACTGTTGGCAATGGCCTTGCAAGCTCGTTGAGCAGCTCCCTGACGCGCGGCGAGTCGTCGCGCGATGAGGTCAGGACCGTTCTGATCATCTACCGTAGATGGGCACGAACGCCCCTCCCGCGAAGACATAGTCGCATTTTGGGCATGTCCATATACCGAACGCTATGCGCCTAAACCTCACCAGCGACTTGCAGCGCGGGCACCTATGCCTGCCCCTCTGCTTCGCCTCGACCTGCACTACCTTCTTCCGGAGTCCCATCCCATAACGTGCGCCGAACCTGCCCGCTGGGCCAACGACCTTCGTGTGCGACCACCTCATGTGGGTCCCACCGGACGGAAATTATAAAGTTGCTGTTGGTGGCCTCAGGCCCACGGGGCAGCAATACGTTTAAATTGGGCCTCCCCCTTTCCCCGCACATGGCCAGCATAACGCCGTGGGGAAAAAGGATCGTGCCTGTCCTCAAGCGTGATTCTGTGAGGCGCGCCGTGCAGAGCGGTATTAGGACCACTGGCCGCGGGCTGCTGGAGTACAGGGAGATAAGGTCCGAAGTAGGGGTCATCGAAACCGCTGACGGCTCCGCCGTTGTTAGGCTGGGCAATACTCAGGTCATAGCGGGTGTTAAGGCAGGCCTCGGAAGGCCGTTCCCCGACGCTCCAAACGAGGGCGTGCTCATAGTCAACGCGGAGATACTCCCACACGCATCGCCCTACAGCGAGATCGGGCCCCCCGACGAATTCGCAATAGAGCTTGCGCGTGTGGTTGACAGGGGCATACGGCATAGCGGGTACATAGACATGCAGAGGCTCGCAGTTGACCCGGGGTCCTCCGCGTATGTGCTTTGGGTCGACATATACGTGGTCAACGACGATGGCAACCTCATAGATGCCGCCAACATGGCCAGCGTGCTTGCCCTTGCCCACACATCGCTTCCAGGGATACGCAGGAAGGAGACTGGGGAGCCGTCGCTGGACAGGGATAACAGGGCCGTCCTCCCCACCACTGACCGGGTTCCCATAGCCATATCCATTGGCAAGATAGGCGACAAACTGCTCGTGGATCCCGACTTCGACGAGGAGTACAGTCTGGACGGCAGGGTCTCGATAACCGTGGCCAACAATCACGTTGTCTCTGCCCAGAAGACGCTGGGCTACTTCACCCAGAGGGAGGTGGAGAGGGCGATAGACATAGCCCTGGACATGGCGCCGCAGGTACTCGCAAGGCTCAGGCACGGCTCGCCTTGACCCTCACATGGCCTGAAGCTTCTTTCTCGCGAACAGCGCCAGCGCGGCCGCGGTCGTTGCTATGGGCACCATGCTGGTTTCCGATAGGCCTGCCTGTATAAGCGCCTTGTGTAGGCTGTAGGATACTAGGCCCGCGTCGAACGCCATTGCGTAGTGTCTAAACGCGTCGGCGTATCCGCACTGTGACAAGACATGCCCAATGTACATGCCCATTAGGACGACGGGAAGAACCATCACGGCTATTGTCATGGTGGCATAGGTGGACAGGCCCATGGCCACGTACGTGGGCATTGCGGTCCACGACTCCACGAGCCTCACTATGGCCATGCTTGCCCTGAAATCGCCCTTGGCGAGGCCGTTGTTGACGAAGACCACTGCGAGGAGGGGGCCCGAAATGGTGGTGGTCCCATAGAGCACCCCGCCTACTAGGCCTATCACGGGTCCGACTGTCCACATGTTCCCTATCGGCTTCCTCACGTCGAACAGTTGCAGGTATATGAGGGGAAGCAGCGTTGCGAGCACCACGAGCTTCAGCGTCACAGGGTCCGCGAACTTCAGCGTGTACGCTCCAATGGCGATGCCCGGAAACGTGCCAAGTATCAGGGGCAATGCCTGGCGCACTGCGCCGCCTCTGATGGCAGACCTGTTCATGGCGATTAGGCCTGCGTTCTGAAACACCTCCACCATGTTTACCACGGGGACCACCTCGCTGTTGGAGTACCTAAGTAGGAGTAGCGGCATGGCCACAGTGGAGAAGCCGTATCCGAAGTACCCCATAGGTAGCGACGCCAGTAGGAGCACCGCCACGAAGTAAGCGTCTTCCGGCATGGTGGGACCAATGGGCCCTTTTATAGGCGTCTGGTATCTGGAAAATATTTCGTGTTTGGCGTGCCTTATCAACAGAACTACCGGTAGGTGCAATGACATGGGAAGACGTATACAAAAAGAACCTCGTGGAACGCATAAAGAGGGAGAAGCACCCGCTCGAGCTAACGGACGAGTTGGAGGAGTTGGCCAGGAAGGACTACAGGGACATCCCGGAAGAGGAATTCACCAGGCTTTACTGGCTGGGCGTCGTCCACGATAGGCCGAGGACCGGGTACCTCATGGTGAGGCTTAGGATACCTGGGGGCGTGCTCACACCGTCGCAGCTCAGACGTATAGGGGAGGTCTCCCTCCGCTATGGGAGGAACTATGCCGAGCTCACCGTGAGACAGGACGTACAGATTCACTGGGTTAGGCTTGCGGACCTGCCGCGCGTTCTCAGAGAGCTCGCCGATGTCGGGATAACTACTATAGGGACTGAGGGCGACACAGTTAGGAACGTAACGTCGTGCGTGTTGGCCGGGGTCTTAAAGGACGAGCTCTTCGATGTGAGGCGCACAGTGCGCGAGCTCACAGAGGCGTTCCTCCTAGACCGTGAATACACCGACCTACCGAGAAAATTCAAGATCACCGTCACCGCGTGCCCCTACCTGTGCAGCGTGCCAGAAATAAACGACCTGAGCTTCGTCGGGGTTTCCAAGGACGGGGTAGAAGGGTACACGGTGCTTGTCGGCGGCGGCCTCTCCCTAGCGCCGCGCATAGCACGTCACATGCCAATATTCGTGCCTGTCGACGAAGTGGTGGAGTTCACGAGGGCCATCATAGACGTGTGGTCCAGGGATCCTAGGTACAGGTTGTCCAGGGTGAGGGCGAGGATGAAGTTCCTCGTGGACGACCTGGGCGTGCAACGCCTCGTTGAGAAGGTCGAAGAAAGGATGGGCAAGAGGCTCGAGAGGATTGGCCGTCCTCCCAAGGCGTTGGGGAGGACCGACCACCTCGGCGTACAGGAACTCAGGGATGGCAGGTTCTCGATCGGCTTGGCGGTTCCCGCAGGGATTACCAGCGGCGACGTCCTGGTAAAACTTGCCGATTTGGCGGACGCGCTTGGCGCCGAGGTGCGCATAACCCACAGGCAGAACTTGGCCATTGTAGGCGTCGAGGAGGAGGACGTGGAAAAGGTTCTCGGCGCTGCGTCTTCTCTGAACCTACGTGTAGACGAGGCGCCGCTAGAGGCCATGTCAGTTGCCTGTACGGGCGACCCATACTGCAACTTCTCTATCGGCGATACCAAGGCCTACCTCCTAAGGCTGATAACAATCGTAAGGTCGAGGTTCGGCGATAGGAACGACATGCCGTCCATACACGTTGTGGGGTGTCCCCACAGCTGCGCATGGTACTGGATAGGAGACATAGGCCTCATGGCGACCACGTTCAGGGACGAGGAGGGAAAACCTGTAAAGTCCTACGATATACTGGTCAACGGCAGGTATGGACCGGAGGTCAAGATGGGCTCTGTCCTCTTTAGGCGCGTGCCTGCCGATGCGGCCCACATGTACGTAGAGGCGTTGATAGACGTGTACTTGTCCGAGAGGGCCGAGGGGGAATCCTTCGGCGAGTTCATCGACCGTGTAGGCCTAGAGCATGTGGCTAACGCCGTAAGGGCGAGGGTTGGGGGGCCATGAAGCCCGACCAACTGGACGCAAGGGGGGTCGTCGCGCTATATCTGTGGGCCGCTTCATGCGCAATGAGGTGCAACTATGCCGATATGGAGGACTCCTATGCGGCCATGTTCGCGGATAAGGAGGAGTACTACGCCGTCCTCTCGAGGCTGATAGGCGACCCACCTGCCTGTTTCGACGACTCTGGGAGGCCAAGATACGCCGAGGTAGTTAAGGGCCTTCGGCACAGGTTCAGGGAGGCGTTTAGGCCTGATTCAGAGGCTCTCACTGAGCTCGGAAGGGAGCTGCTCTCCTT
>JALWZH010000048.1 GCA_027002815.1 Thermoproteales archaeon | reverse complement strand
CCCGCCCCGTTAGGCCAATGTAGGCAAGCACCATCACCGCTATAACCAACGCCGAGAGCGCCGCTGCTGCCATCAACGCCCTGCCCATACGTCCCATACGGACCCACTAAATATTTGTTCTGGCCGGGCGGAACGGAAAGGTAATAATGACACGCGCCGCGTGGTCCAATGGAGTCCCCCCCGTACGATAAGGAGGCCACCATATGGGAACACTTGGAGGAGCTCGCGGTCAGGTTGAAGCGGCCGGTGCTGCTGGGCATACTCATATTCATGCTGATGTGGGCGCCCTCACCCATCGAGCCCAAGTCGCCGAAGCTGCAGGGGAACCCAGACGGCGAGGCGCCCATGCCGGTGGGCTACGTGCCCCTTATAAGCCTCTTCATATACATGTTCCTCGACATGGCCCTTTCCTATCTGGGGGGCTACATAGTTGCGATCATACCGGGCGACGTGTACAACCCAATAGGCACAATGGTGTTCATGGCTGTGTACATAACGCTCCTGATAATAGTCCCGTACCTCGTCTACGAGGTGTGGCAATACGTCAAGCCGGCCCTCTATCCCCATGAGATAAGGGTGGTGAGGCGTTACCTCTTTGGGGGCATAGCCCTGTTCTACCTAGGAGTGCTCTTCGGCACCTTCGTGTTGACGCCCGTCATGTTCCGCTTCTTCATAATGCTGGTCCTCAACTGGATACCGGTGGAGCCCCTCTTCACGTTCGGCAGCATCATAAACGCCATAATAATGAATGGGCTCATAAGCGGACTGCTGTTCCAGATACCCATCCTCTTGTCCGTACTCGCCGAGCTGGGCCTCCTGGAGCCGAGGGCACTCAGCGAGTACAGGCCCGTGATATATGCCGGCAGCCTCATAGTCATTGCGTGGCTGACCCCCGACACTACGCTCGTGTCCACGCTGCTCCTCTTCGTGCCCTTCGCCGCGCTTTACGAGGTGGGGAGGATCGCGGTGACGCGTATATGCAGGAGGACTATATGTGGCTCAGAACGGCGCGGATAGCGTCCTGGCTCATCTCGCTTATCTTTATGGTGGGCACGAGCCCCTCGATTATGGGGTTAGAGCCGCCGATAAGTATGGCCTTAACGTCCCTGAAAAACTTCTTGGACGACCTCACGACCTCGGGGTTCACCATGTCGTCCTCCCCGTCCGTTATTAGTAGTAGCTTGTAGCTGCGCAGCGACGCGTTCCTGGACGCGTCCGAGATAGCAGTAAGTATGGCCGAGTTTATGTCGGTGCCTCCCAACGGTATAACGCGTAGGAGCGCCCTAATTATGTCCCGGGGCGTCTGAAGCGGCGGGTGGATGGCCTGGTCGAAGAACCTGACCATTATCTTGCCGCCGGTCCTCGCAATCGCTATGGCTATGGCGGCCGCCCAGGTGATCTTCTGCACCGTGTCCATGGAGAACACGTCGTTTATCGAGTAGAACATGCTGCCCGACTTGTCTATCAACATGTATATCTTGTTCCTGCGCTCCACATGGCGCTCCCTGACGGAAAGGGACTTCGTAGCGAGCTTATATGCGAATAGCTCCCGCGACGCCGAGTACACGGCCTTGCTGGTTATGCTGGCGTCCTGTATCTCCTTTATGTTGGACATGCGCTTTATGCCCATGGCTATCCCCCTCCGCTCCACGTGTGACCCCTCCTCCACTATTATGTCCTCCACGGTTTTCGTTATCTCTACCAGCGACTCGAGCATCTTGGCGAGACGCGCCCTGTAGGGGTCTATGTCCACGTCGAAGAGCAGCTCGGCCGCCTCCTTGCCGACGCTGCTGCCGAACCTCACGCTAACGGTCCTCTGGGTCCTCTCTATGCTCTTGGTGGTGCCCATGTAGAACCTAAGTATGTTCCCTATCTCGTTGCGGAACCTCTCGTCGTTCATGAGCTGGGAAGCGTTCTTGTTCGCGGCGTCCCTCACGGCGTTGCTCGCCCTCCTCTCGATCCTGGCCAGTATGCTGTTGTACGCCCTGAGTATCTTGAGGGCGGCACGCCTAGACATGGAGTAGTTGTACTGGGAGAGCGACGCTATGTCCCTGTACATGTCCGAGGAGACGTAAGTGGATATCAACGTGTACCATATGGCGTGTTCCTGGCCCACGTTGTTGGGGTTTTTAAGGAGGGGCTTCCTGTAATGCACGTAAAAGCTGTCGGCGAGTATCTCGCCCTGCAGGACCTCCTGCCTGAATGGGAAGCCGAGCCTCCTTATGTATCCCAGCAACTCCCTTATCCTGAGCCTCGTCAGCTCCTCCTCGTAGTCCACGTTGATTAGGACGCCGCTCATAGCTGCTGCCTTATCATGTCGAGCGACTGCTTTATCTCGGCCAGTTCAGAAGCGAAGAACCTCTCCATGACCGCGTCGCTGCTTATCTGGGCGAGGAGCTCCTCGGCTTCCTTCAACTTCTCAGAGGCATACCCCACCTCGTTGTTGGCCATCAGTGCCTTGATCTCGCTTACGAGGTCCGAGAGACGGGCGATGCTCCCGGGCATGTGCGACGACAGGAACGCGTCGTACTCGCTGAGCTGCTCGTGGGAGGGGACCAGGTACTTGAGTATCTTCAGGGTGGCTGCCCTCACAGAGGTCGCGTCTATGCCCGACAGCGACACGCCCTGCGCGGTTAGGTAGGCCACGACGTACAGGGGCACCTTCACCCTGGTCCTGTTGCTCACAGTTATGTGGTCGAGATATGTGGCTAGTATGGGCGATATGAGCCGGGAAAGGCCGTCTATGTTCTCGTAGACGTAGGTGGTTATGACCTCGTTGAGCTTCTTCACCTCGTCCATCGTCATGATCGGCTCGGCGGCCTCGTATGCCCGCCTCAACCTCCACCCGGCCTTGATCAGAGGCTCGGTCTCCTCCGGCGACGCGTACCTCGTGAACACGCGTAGGGGGAACCTGTCGTAGAGCGCTTGCAACTCCTCTTCGTCTGGCACCCTGTTGGACGCCCCGAAAACAGTCCAGGTCTTCACGGGCACGACCCTATCCCCGTCGTATAGTACCCTCTCGTTGAGTATGGTGAGCAGAGTGTTGAGTATTGCGCTGGACGCGTTGAAGATCTCGTCCAGGAGCGCCAGATCCGAGTCCACAAGGGTGTTCGTGTATATCCTCTCGACCTTGCCCCTAAGCAGCTCCACCACGTTTATGGGGCCTATTATCTCCTCGAGCTCGGTGAACTTTGTGAGGAGCCTGTAGAACCACTTGGCCTGGAGCAGCCTGGACATCATAGCAACAAGCATGGTCTTCGCTGTTCCGGGGGGCCCTATGAGTATGTAGTTCTCCTTGCTCAGCACGGCTATCAGCGCCCCGTTCACCTCATCGTTGAACTTATAGAAGTTTGTCGAGAGAGACTTCCTGACCTCGCTTACCCTTGACACTTCCACGTTTAATGCATAGCCTTTGAAGGATAAAAAACTTACTACGTTATGATTTCCAGAAACGTCTCGCCACGGTCCGGTATTATGGTAGCGACCCTCCTGAGCCCGTACGCCCTCATAGCCTTGAGGGCTCCCGCCACGTTGGCCCCCCCGGAAGGACCGACGAGCACGCCCAGGGATCTGGACGCGAGGCGTGTCCCCTCCAACGCCTCCTTTACATTTATTGTCACATAATCGTCGACAATTTTGTCAAGAAGCTCCAGACGCCTCTGGCTGGGCCGAGGGACCGGGGCCCACGGCACTGCGCAGCGCCCATCGCTCGGCATGGGGCACTCCTCCAGCTGCACCCCTATAACCAGCGCGTCGTGTAGGACCTCCCTCACACGTTTGCCGATCCCCACCAGGGTAGCGCCGCTGATAACGCCAGCCACGACAGCGTCCACAGCGCCCGCCTGCCTAAGCAGCTCGCCGCCGGTCCACTCATAATGGGTCTCCACGGCGACCTCGAACACCGTGTCCGGGTCCAGCCTCGACGCGGCGCGTCCATCGCCAGGCCCCACGGGGCGCACGCCGTAGGCCTCGGCCAGCCTGTCCAGGTGTCTGTTGCCCGAGGGAGGGGCAGCCACGCCTATCCCATGCGGCGCAGCCAACGCGGCCATGCTGATCGCAAGTGGGCCGCCTTCTGCCAGCTCGACCGTGTCGCCGGGGGCCAAGGAGCCGCCCATAAGCCGCTTCAGGATGTTCAACGCCACCCTGTCCTTTAGGCTGCCAGTCAAGTTGTACGTTTCCAGCTTCACCAGCAGCTCGCCGTCGCCGGACCGCAGCCTCACGGTCGGCGTGTTGCCAACTAGGGACCACGTGCTCATCGCCCTACCTGTATGGCCCTCACGGGGCAGTTGGCCTCGGCCTCCTTGGCCGGGCCCAACAGTTCCTGGGGTATCTCCCCAACGTCGGGTTGGTGACCCACCCTGTATTCTGGGGCCACCGCGGGCTTCCCGTCGGCCTCTTCCGGTATGAAGATCATGGGCGCATGTATCATGCACAGGCCAGCCACGATGCACCTCTCCCTGTCTATCCTAACGGTAACCCTCATCGGCCCAACATGAGGTTCCTGAACACCTTGGACACGGCGACAACCTGGTCCACGTAGACATACTCGTCGGGGGTGTGCGCCGTGTACGTGGGGCCAGGCCCGTAGGTGGCGGTCGGTATGCCGGCCTTGACAAAGAAGCGGGCGTCGAGGCCGCCTATGCACACAGTCCTCCGCGGCTCAGCCCCCGTCACCTCCCTCACCGCGTCGGCAAGCTTCTCCACGAGGGGATGGGCGGGATCTATCAGGGCCGAGTCGGCCACGTTGGTGACGCGTAGCTCCACCTTATAGTCGCCTAGGCCTTTAGACGCCTCCGCCACGAAGTCCTCTATCTCCCTCCTTGCCTCGTCGAGGTCCTCGTCTGGGAGGACGCGCCTGTCGATGCTGAACGCGAAGTAGCCCGGGACAACGTTCGTCTTTACGCTTCCCCTCACCTCGCCCCCAATGTTTATCGTGGCCCTCTTCCCATTGGGGTCATCGTAGTCGTACTTGCTGATCCTAGACTCTATCCTTGGCTTCAGAGTACCTATAATGTGGTTTGCCAGCTTCACGGCCCCCTCAAAGGCGTTTAGGCCGAGCCACGGGACCGAGCCGTGGACCTGCTTCCCATACACCTCCACCATGAACCAGACCAGACCCTTGTGGCCGATCCAGATATTGTCGTAGCCGGATCCCTCCGCGATTATGACCCACGGCGCACGCACGCCAATGTTCCTCACGAGGTACCCGGCTCCAGTCTCCCCGCCTATCTCCTCGTCGGGGACAAGGCTTATCTCGAAGTTCTTGGCTCCCTGACGGCGCGCCTCCTCGGCAGCCGCCAGTATGGCGGCGACGCCGCCCTTCATGTCCTGGGCGCCCCTCCCATACAGCCTATTGCCGGCCACGCGGGGCGTGAAGGGGTCCGTGACGGTCCACCCCTGGCCTGGGGGCACCACGTCGTAGTGCCCGTTGAAGTGGAGCCGTGGCTCCCCTATCCTCGCAATCACTATGTACCTAGGGTAATCGGAACACTCGTCGCATACCTTGGCCACCTCGTGCCTAGGCACCTCGACCACTTCCACGTCCATGCCTATGCCCCTAAGGAACTTCTCCGCGTAGTCGGCGAACGTTCCGTATTCCCTTCCAGGGGGATTCACAGTGGGTATCCTAATTATGTCGCTCAGAATCTCCACGGCCCTCTCCATGAGAGGCCCCTAAATGATATTAATAAAGGTTACAGGAGGGGCCATGGAGTACAGTAGGATCCACGGGGCCGTGTTTCAGGAGGCGCAGGCGTCGCCCTGCACCGCGTCCACGGGCCCCCAGCTCGCGGAGTGCGTGAAGGGGCTGGTCGAGAGGCACGGATTCGCCGTCTCGTCTGTGGAGTTGCTGGACATAAACACGCAACCGACGGACGACTTGTCCGCGGCGAGGTTCGTGCGGGTCGAGGCGCGCATGGGCGCGGGCGACGAGAGGCACGTGTTCACCTTTGCCGTGGTTAGGATGGGGGACGAGTACAGGGCCATGTGGCTACAGTCGGCGGTGATAGTCCCCTAGATGGGGCCCCTAAATAGGCTCGTGGAGGCGATCAGGGAGGCGAGGCACTGCGTCGCGTTGACCGGGGCCGGGATCAGCGCCGAAATCGGGATACCCACGTTCCGGGGCGGCGGAGGGCTATGGGAACGGCATAGGCCCGAGGAGCTGGCCACCCCTGAGGCCTTCAGAAGGGACCCGGAGAAGGTCTGGAGGTGGTACGCGTGGAGACAGGAGCTCGTGTTCTCCAAGGGACCAGGACCCGCGCATGTTTACCTGGCAAGGCTGGAGGAGGCGGGCTACGTGAAGGCAGTCATAACCCAAAACGTTGATGGGCTCCACACGCTTGCGGGGAGTCGAAACGTCGTGGAGCTGCACGGCAACATCAGGCGCGTGAGGTGCACCAGGTGCGGCCACAGGGAGGGGCTGGCCGGCCCCGTAAGGGAAATACCTCCTAGGTGCGCCAGGTGTGGGGGCCTCCTGAGACCGGACGTGGTGTGGTTCGGCGAGGAGCTGCCTCGGGACGCCCTTTCGAGGGCCCTGGAGGAGACCGAGAAGAGCGACCTCTTCCTGGTCATTGGGACAAGCGGCGCCGTGTATCCAGCAGCCGCACTGCCTGCCCTGGCCGCTAGGCGGGGCGCCGTCGTTGTGGAGATAAACCCCGAGGAAACCCCGATCACCAGGGTCGCGTCGATGGTCTTCAGGGCCCCCGCCGGAGAGGTATTAAGGGCAGTCTACGAGGAGCTGCTGTAGGACGCCCACGGCCCGACACGTCGACTACATGGCGGCGCCCCGCTGTACGTGGACCCCCCAAACTTTAAACCGCACGTCGGTTCTCCAATATGCCGCTCAGGGTCTGGATAGACCACGGCACGTGCATAGCGTGCGGCATATGCTCCACCTTGTCGCCGCAGGTCTTCGAAGGCAACGAGGAGGGCAAGGCCGTGGTGGTGGCGCAGTACAGGACGGGGGCCGACGGGACCGAGGGGCGCGTCCCCGAGGAGCTCAGGGACGCGGCGGTCCAGGCCATGGAGGCGTGCCCCACCAAGTCCATACACGTCGAGGAGTGACCGACCCGGACAACAAATAAATTCCCGGCGCAGAATTGTGGGGGCCAGTATGAGGGGGAGGCACCTGCGAGGCGGCCCTCCCCCAACGGGCCCTTGAACCGTGAGGCGCTTGGACCCCATCGCCAAGACTTAAATACTCGACGCTGTGAACCGGCACCATGACCATACTGGACGTCGTATTCATGATCGGCGGCATGGCGCTCGTCGTCCTTGCAGGCCTCATGATCGAACAGCTGATGTACAGGTTCTCCAACGTCCTCAGGAGGGGACTCACGGGGGTCGTCATGATATTGGGGCCCCTCATAACCTCGGCGCCGGAACTCGCCATATATCTTGTGTCGCTGTTCAGAGGCGAGGTGGACGTGGCCCTTGGGAGCGTCGTGGCCCAGCCCTTCATGGCGTCCACGGTCATTTACCCCGCCATAGTGGCGGTAAGCGCCGCCGCGTGGCTGCTCGGACGCAGGACGCACACCATTCCCCACGTGGAGAGGGCCGTGGCGCTGCCCCTGATACTGTTCACGTTGCCCATGGTCCCCCTGGTGTACCTCAGGGACCTGGTGTCCGTCGCGCCGCAGGTCTTCGGCGCCCTGCTGCTGGCCCTCTACTTCATATATGCCAGGTACGTGCTCAGGCCCGCGGAGAAGGAGGAGGAGGAGCGTGAGCTGTGGCTTAGGAGCGCCAAGATACAGCTCCCCGCGTCCATAGCGCTGCTCTACCTGGGCTCCGAGGGCCTCATCAAGGGCATAGTGTCCGCAGCCACGTCCCTGGGCATGGACGAGGTCGGCGTGTCGATACTCATCATACCCCTGGCCACGGTGGTGCCCGAGTCCGTCATAGGCTTCATATTCATATTTAGGCAGAGGGACACCGAGGGGATCGCCGCCGTTGTGGGCGAGAAGGCGCTCTACAGCACGTTTTACCCTGGGCTGGCCCTGATGATGGGGCTGCCACTCATCTACAAGCCCATGGCCATACTGGCGCTGGAAATAGCCATAATAGTCTCCATACTGGAGACCGTGGCCATATGGTTTAGGCGGTTCGGCCTCACTGCGCCGATAGGGCTCTTCGGGTACGTGTACTTCATCATGGTCCTGTTGGGGTGAGCCGCAATGGCAACCTTTATCAACGCGGTCGTGCTATATACGCCATGGCAGGCCATTTTAAGCCGATGGCGCCCAGCCCGACAGGCGTGACCAAAAGGGCCGGGAGTCCGCCGAGCGACGGGCACGCGCCAGCGCCATGAGGTACAGGAGGTTCCTCGGCGTCGACGTATCGGAGATAGGGCTTGGGGCGTGGACCATAGGCAGCGACCTGTATGGGAAAATTGACGAGGAGACCGCTAGGAGGATCGTGAAGAGGGCCGTGGACCTGGGCATAAACATCTTCGACACGGCCGACATGTACGGGCGGGGCAAAAGCGAGGAGCTGCTTGGCGAGTGGCTTGAAGGGTACGACGTGCATGTGGCCACGAAGGTCGGGTACGACTTTTACGGCCGCGAGAAGCCCCAACGGAACTTCGACGCCGAGTACCTGGAGAGGGCCGTGGCCATGTCGTGTAGGAGACTGAGGAGGAGGCCCTTCCTAGTGCAGGCCCACAATCCGGGCATCGGGGACGTGGGGCGGGCGTACGCCGCGCTGAGGGGTCTCAGAGGAACGTACTTCGACCACCTCGGCGTAGCGCTGGGCCCGGAGGTCAACGTGTACGAGGAGGGGCTTACCGCCCTGGGCGTGGGGTACGAGTCCATAATGATCGTGTTCAACATACTTGAGCAGGAGCCGGGCCACACGTTGATAGGCCTCGCCAACATCCTGGGGAGGGGCACCATGGTGAGGGTCCCCCACGCCTCGGAGGTCCTCACCGACAGGTTCACGCCGGAGTTCCCACCGCACGACCACAGGTCCCTGAGGCCGCGCGAGTGGCTCCTAAGGGCACGTAAGCTGGTCGAGAGCGGCGTAAAGCCGCTCGCAGACGAGCTGGGCTACACCCTTGGCCAGTACGCGTTGAAGTTCATACTTTCCTTCCCTGTCTCCACCGTGCTGGTGACCGTGCTCAGCCCAGAGGAACTGGAAGAGTACGCCGCGGCCAGCGACGGCAGGGCGCTGCCGGAGCACCATGTGAGGGAGCTTGTGGCGCTTTACCTCGCCCACAGGGCCGACCTGAGGTAGGCCACGACTGCCTCCACGGACCTGTCGACCCCGTCCCTCTCCACCACGGCAATGGTGTTTCCGCAGGCGTAGTCCTCCACTGTGGCCACGGTCGCCGCGTCCTTCATGCCGCAGAGCTCCTCCCTGAACCCCTCCACTATCAGCACGTCCAGCTCCACTGAGAGGGCCCCGGCCAGCTCTATGACCCTGCCCAACGACAGGGGTACCCGCAGCGCTATGTGGCCCATGGCAGGCGAAACGCCGACCGTCAGGATGGACCCGGCCGCGAACATGCGCCACGTGTCCTTGCCAGGCACGTCGAAGTCGTATGTGGGGTGGTGTATGTGCTTCACCGTGCCCACCCTGAGCCCCTCCAACGCCCTTACCAGCAACGTTACTAGGGTGGTCTTCCCGCTGTTGCTGGGGCCTATTACCCCTATTATGGCCACCATGTCAGGGCGCTCCCCATGGCGGGGATCCCCTAACGGTCCACCAGGTGGCCTTCGACCTTGGCCCTGGACTCAAGGCCCTGGTACACCTCGTCTATGGCTATCCTCAACCTGCGCAGAAACAGCAGGGTCTCGGCCTTGCCCTCCTCCGTGGGCTCTATTATCACTGCGACCCTGGCCCCGTCAAGCACCTTACGTTTCCTCAGGAAGCCCTGCTCCTCGAGCTTCTTCAGGTGCGCCTCCACGGTGCTCGGCGCCACGCCCAGCGCGTTGGCCAGCTCCGTCACGGTGCCCCTGCGCCTCCCCACTATATATATCATGAGGAGCAGGCGCGTGGGCGACGAGAACGCCTCGTTCTCCCTAAAAATGGCGAGTATGTCGTACAGGTTCATCGCAGTTTGAGGACCCACCTGGACATGAAGAGTAGGTATAGGGCTATGGAGGTCACCGACATGGCGGTCGACATGATGCCCCCAAGCAGCGTCGCGGGGAACAGGGCGAGTAGGTAGAGGAACGTGGGGAACAGCGGGACGTCCCCGAACAGCTTGTGTGAGACCACCACGTTGATCACGCCCACGGTCACTATGCCCGTTATGGAGAGGGCCGCGGCTATGTCGAAGCCCATGTACGCCAACAGCGTGCCAAGGGCGAACACCAGGGCTATCATGAGAGCCATGACCGAAAACGCGTTCTTCACGAAGGAGGCCGCTGCGGCGGCCTTCACCACCCTGTATATGGCAGAGCCCCTATCGACGAACCTGTACGTTAACAGGAGGAGGGGGAGCAGCCACGTGAACGCGGCCAGGTACGAGTACATGGGCGCGTACGAGAAGAGGGCGTAGTTTATGAGGACCACGACGGGTATAAGCGACGCCATTTCGCTGTACGCCAGCGACACGTCGAATATCACAGCGGAGTAGATCTTGCGCTCCACCTCCTCCAACTTCTTCACGAGGAAGCCCAGCTCCTCCTTCTCCACCTTTGAGCTGTCCATAGGACGGTTATATACCTATTGCTTCATCGGTGGGACCGAACGTCGTCCCCGTGAAGCGCGGCGTATATGTATATTATGACGGCCAGCGCGCCCAGAGCAAGCTCGACGGGGTAGTCCACCGTCCACTGCACCCCAAGGAGGCGCCCAACTAGCCGCGAGTCAAGCGCCACGGCCCTAGCCGCTATGACCGCCAGGAGCGCCCGCGAGGCGTCCCGAGGCCTCGCCGATGCCGCCCACGCAGCGATCAGCGCAGCTGCAGCCGCCGCGAACGCGGCGTCGGGCCAGCCGACCGATGTCAACAGCGGCGAGTAGGCCACGGCCGCGAAGAACGTGAGCGCCGTGGCCAGCCTCACCAGTCGAGACATCTCGCTATTGCCAGGGCAATCCTCGTCGGGCTGTCTGTTGGGGACACGCTCACCACCCTGGCGCCTCTCTCCTCCAGGGCCCTATACCGGGAGCGCCTCAACGCAGCCTCCAGGGCCGAGTTCAACGCGCCTGTCCCCGGCACCACGTCGACTATGACGTGGCGGGAAGACCGCGCGATGCGCGCCTCAACGCCGGGCGCAGCCACGTCGACCACGTAGACTGCGGGGGCGTCGGGCCCTTTGGGACGCCCAGTCGACAGTTCGGCGGGGATGCCCAGCCTGCGCAACGCGCCCGTTATGGACCTCGCCTTTTCCCATAGGGCCTGGTCGGCATACACGGTCAGGACCCCCCTGGAGGGCTTGTAAACGTTTACCATAAGCCTCCCAGTCTTGGCCGTGGCCTTCCAGTTCACGGCCCTTAAGGGGTCCCCCGGCACGTACTGCCTGACGTGGTCGAACTCCAGCTCCTCGGATGCCCCGAGGGGCCGGCGCCCTTGGCGGGGATAGACCGCGGTCTCCCCAAGCGCCACCGAATGGCTGCGCGTCCCGGCCGGGCTAAACGCGGTGACTGTTAGGGGGCCCACAACCGTCGGCCCGTCCACCTTGTATGAAATGGACAGGGTCCTTCTGCCCACGACGAACATCCTGGCGGTCTCCACACGCGTATCCCCCACCCTTTCCCTGAGCTCCACAGTGCCGAGCCCCACGGCCACGACGGTCACCTGGACGCTGGTGCCCCGGACGGACCTCCGCGCGCTTACCCTTGGGGGCCCAAGGAACGCGCCAAGGAGGAACGCCGCGAGGGGTATCGACGAAACGTACAGCAGTAGGGGTGACACGGCCACGCTTCCCAGTAGGAACATCGCCAGGAACACCCTCAAGAGGCTCATCTCTTGGGTACGGGCACGGAATTCACGTGCTCCTCCACCACGTTGCTGGGGTCCAAAAGCGTGGAGGGGGCCATGCGTATCCTGTGGCGCAGTACAGGCCCCGCGGCGGCCTTCACGTCGTCTGGGACGACGTAGTTCCTGCAGTCGAGCAGCGCCAGGGCCCTGCTGAGCCTAAGCATGTGTATTCCGGCGCGCGGCGAGGGCCCCACCTCGACCCTTGGATCCCCCCTGATGGACCTGACCAGCGACGCTATGTATTCTAGGACCACGTCATCCACATAGATGGACTCGGCATGGGACTGCAGCGCGGCGACGTCGCTGCTCCCCATTACGGGCCTCACAAGGGCGGAGGGGTCGTCCGTGCCCCACTTCAGCCTCCTCCTGAGAAGCTCCACCTCGTCCGTCAGGGTGGGCGGGTAGCCCAGGCTCACGCTGACCAGGAACCTGTCGAGCTCGGCCTCTGGGAGGGGGTAGGTCCCCTCCTGTTCCAGGGGGTTCTGGGTTGCTATCACTATGAAGGGCCTTGGGAGGCTGTAGGTCTCCCCGTCCACCGTGACGCGCAGCTCCTGCATGGCCTCCAAAAGCGCGGACTGGACCCGGGGAGGGGCCCTGTTCACCTCGTCCACGAGGACCATGTTGGCAAATATGGGGCCGGGCACGAACTCGAAGGCCCCCTTGTCCTGACGCCACACCTTTACCCCCACTATATCGCTGGGAAGGGTGTCCGGCGTCATCTGTATCCTCCTCAGCGACAGGCCGAGGAGCCTCGCCATCAGCTTGGCCATGATGGTCTTGCCGGTGCCAGGCACGTCGTTTATCAGCACGTGGCCCCCAGCTATTATTGACGCCAACACCATGGAGGCAGGCCACGAGACCCCAACAAGTATGGCGCCCACGGCGTCCGCGGCGGCCCGGACTTTGGAGCAAGGGCTATGGGCAGCCATGCCTCAGCCGTTCCACGGCATCCTTCAAGCGCCTGTCCAGCACCGGCTCCACCACGCAGGCTATTTCCTGCCAGGTGTACCCGGCGGAGGCCAGCCTCGCCGCTATTATGGCGGCCAACCTCTTGACGTTCCCCCTGGTATACTCCATGTACGCCTCCGCGAGGTCGCCCTCCGCAAGGGGGCCGCCAGACAGCTCCTCCACGGCAGACGCGGCGGCCCTGCCCACGAAGAACCTGTACATTGTCGTGGCCGCGCCCACGCCGATCAGCGTCCCCCCCACGTACCTTAAAAGGCCCTCGCCGGAAAGCGCGAGGAGGCCCCCCAGCACGATTGGCGATGTGGTCACATGGTACTTGTAGCGCGACGTGGGGAGTAGGGACAACGCCAGCACGTATATGGACGCGGCCAGCAACGGCGTCGAGGTCCCGGGCATCAGGTCCCCCAGGGCGAAGTAAAGCGAGAGGTATATCAGGGAGTAGCCCAACGCCTCGAGGAGGGGAGCGCCGACCTTGTCGTACAGCGTGAAGAACGAGAGGGACGCTATAACCAGCACCACCGGCAACTTTACGAATTCCACGATCGGCGTTAGCTCGTCCGGGGGGAGCAGCGCCACGTACAGAGCCGTGGCCGCGTGTCTTGCCAGGGAGGCGGGGAGGCGGCGCCTGATGGCCAGAGTCGCCGCGTAGGCAGCCCCCATAGCCACTGTGAGCGCCTTCGTGACGGCCGCTTCCATGCCCATGACCCTTTCCAGCGCCAGTAGGCCTAGCAGCAGCAGGGCGGGGACCAGGAGGGGCCTATACATGCCTGAACCTCTCGTAGATGTCCCGAGTCGCCTTAAGCCCCCCATAGAACACGCGCTCGGCTATCAGCGACAGGTCCACCACAATCCCCTCGGCCTCCCCCGCTATTTCCCGCGGCGTCTTCGCAGTTGGGTCCCCCCTGTAATGCCTGCGCAGTAGCTTGCCGTAGAGCCCAGCTATCTCCTCCCGGTAGTCCACCACGCGCAGCTTGAACCTGTACCTGAAGGGGCCGCACCCCGCGTGTATGGTCCAGAGGCCTTTCCTAGACAGCCCCACCCTGATCTCACGCCCGCCTCCAGACACGTCGCCCCATAGCCTCAGGCGGGAGCCGCACCTGGACACTATGCGCAGCTCGTCGCCGACGCCAGGGGGCCTACCCACGACCAGCCTGGGCTTCAGGGCCGCGTATATGGCCGCCAGGGCCAATAGGGGGACCACAACGTACATGGCCCACGACGGGCTGGGAGGCGCCTCCGCCCGCCGTACATTCGGCGTGGTCGTGGTGGGCCGCTCCTCCGGCTCGTCAGGCGGGGCGTCCACAGTCCGCCCAACCGCTGGGGGAGGGGGGCCCCTCCCAGGCGTGGGGTCAAACCGCACCCAGCCCCGCCCCGGTATGTAGGCCTCCGCCCACGTATGGGCGTCGCACTGCACCACCACCTCGTCTGTGACGTAGTAGCCGGCCACCAGCCTCGTCGGTACGCCGAGCAGGCGGGCCATGAGCACGAACGCGGTCGCGAAGTCCACGCATATCCCCCTCCGCGATTTGAACAGGAACCACTCGAGGGGGTCCTCGCCGATGGGGGCAGGCGGCCTCGAGAGGTCGTACTCGTAGTTCTCCTCGAGGAACCTTTCCAGCGCCCTTAGCTTGCCCTCGATGTCGTGTATGCCCCCAGTGACGTTGTTTATGAGCCCCATGAGGGCGTTGCGAAACTCCTCTGGGACCTCCACCTCGAGGTAGTGCGGCTCGTTCTGGGGCGGCTCCGGCACCCACCTCTCCACCATGATCCTATATGCGGGGCGGGGGGACCCCACTATGTAGTATCCATGAGGCTCCACCCAGTATATCTCGCCCAGGTCGGTCCACACGACCCTGTAACGGTCCGGAAACACGAAAGGAAACGCGGGGTCCGACAGCACGCTTATGGCTATCGGCGTGCCGTTCCTGCCGCTCGGCACGTCCAGGACCCTCCCAGAGGCGGGCAGCCAGGTGCCCTCGCCGTAGATGTACCTGTCGAGGACGAGCGACCTGTAGTAGCCGGGGGGACCCGAGATCCGCATCACCGGTATGGCGCAGCTGTTGGGGAAAGACCTCAGCGAGATCTCGTACGTCCCCGCCGCCCCAAGGCCCATGGCCTGTGGGACCCCGTAGGCATCCCCACGCACAACCTCAACCCGCAAGGGATCTGTGCCGCCCATGAAGCCGGCGTAGAGGTGGACCATGAGGATCGCACCCACTACGGTCAGAATGGCGGTCAGAACCCGCGCATTCACACAAAGCCCAACGTAAATCTATAAAACGTTTTTTGGATGGGGACCCGCAAGCCCGACAGCACGGTGGGGCCGAGCTCTGTGGGGCCCTACGAAAGGGATGGGCAACGCCTATAAATCGGCGCGGCTTGTCCACCGTGTCCTCCTCGTCGACTGTTAAAGGCCGCCGCGTTGGCCTTCTCACGGCGCCGCGCGTACCTGTGCATCCCCCACGCGACGTCATGAGGGCAGCGCATGGGGGCCGACCCCCCACAAGTGTACACGCCCATAGAGGACGCGCATGATGTCGCTGGTGGCGGCCGCCATAGCCGTGGCGTGCTTCAGCCTCAATGCGCCCCTAATGGGGCTCGCCATGAGGAAGGGGGGCCGACCCGGCGCTATAGTGGCCCTCAGGAACTTCACTGCTGGGGCAGTGTTGACCCCCGCCACAATGCTGCTGCTGGGGCCCCCGCCCATGATGTGGGAGGCCGCGGCCTTCGCGCTGCTAGCGTCCCTCTTCGGCCCTGGAGTAGGGGACATACTGTACAACTTCTCCATCCAACGCGTCGGCGCGTCCACCGCGGCCACCTTGGCGTACATGTACATATTCGTGGCGTACTCCCTGGACGTGCTCCTTCTTGGCGCCGAGCCCAGAGGCACGGCGATCGTCGGGGGCATACTGGCCCTCACAGGGATAGCGCTTTCCAGTAACGGGCTTAGGGGGCGGTGGAACGTTTGGGGGGTAGCCTACGGGGCGCTCACGGCGGTATCATGGGGGGTGGCCACCACGGCCCTAAAGGCGGCCACAGATCTGTGGGCCCCAGAACACATAGCCATGTTCAGGAGCATATTCCTAAGCGTTGTCCTTGGGGCCGCATATGGGAGGGACATCAAAGGGATTGGCATGGGGGCAGCCGCATGGGGATCGGTCTCCGGCTTCACCGGCCTTGTCCTCGGGGCACTGGGCTTCATATACTCGGTGAGGGATCTAGGCGTCACAGCGACCGCGCTAATAACGGCCGCTGTGCCTGTGCTGACCCCCTTGATGGCCAGGGCCATACTGGGAGACCCGATTAGGAGGGGACAGGCGGCTGGCGCCCTACTGACGGGCACGGGCATAGCTATTGGGGTAGCGGCCTAGCCGCACGCGCAGCCGCCCCCGGAACCGCTTATTATTTCGTTGGCCTCGTAGAGCTTCGACCAGCATTCGGGGCACACGAGCACGGTGCCCATTGTCCTGTGCTTTGCCTCCAGGAGCGCCGTGTCGTCCTTACCGCAAAGGGAACACCTGTACATAGTTGTGGTTGTCCATGGCCACATTTAAGGTTTTCCGGCCGAGCACCTCGCGGGACGGCCACAGAAATTGCTTTTTTCCCCTAGGAAGTAAACGCCATGCTGGTGCTACTCAACCTTACCCTGGTACCTGTCATGTACCTCTTCATACCGGCGGCCCTTATCGGCAACGCAACGCTGCCGGCCCAGCCGTTGGCCCCCGACCTTGTAAGCGCCGCGCTGCCGAACGGCACCGCAGTGCCCGTATGGATAGTGGACAGCAAGGTGTTCGTCCTGTCGGGTGGGGAGCCGGTGAAGGTTACGTACGTGGCGCGGTACTATAATTCCAGCGGCACTATCGTGGTGCCGATAGACTCGCCGTACGAGGTCCTTATACGTATACCGCCCGGCACGTACCCGGTAGACGTGCCCGACAACGCCGAGATAATAGGCGTGAACATGAGCGGCGTGTACCTGGCGGTGCCGCCCGGCACGTACAACGTCACGTACACCCTGCTGGTGAGGGAAGAGGGGCCCGTCGAGGCCGGCGGGGAAGGACAGCCCAACACCACCGCGGCGCTGCCTACAGTCGAGGAGGGTGGGGCCGAGGGCACCCCCACGCAGACTGGCCCCACCGCGCCGGCCCCTGACAGCACCATAATTCTGCCCGTGCTGCTTATCGGCGCCGTGCTGGGCGCGTCCATGTACATCGCCCTCCGTAGGAGGGGGACAGGATGCGGTGGGCTTGGGGAAACGGACAGGATGATACTTGAGTACTTGGAGAGGGTGGGAGGGGAGGCCTATAGGCAGGACATAGCGCACGGCCTGGGGCTTCCCCCAACGACCCTGCACAAGCACCTCCACAAGCTTGCCAGGCGCGGCATGGTGAGGCTCGTGGACGAGCAGAGGAGGCACAGGGTGGTGCTGGTCAGGCGGTGCTGATCAGCCTATGCACGAGTAGTTATCGTTTCCCTCGACGCACGTGAACCTCTCGCTCACGCTTTTGTCGCTTAGGAGGCTCTTGGCCTCTTCATAGGTTATGAAGCACCCGCATAGGTTCTTTATCCAGTTTTTGAACGCGTTGACGAAGAGGTCCGCGGACGTGGGGCCCGAGGCGGCCGCTATGATGTTGTAGAGGTCCCACGGCCTCCTACACGCCGCCTCGTCTATACGTATTCCGAACTTCAACTGCACCTTGACGTACAGCATCCTGAAAAACCACGGGTCGAGCTGTCCCATGAACCTTATCAGGACGGTGCACAGGTTCGTCATCCCCTACCGCGTAATCACCACCGCTCCACTTCATGCGACCCATGTGCTCCCACCCCCAAGCAATGACGCCAATAATTCATTGGGTCACGCATCGCTTAGGCTTGGTCATAAGGGCAAATTTAAATATTACCGCCTCAATGGGTCTAGTAGGTCCACTACTTAGGTCCTTATAATATTCTCTCAAATGCTAATGGTTCTGGGCATGATGTTAAAATAGTGAAACAATAGTAACAATAGTCCCGCCCCCTCGTAGCACCCCATTTAAAACATTACACGTGGCGCGCCTTGTCGCCGTTCCGCTTCCTGTTGTAGGGCGAGGTGAGGACCCTCTCGACCTTCTCTATTGTCGTTTCCGGCACGCCGGCCACTCCCCAGCGCTTGAAGTTGACGAGTGCGTTCATGGGCGTGGAGAACGCCTCGAGGACCGCCTGTGCCCTACGCGGGCCTATGCCCGGAAGCGAGGCCAGGAGAGCCAGCTGGGCGTCCTCGAGGCTCGATCCCTTGGACCTGGCCAGGCGCATCCCCTTACCGGACCTCTCCTCCTGTTTGGCGGCCAGGCATATCGCCGTGCCGGTCTCCTCCTCGTTAGACGTGTACAGTATCGATATGCCCATACGTATGAGGGCCAGCTGGGCGCCGATCACGGCGTTGCGGCTCACCATTCTGCCCCTAACCGCCAGGTCCACGTCCCCCTCAACCACGAAAACGGGCCTTGCATACGCCTCCCGAAGCCTACGCGCCTGGTCGAAGAGCCTCCCATCTACGATGGACGCCACGAAGTCCCGCGCGGATTTCCGCTCGAAGGCCAGCTCGGAGCTAACTACGTAGTCCCCCACGTCCAGCCTACCCGCGGACGCGGAGCACCCGGACAACTTTATGTGCCTCACAACCGTGCTCCTATATTCCCTCTCGTCCACTATCACGAGGGGCATTACGATTTATTTTAGGGACAGAACCATATTTAACGCTGAGGGTCGGACTAACGTGGGCGCCTGGACACGCATAGTGATGAGGATAGCGGTCGCTGACCGTCTGATGGGGGAGGTGAAGGCTGATCCGCATCTAGAGCTTGTACCCCAGCTTCTCCCTGAGGAGGGCCCTCCTCTCCCTTACGTCCTCAGGGCCCTCGACCCCCAACGGCGAGAAGCCGTCCACCACGCCTATTATCCCCCTCCTCTCGGGCTCCACCTCGGCCACTATCACCTTGAGCGGGTTTGCCGTGGCGGCCAGCACCTCGACCACTTCGGGGACGCTCCTTATCGCGGCTAGCAGGTTTATCGGCCATGCGTTACGGACATACACCACGAAGGCGTGCCCCGCGCCTATCCTCTTACAGGCGTCTATGGCGAGCGCCCGCAACTCGTCGTCGTTGGCTTCATGCCTCACGAGGCGCTTGCCGGAAGCCTCGCAGAAGCCTATGCCGAATTTTATGCCGGGCACGGCGCTCATGAGCGCCTCGTATAGGTCCTCCACGGTCTTTATGAAGTGGGCGCGGCCCACTATGACGTTAACGCCTTCGGGTACCGGTATATCTACAACGTCGATCCTCATGTTGCCCAGGGGAACGGATTTAATTAAAAGTTGTCATGGAAGGCCAATGGCGATGTTGACCGCGCCGCCGATGGGTGACGAGGAAACCCACATCGGACCAATGTATACACCGATCCGCGCGTCCTCGGTCACCTCCTGTAATAGTTAAGCACCTTCCTGATCGCCCTCGCGACGTCCACGGCATCCTCAGCCGTGTACATGGGGGAGATGGGTATCGATATTACCCTCTCCGCCGCCCACTCGGCGTTGGGGCACAGGCCCCTGCCGTACGCGGTTCTCCTCCCGTAGAAGGGGCACGACCAGGGGCAGTGCCTCCCATGGCCCACCATGTCCCTGAAGAGGCCAGTGAGGTACAACGGCTTGGGGTACGCGGCATATATCAGACCTATCCCCTCCCTCCTCAACGCCTCCACTATGAAGTCCCTGCCCTTACTCAGGGCCTCGAGCCTCAGCAGCACTTGGAAGAGGTGCCAGGCATGGCGCATGTGAGCGCGGGGCCTCGGCAGCTCCAGGACGTCCCCCTCCATCGTCGACAGCTCCTCCATGAGCACCTTGGCGAACGCCTCCCTGTTCCTGTTGAGGCCCTCCAGCTCCCTGAGCTGGAAGTACCCTATGGCCCCCTGGAGCTCCGTCATCCTATAGTTATAGCCCAGCACCGCGTATTCGTACCTGTCGGTCTGGCCGTGGTTAGATATGAGCCGGGCCCGCTCGGCTATTGACTCGTCGCTCGTCGCGACGGCGCCTCCCTCCCCAGTGGTGATGTTCTTGGTAGCGTAGAAGCTGAGGGCAGCAACGTCCCCGATGGACCCCAACTTCCTGCCCCTGTACTCCCCCCCAAGTGCCTGGGCCGCATCCTCCACCACCGGCACCCCCCTTTCACGCGCGATCCTGAGTATGTCGTCCATTTCGGCGGGCATGCCAGCCAGGTGGACCACAACAACAGCCTTCACGTCCTCGTCTATGGCCTTTTCCAGCGATGTGGGGTCCATGTTCAGGGTGTCCCTGTCTATGTCCACGAAGATGGGGACCGCGTTTGAGTGCAGTATCGTGCTGGCAGTCGCCACGAAGGTGAAGGGGGTGGTGACCACCGCGTCCCCAGGCCCAACCCCAAGCGACTTCAACGCCACATGGAGCGCAGCAGTGCCGCTCGACAGCGCCACCGCGCTGTTGACCCCAAGGTACTGGGACAGCGAGCGCTCAAACGCGCGTACCCACTTGCCGTGGGTCGAGGCGAGCAGCCCGCTCCTGAGTATCTCCTCTATGGCTCCCATCAATTCCTCGCTGTATACGGACACCCTATACCTAAGGGGGTCGGCCCTCGTGGGGGGACCGCCCTCCACGGCCGGTATCATGCAGGTGAAAGCGGGAAAAGTACTTAAGCTTGACAGGCCGCATCTAAGGTGTTGACAGCAGAGATGTTTATCAAGGGGGCTCGCCTGGGGACCTCGACGTACCTCTTCACCATGGGCATGGTGCTCATATTCCTATCTATAGGGCTCATAAAGCCCGGCGAGCTGGCCGCCGTGGTCGAGGCTAGCAGGGACCTGCAGATAGACCCAGCATTCGCCTTCACGAGCATGTCCCTACTAATGGTCGTGCCCACAGTTGTCATTGGGGTGATAGGGCTCTTCTTCGCGGCGTTCCAGGCCTCCATTGGCGTGACGGCGCTCGTTGCAGCCGACAGCCTGCTCAGCGCGTTCCTCCTCGCAATGGTGTACGTGCCGTACATGGCCTTTCTCGGCGTAGTCGCGAATGAGCACCTGTCCGTAATAGTGGGGAGGGGAGGGAGGAAGGCGCACCTAGCAGCGTACGGCGAGTCGGTCCTCTACCTACTGGCGTTGACTGTGGCCTACAGCTACATATTTTCATGATGAAGGCGGCGCGCTATGACCAGGCCCATGTGCCCTTATGTCCCCACGACACAGGCCCAGCGCGGGGGCCGCTATGGCCGCTCCCCTAAGGCTCCATACAGCGCTTTTCGCGTACGTGGGACCAGCAATGATATATGCCTGCCATGACTCATCGCAGTGGCTGGGGAGAACCCGCTGCGTCAGCTCTTCAAGAGGATGTTGCACAGCCCGTACGAGGACCCAGCCGACTACACCATAGTGGTCCTACATAGGGGGGAAAAGGGGGACCGCGTGGAGCTCAGGGGGGCCGAGGTTTCCGCGGCCCGGAGGGACGGGTTTGAGGTGTATCGCAGCGGCAGAGTCGCCTACATACCTTATCACAGGGTACTCCTCGTCAGAAAGGGGGACAGGGTGCTCTACGCCCGGGCTGGGACCGGGGGGCGTTCCTGACGCCGAGGCCTATGGGCCGGGCCCACGCCTATGTAGGCGGCGCCTGAGCGCCTACGCGTCCGACAGCACGTACGACGAATTTTTATTCGGTCCATGTATGGCCATGCGGTTCATTGGCAGGCTGGCCAGGGAGCTCCAGATAGGCGACGAATGGGTGGGGGCTTTGGAAGGCATGTCGAGAAGCGCCGTCATGTACGTCGCAGCCCTTACCGACAATATAGGCAGGTACGTGCCGTCGCGCCTCGTCGCCGCCTCCATAGCGATGAGCAGCACGTTCAGGCGGGGATTCCTCAAGGCGCTGCTCAGGACCATGCTCGCCGTGTGGCCCAGAAACGGCGGGGACGGCGCGCTGGCCGTCACAGGGCTCTCCCTCGCCCTTTCATGTGTCCGTGAGCGTGACGACGAGCCCCACCTGATACGTAGGGCATACGTTGGCAGGGACATGCTTGAGGAGGCCATGAACTACGTTTACAGTACCGCTACGGGCCTACGCGCAAGCGAGGCTGCGGCGCTCTCCCTAGCCGTAATAAACATGGCCGTCGTGACGGCGAACCTTCTG
>JALWZH010000047.1 GCA_027002815.1 Thermoproteales archaeon | reverse complement strand
GCGGGGAGGGTGGTCAGGGCGGCCCCCGGGAAAAGGGAGGCAGTGCTATGGGAGGTGGTGACGCGTAACACGATAGAGGAGGCGCTGTCCAACGAGCGGCATGTGAGGGGCGTCATAGGCGAGTCGGCGTGCGTCCGCGTGCTGGCAAGGGACCTGGGGAAGGTCCTACGCGGGTCGCAGGGAGGAACATTAATTTGACCGTTCCCAGGCACGCCCATGAAGGAGGAGGTCAGGGCTCCCGGCGCCCCCGCCCCTGTGGGCCCCTACTCGCAGGCAGTCAAGATAGGCGACATGCTCTTCGTGAGCGGGCAAATACCTGCGGACCCAGTGACGGGGGCCATAGTGGGCGCCACCATACAGGAGCAGACCGAGCGCGTAATGGAGAACGTGAGGGCGGTGCTGGAGGCCGCCGGATATTCGATGGAGGACGTGGTGATGGCCCTGGCATATCTCAGGGACCTCAACGACTTTGCAGGGTTCAACGAGGTGTACTCGCGCTACTTCAGCCCGCCGTACCCGGCCAGGGTCACGGTGCAGGTCGCCAGGCTTCCTAAGGACGTCCTAGTGGAGGTGGCTGTCATAGCGGTTAGGGCTAGATGACGGATCTCCTCCTAAGGTAAGTATAGTTGGGCGATGGGGACCCATCCACGTAGAGTTTGTCCCCCCTGTCCTCAACTGTGACGAATCCCTCGCGGACCTCGAGGACCTCCGGCGTGTGGCGGGCCAGCGCTCCCCTGCCGAACACCATGTCCAGGTGCAGGACCACGTCATAGCCCTGCACCCCTTCCACGTCTATGCGTATCGGGGGCACGGGCATCACGAAGCGTAGTTGGGCCAGCCTCATATAGTGCCTCGCCACCTCGTTCCAAGCCTCGGCAAAGCTGTTGTACGCCTCCATGTAGATGTCGCGTGCCTCCTCCAAGTACCTCCTCACGTCGCCGAGACTGTGCACGCCCTTGCCGGGCCTGTCCCGCCACATGAGGAAAGGCCTGTAACGTCTCTCCACGGAGCCCCACCTCTCCACGTCTATCGCCACGGTTAGCCGCCTCCTTTTGCCCATCTTGAGGTCGGCGTAAGTTATACGGTACACAAGTTTTAATTATGCACCCATATATATTCCATGTGGCGGACGGGGAGGATAGCTTGAGGATACGCCGGCTCGTCCTCGACGCAGCGATACCCACTAAGGGTACAAGTCTCATAAAACTCGCCGAGTCGCTCCTCAAGGTTGACGGCGTTAGGGCGGTCAACATCACTGTGGACGACGTCGATGTGGAGGTGCTTGGCCTCATAGTGGTGGTGGAGGGTGACGACATAGACTACGGGGAGGTCGAGAGGGCGATAGAGAAGGCTGGGGGAGTCATACACTCGTTGGACCAGGTCGTCGCCGGCGAGTACATAGTGGAGCTCGCGCAGACGCTTAGCAGGAGGAGTTAATGCGTTACATCGTCCTGGGCATCCTAGACGGCCTAATAACGTCCATGGTCCTCTCCGCGAAGGCCCTCCTGGGCATATCCCAGCTGGACTTCTCCACCGCCATAGCCATAATGGCCATTGCAAGCGGCATAAACGCGCTGGTGGGGTTCACGGCAGAATACGCCCAGAGCAGGGCCGAAATGGTGGAGATGGAGGAGAAGCTTGGCGCTAGGAGGGGCACGCTTGTGAGGAGCGCGGTACACGTATCGGCGCTCCGCGACGCCTTTGTCAGCGCGGCCAGGTACGGAGCCACGTCAATAGCGGGGGCAGCCATACCCCTGCTGCCCACCATAGCCGTCGGCCCAATGGCGGGACTCGCCTCGGCCTACACGGCCGTGGCGCTGCTATCGGTGGCCCTCTCACGCCTCACGGGGGGCTTCTCGGCCACGTGGATGGTGATGCTGCTCATGGTCACGTCCGTGGGGCTCGTCCTCGGCGTCATGTTCCCAATAATTGATTAATATCTGGGGGGCCCC
>JALWZH010000046.1 GCA_027002815.1 Thermoproteales archaeon | reverse complement strand
ATTAAGATAGGCAAAAAGGTAACTGGGAGGAAAACCATAGTGGCGTTCACCAATTCCTTCCACGGCAGGACCATGGGTAGCCTGTCAATTACTTGGAACGAGGCCTACCGTAGGGCCTTCCAACCGCTTTATCCCCATGTCAGGTTTGCTCCGTTCAACGCGCCGCACATGGTGGACAAGCACATCGATGACGATGTGTGCTGCGTGGTTGTGGAGCCCGTACAGGGCGAGGGAGGCCTCAACGTCGCTACTCGGGAGTTCCTCGCCGCATTGAGGTCCGCCACTAAGGAGCGGGGCGCGCTTCTGATATTCGACGAGATACAGTGCGGCTTTGGGAGGACGGGTAGCGTCTGGGCCTTCGAGAAGCACGGCGTGTATCCCGACCTCTTCACGGCAGGCAAGGCGATCGGCGGTGGGGTGCCAATAGGCCTCGTCATTGCGTCTAGCGCGTTGGGCGAGGTGTTCCAGCCGGGCGAACATGGGTCCACGTTTGCCGGGAATGCCCTTGCCATGGCCGCTGCTGCGGCGGCCATAAGGCACTTCGTCGAGCGGGACGTCCCGACAGTGGTACGCGGTGCAGGCAAGGCGTTCATGGACGCGTTGGACTCAGTCAAAGGGCGCATAGCCCTGAGGGTGAAGGGCGACGGCCTCATGGTGGGGCTGGAGCTCAAGGTCAAGGCAGAGCCGTTCGTGGAGCGCCTCCTTGAACGAGGGGTGATGGCTCTAACGGCGAGCGTGAACGTGCTCAGGTTTCTGCCCCCGTACATGATAAGCGAGGACGACATAGACCACATAAGGCGTGCCCTCCTGCAAGTGCTCCAATGATGGATCCCCTGGATACCCTCATGGAACTGCTATCGTTGTACTCCCCCACATACGAGGAGGCAGCTGTGGCGGGCTACCTTAGGGACTTCCTATTACGCTGGGGCCACGACGCGTATATAGACAGTGCTGGGAACGTGGTCTCGGTCAGGGGCAACGGCCGACCAGTGCTCTGGCTCCACGCGCATATGGACACGGTGCCAGGTTACATACCTGTAAGGAGGGTCGGAGGCAAGGTCTTCGGCAGGGGCGCGGTGGACGACAAGGGCCCCCTCGTAGCCGCGCTGTATGCCTACCATGAGGCGCCGGTCAGGGGCACATTGGTGCTCGCACTGGTCACCGCTGAGGAGGGCGACAGTAGGGGCACGAGAACCCTGATGTCGAGTGGCGACGTGCCGCCCCCCGACGGCGTGGTGGTGCTGGAGCCCACGGATCACAAGGTCGTGTATGGGTACCGGGGAAGCGCCCACGTGGTGTTGAGGCTGCTTGGCAGCAGCGCTCACTCCAGCAGCCCTGTTGGCGAGAACCCCATTTCAACGCTTTGCGGCAACATTGCAAGCGTTGTGGACGTGTTTGGGCGCGAGTACAGGTATAACTCGTATACGGCGACGCCCACCATGGTGACCTGCGGCGACTATCCCAACAAGGTCCCCCGCGAATGTACTGTGCACATAGATGTCCGGATACCCCCAAGTGGGAGCTGTGAGGAGGTCCGCAGGCGGCTCCCCCCCATAGCCGAGGTTACAAGCTGCGTTGAGCCGGTGGAGGTCAACCCGGGCAACCCAGTCGCAAGGTCGCTGTCCAGGGCCCACCTCCTGCTAGGTAGGAGACCTGTCCTGGCCAGGAAGCTGGGGACAAGCGACATGAACCTTCTGGTTGCCCTGACCAGGAACATCGCCGCGTATGGGCCGGGCGACCCCCAATACGCACACACGGAAGAGGAGCACATAGACGTGGGCGACATAGAGCTGGGCATAAGGATACTCAAAAGCGCGGTGGAACAGTTCTGGACCATACTAAACTAGTGCCTTTTCTCTACCCTCTCGCTGAGCAACGTGGCGCCGCAACGCGGGCAACAGTACTTGACGATTATGTACTGGCTGGAAAGGTCCTCGTTACCGCATTGCCTAGCCTTAACGGGCCTGCCGCAGTTGGGGCATATAGCGGTCCTTTGCATTTCTCGAAATAGATAAACTATATATAACGTTTACTGAACGCAAGCGGCCCTCCTCAGCTCCTCGGCCAGCTGGGGCCTCAACATGAGCGCCGTGCCTACCAGTACCCCGTGTACCCCCAGGGAAGCAGCGTCGGCGACGTCCTCACTTCCCTTGACGCCGCTCTCCAGCACCGTCAGGAGCCCCCTCCTCACCGCCTCCCTGGCGATCTCCCTACCCCTCGTCCAGGACACCTCAAGCGTGTGTAGGTCCCTGGTGTTGGCCCCTATGACGGCGTCAATACCGAGCTCCACCACCTCGGCCACCTGGTGTGGTGCGCTGACCTCTACCAGCGGCGTCATGCCGAGCCTTGAGACGTGGTCGGCCAGGTCCGCCAACGCCTCGCCGCCCAGAAGATCGTATATCAGGAGCACGGCGTCGGCGCCGTACCCAAACGCCTGCCAGACCTGTCTGTGGGACGTCACGAAGTCCTTGAAGAGCACGGGCCTCCCGAACCGCTTGGCTATGCCGACGTACCTGTAGTCCCCTAGGAACCACAGGGGCTCGGTCAACACCGAAAAGGCGTCCACGTGACCGGCAATTGCCTCGAAGTAATCCCAGGGCGCTATGTCGGTCCTAATGATCCCTCGGGGGGACGCCCTCTTGTATTCCCCTATTATCGCCGTGCATGTGCCCTGCAACACGCTCTTCAGGTCGGCCACAGGGAATTCCCGTGGTGGTGGGTCGGGCTCGTACATGGACCTCAAAATCGACGTTGCCCTAGCCCTATCAAGGAAACTCATACCCTGTCCAGGAAGTTCCTCAGCATTTTGTACCCATCCTGCGTTCCAACGGACTCGGGGTGGAACTGTACCCCGTATACGGGGTACTCCACGTGCCTAACGCCCATTATCTCGCCGTCGTCAAGCGAGACGGCCTCGACCACGAGGTGCCCCGGTAAGTCGTCCAGGGCAAGGCTGTGGTACCTCATCGCGGTGAACGGGTTGTGGACCCCCATGTACAGCGGCCCGCCGTTGTGCCTGACCTGGCTGGTCTTGCCGTGCTTAATGGTTTTGGCCCTCCTGACCTTGGCGCCGTACACGACGCCTATTATCTGATGGCCGAAGCAGACCCCAAGTATCGGTATGCGGGGGCCAAACACCTTTACTATTTGGGGGGACACGCCTACGTCCCTCTCCTTAAGCGGGGTCCCAGGCCCCGGGGATATTATAATCCTGTCGGGCCTAATCCGCTCGACCATCTTGACGGTGAGCTCGTCGTTACGTATCACTAGGGGTCTGCTCCCCAGCTCGCCCACGATCTGGGCCAGGTTGTAGACGAAGCTGTCGTAGTTGTCCACTATGAGGGTCAGGTCCGACATAGCGCCGCCCTCAACGCGGCCAATTTGCTATCGGTCTCGGCCAGCTCCCTCTGGGGCGTGGAGTCGTGGACCACCCCTGCGCCCGCCTGTATTCTGGCGCGCCCATTCCTGATCACTATGGTCCTTATGACTATGGCGTACTCGCCCCCATTGGGGTACATAAGCCCAACGGCCCCCGCATAGGCCCTACGCGGCTCCCCCTCCAACGCGCCTATTATCTCCATGGCCCTAGGCTTAGGGGCTCCGGTCACTGTGCCGGCCGGGAACGTGGCCCACAGGGCGTCCACCACGCCCATCCCCCTGTCCAACATGCCCACCACACGCGAGACTATGTGCTGCACGTGGCTGTACTTCTCGACGGCCATGTACTCGGCTACCCTGACCGTGCCGAACCTGCATACCTTGCCCAGATCGTTGCGGGCCAGATCCACCAGCATGACGTGTTCCGCCCTCTCCTTCTCGTCCGACAGCATGTCGTCCTCTAGCTCGAGGTCCTCCACGTCGTTGGAGCCGCGCCTCCTGGTGCCTGCTATGGGATGCGTCTCAGCCCTATCGTTGTCCACCTTGACGAGGAGTTCTGGGGAGGTCCCAATGAGCGTCTCGGCTGGGGCATGGATGAAGTACATGTATGGGGACTGATTGCGCCTAGCCAGCTCCTCGTACACCGTGAAGAGGTCGCCGTGGATAGCGTAGTCCTCCCAGCGGGAGATCACTATCTGGAACGCGTCGCCGCTCATTATCCTGTCGAGGGCGTGCTCGACCCAGTCCATGAAGAGGGACCTCTCCGTCATGGATATGGGTCCCTCGACGTGAAAGCGCCCGGCCGCCTGGGGCTCCACGTGGGGGACCTCTCCTAGCGTGTAGCCCCTCTTCAAGAGGTTGTCGTATATGACCACGTTACGGGGCACTATCACGGTCGCCAGTGGCGTGGAGTGGTCCATGGGCAGCACCTCGCGGAGGTATGGCTCCATGTGCACTGTAGCCTCGTAGTGGAATATGCCTACGGCCACCTCGCCTCCAAAGGGGCCCCCATTACGGTCAAGCCTACTGTACATTGCCCTGACCGCCCCATATAGGTCGCCGGTCCCCCCATAGTGCTCGTACAGATCCTTTATGCCCCAGGCCACTATGGTGTACCTGGCCCTGTCGGGGAAACCCTCCCCTGACTCGAAGAGGGCCACGAAGTCGCCCCCTGAATACACCTCGCGGGCCAGGTCATGGGGCGCCGGCAGTTTGGAGAGGGGTATCTTCCTCATCTCAGCGCCCTGACCAACATGGCGATTTTTTCGGGGTCCTTGACTCCCGGCTCGGACTCTACCCCACTGGACACGTCTATCATGTACGGCCCAACCGCCTTCACGGCATCGACGTTGTGGGGCCCTATCCCCCCCGCCAGAGCCACCCTGCCTAGGCGAGCCACGGCCCTATACACGCGTATAGGCACCTTTAGGCCGTGCTCGTACCGCGTCTCGCCCCCCTTCACCGCATCGACCAGCACGTACTCATGCGCTTTAGCAAGCAGCGACTTGACATCCACGACGTAGTCCTCGACCTCCTGGCCCATGTAGGCGGCCACAGGGGCCAACCTTACGCCCATCCCACGGGCGAACTCGTACACGTCGTCGGGGAGCTGTCCGTGGTGTTGGACTACTGGGAAGCCGTATCGGGCCGCCTCCTCCACAGCCCTATACGCGTCGCGGTCCAGGTACACGAGCACCGGGGTGGACCTCGACAGAGTCGACGCCAAGTCCCTCGCCTGTGCCAGGTCTATCCTCCTCCTATTGTGCACTGCAGGGTCGACTATGAAGCCCACGTAGTCGGCCACGGCGTCGGCCACCTCCAGATCCTCGTACCTGGCTATGCCGCAGATCTTAACCTTCATGGCTCGACTCAACGACAGCCTTGACATGTCTGTACGCCCTTCCCTCCTGTATCGTCTGTATGGCCAGCTCATATCCGTCCCTTAGGTTGGACGCAACGCCGGCAACATAGAGGGCGGCAGCCGCGTTGACGGATATGGCGGTTGCAGCGCCCTTGTGTTCCCCCCGCAGCCCCTTCAACGTGAGCTCCACCGCCTCCTCCCTGCTAGTCGCCCGAGGCACCTCTACCCTAGGCGCCGAGAGGTCCTCGGGCACCACTACGTACTCCTCGACATTGCGGTTCCTGACCTCGAGCACCCTTGTGGCGCCCTGGGGAGAAACCTCGTCTATTCCCGGCTCCCCATGGACTATGAGGAGGTGGTCATATCCCAACATCAGCGCGGCGCCCCCAATCACGTCCATGTACCGCGGCGACGATACGCCTAGGACCTGCCTCTTCACCATTGCCGGGTTGGAAAGGGGGCCCACCAAGTTGAAGGCTGTGCCAAAGGGAAGCTTGCGCCTTACCGGCATCACGTTGCGCATGGCCGGGTGATAGTTGGGGGCGTACAGAAACGCGAAGCGGACCCTGCGGAGCGCCCTTGAGGCGACGTCAGGGCCTATATCCAGCCTATAGCCTAGCGCCTCCATGAGGTCAGCGCTGCCGCATACCCCAGTCACGGACCTGTTGCCGTGCTTGGCCACATATGCGCCGGCCGCAGACGCAACTATGGCGGCCGCAGTGGACAAGTTGATGGTGCCGCTCCCATCGCCCCCGGTCCCCGCCGTGTCGATGGCCGCCACGTCGAGGGGAACCCTAACTGCGTTATCCCTAAGCGACATGGCCAGGCCGGCGACCTCCTCGCCGGTCTCGCCCCTGACCCTCATGGCGGTGAGCACGGCGGCCACCTCGACTGGGTCCGCCTCCCCCCTGAGCAGGACATTGCCCACCATGCGCGCCTCCTCGACGGTCATGTTGCCCCCATCCGCGAGTTTCCTCAACACGTGGCGCATGGCATCAACGGGCATAGGCGTCGACATCGAGGAGCCCATGGCCGGACAAGTTGAACGCTATGACTGTGCCTTCCGGCGCTTCCCCAGCCACGTCGATGACGGCCTTCACGGCGTGGGCGCTCTCAGGGGCGGGAACTATGCCCTCGGCCCTTGCGAACAGCCTGGCCGCCGACATGACCTCGTCCTGGCCGTAGCTTCTGGCCTCGACTACGCCGATTTTCCTCAGCAATGAGAGGCTTGGCGCTGCCCCATGGTACCTTAGACCGGCGGCATGTATTGGCGGGGTCACGTGGCCCCTCCCAAGCGTGTACATCTTTATCATTGGGAGTATCCCCGCAGTGTCGGGAAAATCGTAGTCGTACCGTCCCCCGCTGAGCTTCGGCGCGGCGGCAGATTCCGCGGCTATGAACCTCACCTTCAGGTAGTCCTCCCCCCTCAACATGGCGCCTATGAACGGGTATGTGAACCCGCCGAAGTTGGAGCCGCCACCGACACATGCCACCAGTATGTCAGGCCCCTCGGGAAGCTGCCCCATCGCCTCCAGGCCTATTACGGTCTGATGCATCAGCACGAATTCCATGACGCTTCCCGGC
>JALWZH010000045.1 GCA_027002815.1 Thermoproteales archaeon | reverse complement strand
CCAACCTGCAACTATCAACGAGGCCAGCGCTCCTGAACGCCCTGTACGCGACCGCGACCGACCTGACCTCGTGCAGGGGGAAGTAGCCCTCGTCCCCATACACCTCGTCGGCCTTCCCCACGTCGTGCAGGTATGCTGTGAGCACTAGGAGGTCCAACGCCACTTCCGGCCCAACAGCGAACACTCTTGCCAGTTTCCTCGCGACGAGCGCGCCCTCCCGGGCCACACAACTGGCCACGTCGGACAGGTGTCTCCCCAAGGGCTCGCAGGGCCCAGCAAGGCAGGTCATTGCGGCCCTATCCCCGGCACGTAACGCTTGGCGTAGAGGACGGGGAAATCGCCGTGCTGCTCGACCCAGTCCTTCAACCACTTCTCGTCGACCCTCTGCACATCCACCACACTCCCGTCCTCGATCGCGCCCACGGGGAACTTGATGCCGTCTATGGACGTTGCGAAGCAGTGCTCGGGGTCGTAGCTGGGCGTTGTGCAGACCTCCACCAGAGCGTACTCCCGCACGTAGCTGTAGCCGTGCTTTTCGAAGAGCCGTCTCAAATCGTGTTGCTCCACGTAGAGCAGCCTGTGGAGCTGTCCCAGCGCCCAGCGAAGGCCACTATCCATATTTAGCTCCCTTGAAAGGAGGTTGACGTAGCTGTGTTCTCCGTAGGGGAGGCGCCACTCGGCCACAGAAGTGTACGTTTCGGCGTGCTCCCCGAACACGTATATCCTCCCCTCGCACCTGCCGCCGTACCTGCAAATCCTCCCCACCCTCTGCGCCACGGACTCGGGTGCGTCGGCCGACGTGATCAGCGTGTCGAAGGTGACGTCCACTCCCGCCTCAATGGCGCTTGTGCCCACTACAAGACGCGCGTCCCTGAGCCGCTCCTCGGCGGCCCGCCTATCGCGCCTCGTCAACTGGGAATGCACCAGGGCCTTGCCCCCCACATCGAGGGCCATGTACCACTCGGCGGCCCTACGTATGTCGTTGACTACTATCAGCACCCTCCTCCCCTCTCCCAGCTCCCTCAACGCGACGTCGATGACGTCGCCCTCGTCTATGGTCCTGACGACGTACCTGGTGTCCCTAAGCGCCCCCTCGAACTCGGGGTCATGCACCACGTTCCCCTCGTCCTTGGGGCCCAGCCCAACGAACTCGAAGTCCCTGAAGAGGCCGCGCTTCCACCCGCCCAGTGTGGCCGACATGACCACTACCGGTATCTCGGCCTCCCTCAGCGCCTCCAGTGCCGCGTCCAGGGCCGCGGCGGCCTTCTCCCCGCCGCGCGCCGCTATGTGGGCCTCGTCGAAGAACACGCATGAGGGGTATATGTACGATGAGGGCACGTGGTAGTGCACGGCCCTCCCCTTTAGGATCCTCGGGAGTTCGGCCACCGGCGCCTTGAAGAGGTTGTGGATGAAGGAGTCCATGGTGGTCAACACATACTCCCCCGTGAAGTAGGGGTCCTTAACGTAGCCTTTCTTGGCGAACGTCACGTCGCCGTCCTGGTACGTGAAGCCTATGTTGCTCCACGTGCGCGTGTACGTTTCCAGTGTCCTGTGCAGCAGGGTCCTCAAAGGAAAAACGTGTATGGCCTTCCAGCAGAGGCCAGTCTCCCTGAACGCCCTGTAGAGGTAGGGCGCCGCGAACGTCTTGCCGTAGCCAGTTGGAAGCTCGAGGACAAGCTTGTCTACTCCACGTCTCGCCAGGCCCAGCGCCACCTCTATGGCCCTCCTCATAGCCGCGCCTTAGCCCCGAGGAACCTGGCGAGCGCGTCGCGCTCCGCGGGGCTCAGTCTCCTGGTCTGAGCCATGTTGCGGGCCACAGCGTAGAGCTCCCCCCAGTCCTCCAACTGTATGTATCTCAGGAGGGCGGAGGCCACGTAGGGCGTGTAGCTGGACCTGGCCCTCACCAGGCCGATATAGAGTTCCGCCGCCCCGACTTCCCTGCAGAGGGGCTTGACGGATAGGGGCATCGAAGTGTAGAACGGGCCGCGTATCATGACGAGTCTTGCGGCCACATCGCAGTTCTCCCCCAGTGCCCGGGCCAGCACCGAGTTGGCCAACATGAGGAGCTCCGTGTACCCCAGATCCCCGTGACGCGTCCCGTGGAACTCCCTGTTCACGCGGGCCATCCTCTCCCTCCTTGCCACCTCCTCTGGGGGCACCTCGATTACCATCACGTAATGTGCGTCCCCAACCCTAACGCCGAACAGTTGATCGGCGGCCCTCGCAAGCTTAGCGATACCCCTGCTAGTCCTAAACGTCTTGCTGGTAGTGTACCTGTACAGGTGCGTTGAGGACTTAAGATACTCCTTCATCTCGACGAGTTCCTTGGGGCTCAACTCCTTGTCACAGCCCTCGAAGTCCTCGACCCTGAACTCCTCGACGGTGCTGCTTCGCCTCCCCCTACTTGCCACCCCCGCCATATAACTATTGAAATCGTTTACAAGCGTCCCCACGTCGACGCCCTGCAGTTCCCTCCCACTTACCAGTATGGCCACGGCGTTTGCCTTATAGAAAAATATGAAGTTGGAAAACTTGTCCACGTTGCTCATATCCACACATATGCCCTCATGGACGGCTGTGGAGGACCTACGGCGCGGCATGGGCCGGCACCACCAGGTACATGTCCACGTCCCCACCTATGAGCCTCACCCCAGTCCAGCCGTCGGCCACCTCAACATGCATGTCGTTGAGGGGCTCCGGGATACAGTAGGGCACGCCCATCATTGCCCGTACGGGCTCTCTGGCCCGGAAGTCAGGCGCGTCCCACATGTGGACCTCCACACAGTTCAGGAACTGCCTGCCCCCCACACGCGGCACGTAGAAACGCGTGGTTATCACCTCGTCATCGACCCTCTCTGCCCTGACCTCCACAGGAGTAACTGAGACGAGTCCCTCCTTAGGCCCAACCCTGTGGATCCGCCTAGCCACGTCGACCAGCGGCCCCTCCACGACGTACAGAATGTAGGCCGGCCCAGCAAAGTAGGTCTCGAGCCTCGACGCAGGTTGTAGAAGTATCTGAGCTGCTGTACGTGCCGCTTCAACATATCCAAACTTCTCAAGTTGTCTTATGTGTTCCCTTCTTAAAGCATTATAATTGGGATTCTTTTTCTTTGAAGGACATTTAAAACCAGCATAGTTGCATAAATCTCTATAAACATGATCAATACTGACACCTTGAAGAAGCTTCATGGCAATTGTCAAAGCCTTCGTACGGTCCTTTTTCTGGCTAAAGATTGACACGTGCCTGGAAACGTTTTCGACTGTGTGGTACGGCGGCACCCAGAAGGATACGTATCTTACCTGGCCCAACACGTCGTTCCCTATGTCCCTCTCCTCTGGGTGGTAGAACGGCGCTGCGAGGGCCCCTATCAACGTTGAGGGTGGGGGGACCGGAGGGCCCCTCCCATGTTCCGCGAAGACCTGCACGGAGGTGTACGGGGAGTAGAACTCGGCCTTGAGGAGGACATACCTCATTTCAATTTCCCGATGACCGATTTCTTCACGTTGTCTATGAGCTCCTCGAGGGTACCAGCGCTCCTCGCCCCCTGATTGGAACCGCACGAAGTTATGCCCTCCCTGTCAAAACAGTGCAGCTCCACCTCTCCTAGATACGCCGAGACGCGTTTCAGGTTGTAGTCCACGTAGTCGTGGAAGCGCGGGGGCGAGACCACGAACTGTTTTTCGGAGACCGATGCCACCCCGCCAAGGGGATCCAGCACGGGGAGGTACCTGGCCTTCTTGGCGCCGAACATTAGCCCCCCGTAAAGCAGCTTAAGCGCGTCGAACGCAAGCCCGATCCTCTCCTTCCTGTCCTTCACGTAACTGCCGTCAGCGAGCCTGCCGATACGATCAATGTCCAGGGCCACCCCGTGGATATACACCGCAGTGCCCGCCTCCACCTGGAACGGCACCTGCTCCTCGGGGTTGACGAGGTTATACCTTACGTGTAGCTGCGGCATGACGACCCCCCTCACAGTTGTGCCGTCGGGCACCAGGTAGCTGAACATGACGGGGGACGTGCGCCTCAGGATGACCCCCCGCCCCTCGCCCTCCCGGGCCACCATGAACCCCGTCAAGTCCTCCACGACGCATGTCCTTATCCTCTCGTCGTGGTTTATGTTGGCCATTTCGGCCCTCTTGAAGAACCCGCCTATCTTCTCGTACTGCACTGCCTGGTCGCTCACGGGAAGGCCGCGTTCCTGGGCCAGCCTTACTAGGGCCGCCATGTACCCGAACGCTATGGACTGGCCCGAGACGGCGGGCGCCATGGTCACCCTGTACTCCCTGACGGCGCCGCCCTCGTCCCGCCTAGCCAGTATGATGGGGGCCAACCTGTGCCTGGCGTAGTTGCCAACGGCCTCCGCCATGTTGAGCGCCTCCACCTCGGCCCTGAACCTAAGCCCAAAGGATACGAACATGGCTACTTCCCGCTTAGGGCCTTTGCCAAGGCCTTTAGGGCGAGCTCCTTGGCGAAGTGCGGCCTCCTCTCCATCACCCTCAACGCAAGTTCCACGGCCTCCTCAAGGCCGCTCACCCGCTTACCAGACGTGGACGTGTAGCGGAGGGCCGCGTAAAGGGCCTCTCTGGCGAGCCTCATGTAGAACTCGTCGTTGTCCTCCACGCGGCTCAGTAGGTCCAACGGACCGTACACCTTTTCCCTAGCCATTTCCGCCAGCACATCTACAACGGGCTCGATGTTGAATTCTCTTTCCCCCATTGGAGCCCACTCTCACTATAAATATAAATGTTACCATGTGCAAAATTATGGGTGTATTCACTGCAAGGACGATCATTTAGTTCTGGAAGTATGGCCATGTACGGTCCCCTTCAGGCACAGCTCTGCAAGGCGCTTGGTGAGCGGGTCCGCGAAATATCTCCGTGGCCTGGACCCACTAGACGAAACCACTCCAGTCTCTTCAAGGCGTGTGACATGCCTATTGGCGGTGCTCGTGTCGACGCCCATCTTCTCGGCCAGCGACACTGCCGTAATCCCATCATCTATATTTGTCAACGTTCTCAGCTGGGGCTCGGTAAGGCAGCACAGCAAGCGTAGGGCGCTCAGGGCGCTAACGTCGATCGGCCCAGCCTCGTATTCCGGGACCACTATGATCCGCCTTTTCTCCATGACGGCCACCACGAAGGCTATAATGTTCAATATGCGTGGGCCGCCTGCCAGCATCACGGTGTCCATGCCGACGTTGGCCACGTCCAGTATGCCCCGCGCCACGTCCACAACGTCGACCTCTACCGGGGTCCCCCTCCTCATCACATTGACCAGTCTGCCCACTGCCTCTCTGGACCTCCTGTCGCCGTCCGTGCCGGTGCGCGCAACGAGAAATGTGAGTTCCTCGACATTGTGGAGACCCACCTCTGTGAGTCCCCTAATCACGAGGTCCGCGTCCCATCCAACGGTGACGGCAAGATGCATGTTGCTGTGTTTTTTGCCTGTTAAAAATGCGCATTTATCCGAATCGTAGTTGAGAATGATAATGCGTATTATCTAGAGATCATTGAAAGTTTGTGCTTACCCTCTCCGAGCTGGCCAACACTGTGCGTAGGGCCCGCGTGGTGAAGGGCCACGCCGAGGTGTCGCCAGAGTACAGGGGCTGGAACTTCGAGAGGCCCCCCGTGAGGCCCCCAGCATACCTGGGCTTGGCCCTCTCCGACTTCGCGTATGGGTACTGCCCAACCGGCCGCTCGCTGTACCTCAAGTACGTGGCCGGGGAGCGGCCAACGCCCACGCGTCCCCTTGTAGAGGGCTCGATACTCCATGGGGTGCTCTTCCGCGCCATGGAGGACTTCAAGAAGCACGTGTACTCCGGGTCCCAGTCGGTCTCTGGGCTGGAGGGCGTGCCCGAGGAGTACGCGGCTAAGGCCCAGGCCCTGTACAGGTACGTGCTGGCCAGGTACATGGGCGAACTGCACTACGTGCGGGCCTCGGGCCTCGCTAGGGGCAGGGACAGCGCCGTGTGGCACGTGGTGCCCATGCACGTGCAAGTGCCCGTGGACGGGTCCGTGCTCGGCTTGTCCAGAGCCGTAGTTGACGCGGTGGGGCTGGGGGCCGTGGTAGAGTTCAAGTTCGGGCCCGCGCCGAACGTCGACGTTGCCCTGGCAGGATACGCCATGGCCCTGGAGGCCGAGTACGGCGTCCCCGTGGATCTTGGGATAGCCGTTCACGTCACTGTCGACGGAGAGGTCCACTACCGGGCCCAGGCACATCCGCTCGACGATGCGGCCCGGCGCAGGTTCATCGAGGCTAGGGACGAGGCCATAGACATAGTCGAGTCGGGGAGGGACCCGGGGACCCCGCCCAAGTGCCCAAGGCAATGCCCCTTCTACCCGGCCTGCCATGCAGATAGTGGTGGGTAGCTACGGGGTGAGGATAAGGTCGAGGAAGGGCCTACTCGTGGTTGAGCGGAACGGCGATAGGAAGACGTACCCACTCCACGAGGTGGACGAGGTCCTCCTCCTGACGGGGGGCATAACCATCTCCACGAGGGCCCTCAGGGCGCTACTGAACGCCGGCGCCACAGTGGCCGTGTTCGACGGTAGGGGCAACCCAATCGGCCTGTTCCTCCCACCCGTGGCCAACGCCACGGTGACGGCAAGGCGCTGCCAGTACAGCAATGCCGCCGGGGGATTCCGCATCGCCGTGGGATGGGTGTGGGCAAAGCTCTACCTCCAGGAAAGGAACGTCAAGTCCTGGCGGGGCAAGGTGGACCATAGGCGCCATGCCGAGGCCATCGCCCGGGCCAGGGCCAAGCTAAGGTCCGCACCAACGCCGAGGGAAGTCCTGGAGGCCGAGGCGGAGGCGGCAGAGGCGTACTGGGCAGCGTACAGGCAGTTGACCGGGTTCCCGGGCAGGGACCAGGACGGTGGCGAC
>JALWZH010000044.1 GCA_027002815.1 Thermoproteales archaeon | reverse complement strand
GCTGAGGGGGTTGGGCGCGGACGTGGTGGCCACGCCCGAGGAGGCGAGGGACCTAGTGGCCAGGCAGGGCGGCGCGGACGTGGTGGTCGATCCCCTGGGGGCCGGCACATGGGAGCTCAGCTACGCCATGCTGGGCAGGGGCGGCAGGTACGTGACTGCCGGTGTCCTCACGGGCCAGGAGGTCAGGCTGGACCTCAGGAGGCTGTACGGGGTGCAGGGATCGATACTCGGCTCCACCGGAGGCAGGCTGAGGGACCTCCAGACCCTGGTGGGGCTACTCGAGTCGGGCAGGATAACAACCCCGATACACGCCAGGTATCCCCTGGGCCGGGCCAGGGAGGCCTTCGAGGCCTTGAGGTCGCCGGACAGGGTGGGCAAGGTGGTCGTCGAGGTCTAGTTCGTGGGACTAGCCTCGTACGACCTATTCATGTTTGACCTGGACGGCGTGTTTGTGACGGGTGCCCTTGAATATAAGACCAGGGTGCTCGGCGGGTATAGGCTCCTGCGTAGGCTTAGGGAGCTGGGGAAGAAGGTTGCGGTGATCGGGAGCGGCTCCAATTGGAGTACCCCCGAGTACTGGCACATGTTGAGGTCGCTCGGCTTCCCCTTCGAGCTGGACCAGCTCTGGCCCTCGCCTCGTGTGGCCGCCATGTACCTGCTGGGCGAGGTGGGGAGGGCCAGGTGCCTTGTGTTGGGTGAGGAGGGGCTTCGCGTGGAGCTTGAGAGGCACGGCCACAGGGTGGTGAGGGACTGGAAGGAGGCGGACGCAGTCGTGGTGGGGCACACCCGCTTCATGAGCTTCAGGGCGTTCAGCAACGCCATCAGGGCCATAAACGCTGGGGCCCTCTTCGTGGCCGCCAACAAGGTGAGGTGGTACTACACTGAGGACGGGCCCGTCCTCTCTCCTGGGGCTATTGTTGCTGCTGTTGAGTTTCAGACTAGGCGTGAGGCTGTGGTGGTGGGCAAGCCCAGCCCAATACACTTCACCACAGTCCTAAACCACAACAACGTAAAACCAGAAAAAGCCGTAATGGTGGGGGACACGGTTGAGTCGGACCTCAAGCCGTGCAAGGCCATGGGCTGCGCCACGGTCCTCGTCACGTCGGTCGAGCGTAGGGAAAGGCAGGGGCTTGATGGGGTGGACCACGTGGTCGGGCGCGTCGATGAGGTCGTCGGCCTACTATAGCGTGGGGCCCCTCGCCAGGTTCGCAATAATTCTGGCCCTCGGCATTGCCATGTCCGGGCTGGGAGACTTGCTGTACACGCTGGCCGTGTGGCTGCTCGTGCTGGGCCTCATAGGTGGGGGGTGGCCCTGGGCGCCGCCCCTCGGCAATTGGGCCGGCAGGGGCCGGCTGGCCGTGGGGGTCCGCATGACCGGGCTGGCGGGCCTGCTGGCCCTCGCAACCCATGCCCTAACGCCGAGGGAGGCCGTCTTCACGGCCTTCATGTGGGGGGCGGCCCTCGACGCGTGGCCCCTCCGGCACCTGCCGCCGGGCCGGGCGCTGCTCCTGGGGGCCGCAGTGGTGTACGCCTCGGCCTACGCGCTGCGCGCCCTAGGCGTGGGTTGGGGCGTCTATGTCTGGATCATGGCGGTAGCCTCCCTCCTCTCCCCGCCCTTCGGCGTGCAGGGGTACCCCTTCAGGCTGCTGTACAGGCAGCCCTACATGGGGATAGGCATATTGCTTACCTCGCTTGTACCGGCCCTCGCGGCGGCCTCCCTGATGCCCCATGGTCTGGGGCTCGCCTTGACCCTCTGGACCCTCGCCTACTCGTGGCCCCTGGAGTACCTAGGCGCCTCGCGCTACGCGCAGCCCCACCGCGGGATCCTGTGCTCGGTCCTGGCCCTCTCGGTTGCGCCGCTGTGGGACGCCGTTTTTCCCCCGGAGGTCACTGTAGGCGCCATAAACGCCCTGGTCATCCACACCCAGTTCTGGATAGGGTATCCGCTGGACCCCGCCCTGCCGCCTGGCATGCCCCCTCCCGGGCAGAGGGGAGAAAGGGAAATGTTGAAGGACTGGTGCTGCTAGGCAGTCAGCGCCTCCACCACCCTGGAAGCCACGTCCTCGTCCTGGTCGCCGGTCCCTCCGCTCACGCCGACTGCGCCCACCACCCTGCCGTCCCTCACCACGGGCAGCCCCCCCTTGCCGAAGATCAGGCCGGCGTGCACCGTGAGGCCTATGTAGAGCATGGGGTTCGCGGCTGCGCGTTCAGCCAGCTGCGCCGTGGGCCTGCCGAACTGGGCCGCAGTCCTGGCCTTGGCGAGCGCCACCGTGGGCGAGAACTCGTATGCCCCCGGCATCCTGTACAGCACGACAACGCCGCCCCTCTCGTCTGTGACTGCTATGGACACGCTTATCCCAAGCTCCGACGCCCTCTCCACGCCCCTCCGCACCGCCTCCCCGAGACGGTCGAGCTCCCACATGGCCGCTATATGGCCTTCCTCTCGGCGAGCTCGACCCTCCTTATCCTGGCCTCTGTGGACACCCTAAGCGCCTCAGCAGCACACTCGAGAATGTTCCTCCTGGACCCCACGTCCCTGGCATACTTCACCCACATGCGTTCCGCTATGGACCAGTGGAACAGCTCGTCGTCCTCTATCTCGCGGAAGGACTCCCTAAGCATTTGGGCGGCCCGCCCATATGGGCCCTCCATCAGCGCCCTGTTCCGGTCCAGGTTGTCGTGTACCCCCCTGTGATGGTACACGCTGGTCAACTCGACCACCTGTAGCGTGGATGTGGCCCTCACCTGGAAGAAGGCCATGTTCCTGGGCGCGCATTGGAAGGGCAGGTCGAACAGTTCGACCCACTCCCTTATGGGCTGGAAACCCTCCATGGAGCCGCCGAAGGCCCTCAGTATTCTCGACCTGAGGTAGAGGTGCCTCCCCTCGTCCGATATCTGCTGGGCGAACATAGTCATGAACTCGGTGTCTATATGGTCGCGGTACTCGTTCACTATCCTGGCCACGTCGGCCGCTGCGGCCCACTCGTTCCACACGCCCTGCCTAAGCCAGGCCACGACGCCCGGCACGTCCGCGTTGAGCGCCCACTCGGCCCCAATCACGTAGTGGAACTGGAGCACCGGGTCTGCGTAGGCCTTGAACCAGTCTATGAATTCCTGGGGCGATTGGAAGGAGGACAGAACGTCGTCTGGGACGTTCCTAAGGCTTTCCCAGACGTCCCTCAGCTCCCTGGCCTTTTCCCAGAGGCCGGCGCCGACAGTCATGCGGAAAATGGCGTTGAGGCTTTAAAAAAAGGTCCCCAAATTATAGTCCCGACACGCCATATAATTTAGATGGAGTGCCTCTCGGCGAGCTCGACCCTCCTTATCCTGGCCTCCATAGACGCCCTTAGCGCTCCCCCCGCACAGTCCAGTATCTCCCTGCGCGTCTCTGCGTCCCCGGCGTACTTCATCCAGACCCTCTCCGCTATGGACCAGTGGAACAGCTCGTCGTCCTCTATCTCGCGGAACGTCTCCATGAACGCCTGGGACGCGGCCCGGTACGGCTCCTCCCACAGCCGAGGATTCTTCGGGAAATTGTCGTGTACCCCCCTGTGATGGTACACGCTGGTCAACTCGACCACCTGGAGGGTCGACGTAAGCTTGACCTGGAAGTAGGGCCACTCGAGTCTCCTAGCGGCACACCTCAGGGGGAAGTCGAACAGTTCGACCCACTCCCTTATGGGCTGGAAACCCTCCATGGAGCCCCCATACATCCTGAGGACCCTGGTCCTTATGTATAGGTGCCTACACTCGTCCGATATCTGCTGGGCCAACACGTTCATGAACTCTGTGTCTATATAGTCACGGTACTCGGTGACGGACCGCGTTATGACGGTGTTGGCCGCCCACTCGTTCCACACGCCCTGCCTAAGCCAGGCCACGACGTTCTTCACGTCGGCGTTAAGTATCCACTGGGCCCCGATCTCGTACTGCAACGTTAGGAGGGGATCGATGTACGCCTTGAACCAGTCCACGAACTCCACTGGGCCCTGGAACTTGGAGAGGAACCCCGCGTCGTCCTTGAGCCTGTCCAGCTCGTCGAGCAGCTTGGAGAGCTCCATGTACCTCGCCCTCAGCTGCTCTGCAGTCGACATAACAAGGTGAGGCAATCCATTTAAAATAGTGTCGAAAATATATATGGCCTACTTTACAAATAGTTAAAATAATTTCTCCCACATTATAAAAATCCGCCGGTTTGTCGGTACATGTCCACGGTCAGTAGGGAAAAGATAGACGAGTTCGAGTACACGTTGTACGAGAGCTGGGTCAACTGGTTCCAGAGGGACCCCGGCCTATACGGCTACAGGCGATACGTACAGCAGAGGCTGGTCGAGGAAACCGCCGTGATACAGCTAGTGAGGGCCGCCATCGGGAGGCCGGAGCTCATGGACGAGCCCGACATATACCATAAAATGGGATGGATAGTGGACTGGCACGAGAGCTCAATTTACCGGAGGTTCTTCGTCATGTCCAGGGCGCTGGGCCTCAACGGGTACAAGGTAAGCGGGCAGATAGCCGAGCTGATGGGCGCCGTGGTCGACGCGGCCAGGAGCGACATCAGGCAGGGCCTACTCCTCCTTAGGGCCGCCCTCAAGTACTGCCACACGGGGTACCGGGCTGCGGCCTACTGGGCCAACAACAGGCACGTAGCCCAGCTGGCCTACCTGGCATACCAGAGAGAGGAGGACGAGATCAAGGTCATCGACGACGCCCTGGAGCACGTGGGCGTGGCGAGGCCCGACAGGGCGGGGATGGACCTAGTCCTCTTCAACGCGTTGACCCCCATCTTCTTCGACTTCTTCCAGCCCCCAGAGGTAGTTGACGATGGGGGACCGCCCCTGCCCGCGGCCGACTGGGAGAGGGCTGGGACCCTCGACGAGATAAGGAGGATAGGCAAGAAGATGGTCATAGTGGGACTGTGGAGGGAGGTCCTAGTGGTGGGCGTCGATGGGGACGTAGTCGCCTTCGAGAACTGGTGCACGCACGAGAGGGACCCACTCCACTACGGCTACCTACAGGGCAGGCAGCTGGTCTGCCTAGGCCACCACGCCACCTTCGACGCCAAGACCGGGCGCGTCGTCCTGCACCCCAACCACGGCGAGGCAAGAACCCAGCCCAGGTACCCGGTCAAGGTGGAAAACGGCGTGGTGTACGTCAAGGTGCCATGGTGAGGGTCAGGATAGCCAGCCTAAAGGACCTGCCGGACAAGCGCCCGGTGCCAGCCACCGCCGGCACCAAGGCGCTGGTCATAGTGAGGGACGGGGACAAGGTGTACGTGGCCGACGGCATATGCGCCCACGGAAGGTGGCTCCTCAGCCTAGGCACATACGAGGGGGGCAAACTGACGTGTAAGGGACACGGAACGGTCTACGACATGGAGACCGGCGAGGGAAACCTCAAGGGGTACAAGTACAGGATCAGGGTATATAGGCCCGCCATACAGGACGGCGAGGTATATATAGAGTTATAGAAAACTTTTCTGGGCAAATATGCTGTGCGAAGCGGCTCTACGACCGTTGCGGCTTGATGCGCAACGCTGAGCGACACGGGATGTCATTACAGCGAGCTTTCTGCCCGGTTAATACGCCGAGGCGGGCTGAGACCCTTTTCTGAGTGTGTATTCAGTACCTAAATGGGCCCGCGGTCCAACACATTTATATATGACCAGGATTGGTGGGGCATGCAGGGGATTTGGTAGAGGTCCTGGACACCACTCTGAGGGACGGGGCGCAGGGCGCCAACGTGTCCTTCACCCTTAAGGACAAGGTCGCATTGGCCCTCAAGCTGGACGAACTCGGCGTCGACATTATCGAGGGGGGATGGCCCCACTCCAATCCCAAGGACATGGAGTTCTTCAGGGCCATGAGGGGCCACCCCCTGTCCAAGGCGCGGCTGGCAGTGTTCGGGAGCACGAGGAGGAGGGGCGTGAGGCCCCACGCCGACGAGAACCTGGACTCCCTAGTGAAGGCCGACGTCCCGGTGGCCGTCATATTCGGCAAGTCCTGGACCCTCCACGTGAGGGAGGTCCTAGGCGCCACCTGGGAGGAGAACCTTGCCATGATAGCGGAGAGCGTGGAGTACCTGCGGCAGCACGGCATGGAGGTGGTGTACGACGCGGAGCACTTCTTCCAGGGGTACCAGGAGGACCCGGAGATGGCCCTGGCCTCCATAGAGGCCGCGTGGAGGGCCGGGGCAAGGACCATAGTGCTGGCCGACACGAACGGGGGTACGCCGCCCCACGAGGTCCACAGGATCGTGCTGGAGGTCAGGAGGAGGTTCCCCGCCATGCCCCTCGGGGCACACATGCACAACGACATTGGGTGCGCCGTGGCCAACACGCTCATGGCCGTCGCCGCTGGGGCCAGGCACGTGCAGGGCACTATAAACGGGGTGGGGGAGAGGACGGGGAACGCGGACCTCACCGCGATCATACCCACACTCGAGCTCAAGATGGGGTACAGGGTGCTGAGGGACGAGCCGCCCCCAGTCAAGTACGGCAAGCTGAGGGAGGTGTCGCGCTTCGTGTACGAGGCCCTGGGCAGGCAGCCCAACCCGTACCAGCCCTACGTGGGGGACTTCGCCTTCGCCCACAAGGGGGGCGTCCACGCCGACGCGGTCATGAAGGTGCCCCGGGCCTACGAGCACGTGGACCCAGGCCTCGTGGGCAACAGGCGCATCATAGTGGTGTCCGAGGTGGCCGGGGGGGCCAGCCTGGCCCTCAAGGCGGCGGAGGAGCTCGGCGTGTCCCTGGACAAGAGGAGCAGCGCAGTGAGGAGGGCCCTCGACGAGGTCAAGCGCCTGGAGAGGGAGGGGTACTCCTTCGACGAGGCCCCAGCCTCCGCCCTCCTGATACTCCTGAGGCACCTCGGCCTACACAGGGAGAGGTTCAGGCTACTCGAGTGGCGTGTGGTGACTGGGCCCACGCCCACCGCCTTCGCAGTTGTGAAGGTCTGGGTCGAGGGGAGGGGGGAACTCCTCGAGGC
>JALWZH010000043.1 GCA_027002815.1 Thermoproteales archaeon | reverse complement strand
ACGGTACGCTATGGGGATGGGGAATACTTGCAGCTATAGCCGGTGTGTTCTCGGCGCTTACCGCTATAGTAGTAGGTTCTTTTGACCCGGCCGACTGGCTCTTGACGGCTCCGGTAGGTTTCGCTCTTCTCGGTCTCATACTATTCGCGATCGCCAATGTGAGTTCCATAATGACGTTGATATATCCTCTGTCTATTACCACTGTGTCCAGGTTCCCAAGACTGCCGTGGCTAGGCGCCACGCTAATATTTGCCTTGGGCGGGATCATCCTGAGCGCCGTGCCAGGCGTTTTCGAGCGCTACAACATTTACCTGACGTTCATTGCCCTATTTACCGGCGTCTATGGGGGTATTGTGACCGGTAACTATCTTCTGACACGCGGCAACTATTCGATAAGGGACCTCTTCGACCTTTCGCCCCGCAGCAAGTACTGGTACACGGGAGGCGTAAACATAGCTGCCCTTGTGGCAGTAATAGTAGGCTCACTATTTTACCTCGCCAATCTTAACCCGCTGACGTTTGAAAGCTATACGGGACTATTCCCATACATAACTGCGGGTATTCCGACCTACTTCGTTGCAATGGCAACCTACATTATAATAGAAAGCATATCCAAAAGAAGGAGGAAACAGTAATACATGAATATAGTTGTTTGTTCTAAACCAGTTTACGATACAAGTCTAATTAGGGTTGATCAGAAGAGCGGTACCCTCATAACAAGAGGTGTCCCATACAAACTAAATGACTATGATATATATGCACTTGAGCTTATAGCACAGACAATTAAAAAAACATACAATACACATGTGACGGCCGTTGGTATAGGAAATAGGCAGGGGTTGGATGCTCTGAGAGAGGCCATTGCAAGGGGCGCCGATGAGGCCATTTATGTAGAGGCCGATGCAGACTATGATCCATTATCCTACGCGAAAATGTTTGCTGATGTGATCAAATCGGTAAAATACGATATGATTGTCTGCGGTAGTATGAGCGAGGACTTTATGTGGTCCTCGTTTCTCATGTATCTATCTAAAATATTGAATATTCCATCAGTTACAAATATAGTAGAAATCATATCTATATCTAGTGATAAAGTTGTAGTAAAACGTAAGACGGACGTCTACATAGAAACATACGAGCTAAAGCTCCCTGCAATACTTGGCGTCACCAGTGGCGCTGTCACGCCACGGGCTGTGACCCAAGTACAGATCTTAAGGGTTCCCCGCGACAAAGTTAAGATTGTAAAACCGCAAGGTACCGGTACAAACGGCTATTTGGAAAGAAAGGCTATCAAACCCGTTTCGACGAGACAGAGAAAGGGCATCTTTGTAGATGCAGATAAAGAGCCTGAGAAGGCCGCGGAACTGTTAATTGGGGTCTTAAAGGAAAACATGCTATTATGAAGACGCTGATAGTAGCTCTTGATAATGTACAGATATGTAACCTGGCACCGTCATTATCCGAGCTCGGCTTCACGCCAGAACTGATAATAGTTTCCAACGAGAACGACGTACATAGATGCACGTACGCTAATAAAATTGTTGTACTTGACGCTGTAGATGTTACGGCTTATGAGCTAGCACAGTCCATAGTAGACCTCATCAGGAGACATGAAAATGCATTTGAGTACATAATTTTACCCGCTACGGTACTAGGATTAGAAGTAGGGCCCCTCGTAGCATACGACATAGACGCATTGTATATTGCAAATGTATATGATGTAAGCATAGCGGACGGCCAATTGCTGTTTAAGAGACTAATATATGGCGGACTCGCAGAGGAGTTCATACATCCTAAGAAGTCCCCACTTGTAGTCACATGGAAGGAGATACCTATAGCCGAGCCACAGGTAAATAGGGCCGAGCCGTTAATAGAGAAGACGCATGTCTCAAAACCAAGCGATTCTACGGTCAGGTTATTGGGTAAGGAAAGGATAGAGGAGAAGGTTGATCTGAGGAAGGCGAGGAAGATCGTTGCTGTTGGGCGCGGCTTAAAAAGTAGGGAAGACATCGGTATTATTAACGAGTTGGCGCGGTTGTTGGGTGCGGAGTTGGCTGGGTCGAGGCCCATTGTGGCTGACTATAAATGGCTAGAGCCGGGAAGACAGGTGGGTCTATCTGGCATAACTGTAAAGCCCGAACTATATGTAGCAGTAGGTATTTCTGGCCAGATACACCACATAATGGGGATGAAGGATTCTAAGTTTGTTGTGGCAATTAATAAGGATGCAAACGCGCCTATCCGACAGTATTCTGACGTGTTTATAAAGGCTGACCTGTACAAATTTATTCCTCTATTAATAGAAAAGTTAAAGTCTGTTAGGTGATGTTGGGAATTGATATTCTTTATCCAATGTTTATATATTGATACCGAATATGGACCTTAGTGTGTCTTGCGAGATCTTATAAGTTTATTTTTTAATATAGATATAGGATAAATATAAATATTATGTTTAGGCGCCTTAAAGCGAAATATTCATTAGGTACTATGCTCTATATTGTTAATGATAGTAGGTGATTTGGTGAAAAGACCTCCCCTGACCATACACCCGGACGCCACAATATTTGAGGCCAGTGTTGTGATGGCGAGGGAAAGGGTTGGCCTGTTGGTGGTTGTTGACAGGGCGGATCCAAACAGGTTGCTTGGTGTGGTTTCTGAGCGTGACATTATTAGGGCCATATCCCGTGGGGCGTCGCCCAACGAGAAGATCGAGGGCGTGTATACGCGTAGTCCCGTCGTGGTGAAATCCTCGGCCTCCCTCGCCGAGGCTGCCAAGACCATGGTGGAGCACAATGTTAGGCACCTGGTGGTGGTGGATGAGCGGGGGCGGCTCATAGGAGTCATATCGATCAGGGACCTCATAGGGGAGGTGAGGGCGTTGAGGGAGCTTGCGAAGCAGTACGGATATTATTATCCGCCCGTGAGGGAGTAGCGACCAGCATGATATATAGGGCAGTATAAGCCACGTTCATCGCATTTTGCGGCTCTGGCATAAAGGTGTTTTGCTTGTGGTCAAAGAAAAGGTATTTATCGAAGTTGGTTTAAGCTGTGTATGGAGAAGGAAATAGGGAAACTGGACTTTTACGAAAAGGTCTTGAGGAATCCGGGGGCTGAATTTAGACGTTTGTTGAAGAGCGAGCCCTACATCTTTACAACCGGTGTATATACACCGCTCCAGGCCAAGTTGGCCCAGATTGCTGGGCTCAAGGCCGTCTACATAAGCGGCTACTCGTGCTCGGTAGGCTACCTGGGCGCGGCCGACCTCAACATATTGACGCTTGAAGAATATGTCTGGATCGCGCGCCACATAACGAGCGCCGTCACCGTCCCCGTCGTGGCGGACGCGGAGAGCGGGTTCGGCAGCCTCTTCAACGCCATGAGGGCGGTCAAGGAGTTCTGGAGGGCCGGGGTCGCCGCGATACATGTGGAGGACCAGGTGTTCCCCAAGAGGTGCGGCCACCTTGCCGGCAAGCAGGTCATGTCGATGGACGACGCTGTGGCCATGTTCAAGGCCATTGACCGGGTCAGGCGCAACGTGGACCCCGACTTCTTCATCATTGCGAGGACCGACGCCATAGGCGCGGCCAACGTGGAGGCGGAGAGGCAGGTCGAGGAGGCGATTAGGCGGGCCAAGGCGTACATTGGGGCGGGCGCCGACATGGTGTGGGCGGAGTTCACGAGGCCGGACGACGTGGATGCGATAACCCGGTTCGCCGAGGGCGTCAGGAAGGAGTACCCGGACGTGCCCCTTGCGTTCAACTATTCATCGTCCTTCAGGTGGCATAGGGCCAAGGTGCCCGTGAGGTTCGACTGGCTGGCGGAACTAGGGTACAAGTACATCTTCATAACCCTGGGGGCCCTCCACGCGGAGACCTACGCCGTGTACAACTTCGCCAGGGACCTGGCCACGCGGCGGGAAGAGGCGCTCTGGGAGCTCCAGAAGGTGAAGGAGGGGCACCCCACCGAGAGCCACCACAAGCTGGGGGACTTCGACTACTTCAAGGAGCTCGAGGTCACGTTCTACCCGTGGGCCAAGGTCAAGTACGAGAGGGGCAAGGGGTACGGCGCTGAGAAGGAGGAGAGGGACGAGAGGGTGCTATGAACGCGGGGTCCATAGCGTCCAGGCCGCCTATATGTATCTCCCCGGACAGCACCATAGAGGACGCCATGAAGCTCATGGCGTCGAGGAACATAGGCCTGCTCGTCGTCTCCACGGACTGCGAGAGGGACATCGCGGGGGTGGTCTCGGAGAGGGACATAGTGAGGGCCCTCGCCTCGGGCAGGCCGGCAAGCGAGAGGGTGGGGTCCATAGCGTCGAGGTCCGTGGTACACGTGTATACTGATACCCCCATATGGGAGGTTGCTAGGCTCATGAGGAGGCACATGATACGCCACATAGTGGTGCTTGAGGGCGGGCGGATCTACGGGGTCATATCTATTAGGGACCTCATAAGGGAGTCCGAGATAGTCAAGCGGCTGGCCGAGTACGCCGAGGAAAAGATAGACGAGCTCACTGCGTACGACTGATCCCTGTTTGCCGGTTCAGAATCGAGCCCTCGCCACTGGTGCTGACCGGGTCCTACTCATCATTACCGACGTTGCATGGGCCCGGAAATTTATATGTACCGCGGGCTGGTCGCGGCGCGGTCCAACCCAAAACATTAATTTGGCAGGCCCGGTTAAGCCCCCGTGAAGGTCGCCGTGCTCGACTACACGGTGGGGAACATCGGGAGCATACTCAGGGCGCTCAGGAGGCTGGGCCACGAAACGCTCGTCACGAACGATCCGAGGACCCTGGAGGACAGCGACGTGGTGGTCTTGCCCGGCGTCGGCGCCTACTCGGTCGCCGCCGGTGTAGTGTCAGGCCTGGCGCACGTGCTCCGCGACAAGCCCGTGCTCGGGATATGCCTAGGCATGCAGCTGCTCTTCGAGGGGAGCGAGGAGGGCGAGGGCAGGGGACTCGCCGTGTTCCCGGGCAGGGCTGTGAGGGTGAGGGCGCCCAAGGTCCCCCACATGGGGTGGTCGTACGTGAAGGTCGTTGGCGACTGTCCCTTCGAGGACGGGTACTACTACTTCATGCACAGCTATGGGGTGCCGTACGGCCAGGTCGGGGACGCCTACGTGGACCTGGAGGAGAGGTACGTGGCCGCGGTGTGCGGCCCCGGGAAGATGGGCGTGCAGTTCCACCCGGAGAAGAGCAGCAGGCTTGGGCTTAGGGCCCTGGACGCCATGGTCAGGGAGCTGGGACGGTGATGCTCCCGTACAAGAGGGCGGTGGAGATCGCGGACTCCCTGTGGTACAGGCACATAGACGGCACGGTCATAGCCGTTGCGCAGGACCATGCGGGGGGCGACGTGCTTATGGTGGCCCACATGAACAGGGAGGCTGTTATAAGGACCCTCACTACGGGGATAGTCCACTACTGGTCCACCACGCGCAGGGCCATCTGGATGAAGGGGGAGACCAGCGGGCACTACCAGTACCTCGTCGACTTCATCCCCGACTGCGACCGCGACGCTGTGCTCCTCAAGGTGGTCCAGGTAGGCGCCGCGTGCCACCTGGGCACCCGGACCTGCTTTTCAAGGCGCGGCTAGTCGGCGCCGCCTTTCCTCGCGTTGGCCATGTTCGGCCTGTACCTGTCCATGTACGGGAAGGACTTGGCCCTGCCCAGGGCGAGGTCCGCTGCGTGCTTGCCCATGGCGGGCCCATACGACCAGCCCAGCCTACAGTTGCCTGTGGCCACCACCACGTCGCCGTCCCTGAGCAGTATGGGGAACCCGTCCGGGGTGCACGGCCTGTACCCCTTGGCGAAGTCCACCACGTCGAGCACGTCCGTGAGGTTCCTGGCCCTCTCGAGGAAAAGGGCCGCCCTGTCCTCTGAGGGGCCCCCGTCCAGGTCGAAGCCCCCCGTCACCTTGGTCCACTCGGAGAAGGGCACCACTATGTAGCCGCCGTCCACGTCGAACGTGGGCGTCTGGGGCCTGGAGGCCGACTTGACCCTCCACCCGAAGCCCTTGAAGGGGGCCACGGGCAGGCCCAGCCTCCTCGACCACACGCCTGCCGCCACCACCACTACGTCGTACCTGTACTCTTTACCCCCCACGAAGACGCGGCCCGACGCGTCCACCCCGGTCACCTCCGCGGCGACGACCCTGGCGCCGGCCAGCTCCCGCCTCATCCTCTCTATGAAGCGCTCCGTGGAGAGGACCGCCACGTCGTTGTACCTTATGGCCCCAGCGTATCCCCGCCACTCCACCGTCTCCACGTCGCCCCCAAGGGGGGTGCGCTTGATCTCGGCGAGCGCGGCCTCGAGGTCCCTCTCGGACCTGTACAGTTCTATGAACCCGGGGACCCCGTACTCGAAGTCGTTCTTCTCCTCGGCCATGGCCCTGTACATCTCCCAGGAATAGGAGGCGACGGACCTCATGAAGTCCCAGGCCTCGCTGGGCGGCTCCTTCCCAAGCGTCCTTATGAACGTGGCCAACCAGTACGGGTCGACGCTCCTGACGGCGGTGGCGCCGGTCCTCAGAAACCTGAGCATCTTCTTTATGTTGGACAGGGTGTTGAGCCTGTTGTACCAGATCCTGAAGGGTTCCAGGAGCCCGGCCGCGTGTACGGACCCGTGCCCAAGGCCCGCCTTCTCGAATATGGTCACCGATGCGCCTTCCCTAAGCAGGTGGTACCCCGTGAAGAGCCCCACGATGCCTCCCCCAACGATGGCCACGTCCATTCGACAAATATTTCATGAAAAAATATATTTTTCGCCAGGCCAATCAAAAACAATTTTTACCTATCCGCACCGCCCCTACGTGGGGGCGCGCCCCTCCCGCGCCGTTCCTCGGGCTCCCCGCCGCGCGGCGCGATGCGAATGGCCAGGTCCTCCCCGGCGGCGTCGATGCGGTAGTCCACGGGCGCCGTGAGGGCCAGCTCCAGGCGCGTCTGGGGCTCGCCCGCGGCCGTGCGGAAGGTCTCCACCCGAACCTCGCCCACCCCCGCGGTGCACACCAGCGCGTCCACCCGGCCCAGGGCGGCC
>JALWZH010000042.1 GCA_027002815.1 Thermoproteales archaeon | reverse complement strand
CTTCTCCCCCCATCCCCTCCGCCTTGTACACGGTAGCCCCAATATAGCCTGCACCCTTGAGCGCCGCAAGCACGTGGGGCAGCCTCTCCCTTCTGATTACAGCCTTAACCAGTACCGAGCTCATATCTCCTCCAGCTTAGTGCCATGATCCACGACGTCGAGCCCAGCTATCTCCTCCTCAGGCCTCACCCTAAATCCTCCCCTAGTCAGCACGAGGAACAGCACGTATGTGGTCACGAAGACCAGCCCGAGGGCTATGGCCATGCCTATCAGTTGGGTTGCGATCCATCCAGGAGGACCGCCAAAGATCAGCCCTGCAAGTCCGCCAATGGACGGGTCGGAGAGCACCGGCACCAGCATGCTCCCCACTATGCCGTTGAACCCATGCACCGGGAACGACCCAACTGGGTCGTCTATGACGTACCACTTCTCCACCGCCTTCAACCCGAAGTAGGTGACTATGCCGGCTAGGGGGCCCACTAGAAACGCGGTGGCCGTCCCCACGAAGCCCGCCAGCGGGGTAACCATCACTAGGCCGCCGATTATGCCGCTGATCGCCATCACGGGACCCCACGTGCCGTCCAGGGCCCTCTGCAGGGCGACCGCTATAATGCCTCCAAGCGCGCCCGCTATTGCCGTGTTCGCTATGGCGTAGCTTGTCTGGACGCTCACGGACAGGGCAGACCCGCCGTTGAAGCCGAACCACCCGAAGTAGAGCAGCGCGGTGCCTATTATGGCTAGGGGCAGGTTGACGCTGCGCATCTCGATGTACTCCTTATACACGACCTCCTCCCTTGCGCTTATGGACGTCATGGCACCGCCGTTCCTGTACATCCTCCTTATTGTGGGGCCTATGACCATCAGGGCCGCCAGAGACGCGATGCCGGCATACGCGTGCACCACTGTGCCCCCCGCGAAGTCCACCAGGCCAAGGCCTGGGGCCAGGCCGGTTATGTCGCCCAGAGTGGCGAGTAGCCCTCCTCCCCATACCCAGGAGGCTATTAGGGGCCACTGAACAGCGGAGAAGAACACTGAGAAGGCTATCCAACCGCCGAACCTGACGCGTTCCGGTATCCCGGCGAATATCAGGGCCAGGGTCACCGCTCCGAAGGTCCCAAGGAAAAACGCGTAGATGAGACCCGGTATGCCCCCACCGTCAAGCAGGTAGTATCCCTCAGTTAACAGGTCGCCGAAGTATAGTGGGAACACGGCGAACCACACTGGGAAAAACACCATGACTGCCAGCAGTCCCTTCATTAGGCCGTTGATGACGTTCTTACGGCGTATGAGACCCGCCTCCAGCATTCCTATTGCGGGTATCATGAGGAACACAAGTATGCCCGCCAACAGCACCCAGAGGGTTGACACGAGGTCTATTTCTACCGGTTGCGGCATGCGCAATAAATAGGGAATATATTTTATCGTATCGGAAAATATATCCATACCTTCCGCAGCATAAGTTTCATAAAGACATTATGCTCCACGTGATCTAAGCGAAAACGAATGTATGGTTTCGGAATTCGTTGTACAGACATATATATATAATAACTATTTATATGGTATATAGTAGGCTGCCAACCGCCTTTTCTGAGGGTAACGATTAAATTTACGTGATGGCAGTTTTCCTGGGCCCGTAGCTCAGCGGATAGAGCGGCGGTGACCGAGGAGTCGCCGAACCTCCGGAGCCGTAGAAGGCCAACTGCGGAGGGCCCGGGTTCGAATCCCGGCGGGCCCGCCATTTTCCACAGTCCACGTCTTTACTGTTTAGATGGGGTCACCGTGGCTGTGTCAACCTTCCAGCTTGTGTTGGTTGGTGCGGGCCGGCCCGATCCCACTTTGGCCACTTTGAAGGCTCTGGACGCGGCGAGGAACTGCGACTGCGCCCATGGCTTTGATGGATTATCGTCCGTACGGCCGTCTTCAACATGCTAATGCATTGGGATAACGGCCTTCATAGCCCTACCCAGCGGATTTGAAAAACAGCCCGGCGTTCCACGTCGACATGGAAGATCCCAGCAATAAGGATGGGCGGGTGCCGTGGTGAAGCGCTGTATTTCGGTCTTGGATATTATCAGTCTAGAAGGAAATACTTATAGATTATAAAACTTCGACTGTATATGGGCAGAAAAGTTAAGACTAGCATTTACATCGACGAGGATGTTTGGCTTTCGCTTAGGGAAAAGGCGGTTAGGTTGGGTGTAGATGTATCAGACCTTCTCGAGGTCATTGTCAGGGAAAACCTTGAGATCGGTTTATTGGAGTTGCTTGACGTTGCGGTTAAGGATTACAATGCCCCAATCGAGTTGGAACCTATAGATCTTGGCACTGAATCCTCATCGATTGTGAGGGAGTTGAGGGATGGGCGTGCCAATAAGCTACTTGGACAGTAGCGCCATCGTTAAGCGCTATCTAAGAGAGGCAGGTTCCGACATTGTAAAGGAATTGTACATGGGGGCCTACAATGGGGAGTTGGCGGTCGCGTTCAGCATCTTTAACATAGGGGAAGTCCTCTCGGTGTTTGGTAAGGTATCGCGGAAGCTTAACGATGAGCAACTCTATGCCACGTTAAGGAGACTTCTGTTGAGCGAAACGCGGAGAATGGTGAGATTGAAGATATGCCACGTGATACCGTTGACGCTCAGCATACTGAAGACGTCTTTGGACTATATTGGGGAGTTTCACCTCTACATTGCCGATGCAATACAGTTGGCAAGTGCCAAGCGCATAGATGCGACCGACTTTTATACGGGGGACAAGAGGCTGTGCGAGGCGGCCTCAGACGTGGGACTCAACTGTGTCTATCTTGGAGTTACATCTCCCAGCAAGTGATGCGGTTGGCACCGACGCTCGCTAACATTAACAGCCGCATATGTGCCTCTGCGAGGGTTGGCGGATCCCAGCAGTAAACTGCGTTTCTCAGCTTTGTTTGTCCAGGTATCTGCCCACTTCCTCCACCACGTCCCAGTTCCTCTCTATGAGGGGCGACAAAACAAACAGCGCGCCGTAGCCCTCTCCCACCCTTTCCACGAGACCGTTCTTCATGAGCACGTCCAGGTGGTGCCTCACGGTCTTATAGTTGAGGTTGAGCTCCGAGGCCAGCTTATTTGCGTTTTTCGGCATTGAACGGAGGGACCTGAGTATCATGTACCTCACGCGTCCACCCCTAGTAGCTATGAGTACGAACATCAGGAGCCTACGTAGGCCGTGCCTATCTAGCCACACAAATATTAGAAATATCCTGGTTTTATCCGAATCTAGGCGCTATCCCTCTACGACCAACTTGGCCACCATCCCTATGTCCCTATGGGGGCCGCAGTACACCTCGTACTCGCCGGGCTCTAGGTCTATAGTCACCGTGGCCTCTGCGCTATCCCCATTGCTCAGCAGCCCCCTGCTCGGGATGGTTACGCCGAGGGCAGGTATGACGAAGTTGTGGCGCGCATTTCCCTCGTTTATAACCACGAACCTCACGGTCTCCCCCCTGCTAACCCTTATGGTGCCGGGCGATATAGAGAAGTCCCTCAGCCTTATCTCCACGGTGCGCTCAGGGCTCTTGGCGGGCGTCGCCTCTTGTTGTGGGGCGCCCCCGCCGTACTCATCGCCCCCATACACGCCGGCGCCCCCGCCAGGGCTCGGCGCGGGATAGTAATTGGCCGCCAGCAGGGCCACTATGGCCACAACTATGGCTATTACGGCGACCACTATTACCAACAAATGTTTGCCCATGCCTTACGTGGACCCTCCGAAATATATTCTTTTTACCAAATCTATCAAAATTTTCTCCGGTTCCGCCCGTCACAAGCCAAGGGGCGGCCGAGGGCTACATCTTAGTTATGTAGTACAGGAGTGCCAGTCCCACGACGCCGCTCAGCGCAATGGCCATGGAGGGCAACGCCACGTACTCGCGGTAGTGCATGGACCACATGGAGAAGGCCACTATCATCACGACGCCGTGGACGAGGAACACCAGGGCCATGGTCACAAGGATTTTGCCTATCTGGGTCCGCCAAAGCTTTAGGTATGCCATGAGTATGAGTATGGACAGTACCACTTCCAGGGAGGCCAAAAAAAGGTCTATTGTCCATAGGGACATGAACGACACGACAAGGCGGTTAATATGGTTTCATGGCGTTACAACGACCTTGCCCACCATTCCGAGCCCCCTATGCGGCCCACAGTAGAACATGTATTCGCCTGGTTCCGTGGGCGCGGTGAACTCCACCACCAGCTTCTCCCCCGGACTGAGTAGGCGGGTCTCCACGTTGGCCGCCTCAAACACGAAGTTGTGCCTGTAATACCCGTTGTTGGTCAGCGTGAGCCTCACCCTTTGGCCCGGCTTCACGGTTATGGTGTCAGGGACGAACTTGAAGTCCTGCATCTCCACGGCCAGCTCGGCGACTTCCTCGCGTTGGCCGGGCATGAACTTGGCCGTGACCACCCATGGAACCGGTTTGATGAACTGCGTGTTCACTATGTACCAGTCGCCGGGCAACCACACGTTCCTAAAACGGTACTCGCCGTTGGCTAGGATGCCCCCCATGTCCTCGTACCCCAGCCACGTCCACGAGGTGTACGCTTCGTCGTCCAGTATTATGGTTATGAGTGGTTTTGGGTTTCCTTGTTCGTCCACGAACGTGTATTTTGGCGTTACCTCGCCGTTTACAGCAAAGGCAAAGGCGTATATCGGCAGCTCGTCCTCAGTGGGACCGGGAACTGCGGAAACGAGGTACCTTACAACGGAGAAGTTGTACATGTCCAGTGTCATCTCTCCGTCCGACACGTAGGTGCCGGGCGTCACTATGGCGACTATGTCCCCAAGCATTACTGCGGCGCCCATACTCGCGTTTACCATGGCCGAGGCCTCGGCTATGGGCACCAGGGCCGGCCCATCCGCGGCCCCCATTACGGGGAGGGAGCGCCTATCCACCTGCACATCCATGGGGGAGCCAGTGTCCACGACTATCCATGGGACCGGCTTAATGAACTGGGTGTTAACAAGCACATTGGCGCCGGCCACATGGTACATGTTGGGGAACCTATAGTCCCCGCCAACCAGTCTGTCACCCTCGTCCCTGAATCCCAGCCAGGTCCAGCTACGCCAACGGGTAGGCGCGAAGATCATGGTTATGAGTGGTTTTGGGTTTCCTTGTTCGTCCACGAACGTGTATTTTGGCGTTACCTCGCCGTTTACAGCAAAGGCAAAGGCAAAGACCGGCTCCTCGCCGTCCGGGCTTGGCCCAACGCCGTCAACGGAATAGAGCACTATGGAAAACCTATACGTGTCCTCCACCATCTCTCCGTCCGACACGTAGGTGCCGGGCCTAATGACGACTATTATGGGCCCTAGATACGCCGTGGCCCCCCTGCTCCCATTCACCATAATCTCGGCCTCCGCAATCTCGATCAGGGCGGGCTCGGCCTGTGGCGGAGGGGCCGCGGTCACGGTGGCGGTCACAGTCTCGGTGACCCTCTCGGTCACGGTTTGGACCGATGTGACGGTCACCGTGGGCCCCCTCTCAGTCACGGTCTCGGTGACCGTGGCCTCCGTGGTAAGCGTCTGCGTGACGGTGGTCGTGACCACTTCCTGCGCGCGTTGCGTCATTGACGCCACTAGGGCTATCGCTAAAACCACTATCACTATGCCCATGGCCACTACCCGCCTATCCATGAGGTCGCGGCCGCTTTTACGATATATGCATTTGCCAAAATCGATCCAAAATCTGGCCCGAATGGAGAATATTCAAGGGTTGTCAAAGGCCGGCCGTCACGGGGCCGCCTCTGGCAGCCTTCAGAAGTATCGTATTATCCTGTGGAACGTGTCTCTTAGCGCTGGCCTCCCGCCGGCCTCCCTCGCTATGTGCGCCAACTCGTCCACCGTGGTGCGCTCCTGCGCGCCTGCGGAGGAGAGCACGGACTCGTTTATCATGGTGCCCACGAGGTCGTTGGCCCCCGCATTGAGGAGGGTAGACGCAAGCCTCTTGCCCACAGAAAGCCAGTATGCCCCTATCTTCCTCACAGTGGCGCCGAGGATTATACGGGCCAGCGCGACCACCTTCACGTCCAGCGTGGGCGGCGCGGGTCCCCCCACCTTGCCTGACCTGTATAGCTCAGTGTTCCACGGCACGAACTTGACCGGTATGAACATCATGATTCCCCCAGTCCTCTCCTGGAGCTCCCGCACCCTCAATATGTGGTCCACTATGTGGCGAACATCCTCAACGTGGCCGTAGAGCATGGTGGCGTTGCTCGGTATGCCCATGTCATGGGCCACCTCGGCTATCCTGAGCCACGTCTCGCCGGCCGCCTTGTTGGGCGATATGACGCGCCTGACCTCCTCGCTGAAAATCTCGGCTCCGCCGCCCGCGATGGCGTCAAGTCCCGCCGACTTGAGCCTCTCCAAAAGCTCCCTGTAGCTCATACGCCACCGCCTCGAGTAGTAGTCAACCTCCGCCATTGTAAGGCCCTTGATGGTGATGGGGCTGCTCCTCTTAACTGCGGAGAAAAGGTCCTCGAAGTACTCGATCGTCAGCTCGGGGTTGAACCCCCCGTTTATGTGCAGCTCCGTAACGCCCATGACGGTATGCGCCTCCCTGACCACCTTGACCACGTCGCCTGCGCTCCTCGTATACCCCCCCTCGGCGCCTGGAAGACGGTAGAAGGCGCAGAAGGGGCACTTCGCCACGCATACATTGCTGTAGTTGACCACTATATTGTTGACGAAGGTGATCGCCTCGCCTATCTCCCTCCTTGTGTATTCTCCAGCCACTTTGGCAAGTGCCCTGAAGTCGGCCTCGGCGAGTTCTACGGCATCGCTGTAGGAGATTTCCCCTGGTCGTAGCACGTTACCGTTGCGATGAACCGTAATTAAAATTATGCCCAAACCGATATAAAGGGTAGCGTAGGTACTTCGGTGGACCCCATGGGCGGCTGGATGCTAGGTATGTTGTTGGGCTACTCGCTCGCTGTTCCTCCCGGCCCCATGAACGCGCTGATAGCTGCATGGTCGTTGAGGGGGTGGAGGCAGGGATTCGCGGTG
>JALWZH010000041.1 GCA_027002815.1 Thermoproteales archaeon | reverse complement strand
GTGTTGGGCATGTACGTGGCTATCTTGGCGGCGTCCACGTACGCTGTGCCGGGGCCGTGGGGCCCGTAGTGGCCCACTATCCTCACCGTAGGGCGGCTATCAGGGCGATTTCCAGGGCGGCGGCCACTGCCAGGGCCATGGGGCCGGCCAGGGGCATGAGGGCGAGTTTGGCGGTGGTTGACGCGGCTTCCGCGGCTAGGAGGGTGGGTAGGCGTAGGTGGCGTCTCAGGGGGGCGTACCTTAGGGCTAGGCTCACGGCGAGGCTGGCGGCGCCTAGGATGGGGCTGAGGGCCCGGGCCACCGCGGCGGCGGCTAGGGCCACGGCGATGTACTTGGGGAGGAGCCAGTTGGACATGTCCATGAGCTGCCTGGCGTATGCCAGGACCCAGCGGGGCCTGAAGCTGCTCGTGCCCTGTGTCCGGGGCTCCACGTCCACGTCGACCTCGGCTATCCTTAGGCCCCTCCTTGCCGCGTCGAGGAGGGCGTAGGTGATGGGCTTGATGTGTGTGAGCCTCCCCTCGAGGCCGTCCAGGGCGCCCCTCCTGGCGAGGACCAGCTCGGTGGTTGGGTCCCCCAGCCGCCTGAGCTCGGGGACCAGCAGCTTGGTGAGGAGGCGGGCCCCCGTCGAGGTGAGGCGCCGCGGGAGGGGCCTCCTGTCCCTCCTCCTGGCCGCTACTATGTCGGCGTGGGCGGCGGCCCTCAGCATCTCGCGGAGCACGCGGGGGTGGTACTCCATGTCCGCGTCTATGAACGCCACGTGGCGCCCCTCGGCGTGGGCCAGGCCGATGGCGAGGGAGCTGGGCTTGCCGGTCCTGGCCGGCTTCCTCACGGCCCTGAGCCGGCCCCTGATGGGGACCCCCGCGGCAGCGTCGAGGGTCCGGTCCGCGCTCGCGTCGTCCACTATGACCACCTCGTAGGGTACCCCGTCCAGGGCCTCGTCCAGGGCGGCCAGGAGCCGGGGCACGTTCCGCTCCTCGTTGTAGGTCGGCACCACGACGGTGAGCTCGGGGGAGAAAGGCCCCTGCGTGGGAAAGTCTCCGGCGGTCCCCCCACGCCTAGGAACGGCCATCATAGACACCGCTCCTAATAACGCTGATTTTTATAATTTGCTATGCATACGTGTGTGGGGTGTCCCACCGCCCTTCACGGGGCGCGCCGCGGCGCGTCCACATGTCCGGGCTACATTGCAGTGGGCTCGACATGGAGGGGCGCCAGTGCCCGGGGGCGGCATGGATGTGGGTATCCGGCTCGGTGGAGGGGCCGCTCCACGGGCCGCCGTGGTTAGGGGTCAGGATGGGGGACCGGGAACGGGTTTAGGGGGCCCCGGAGACCCTCGAGGAGACCTGGATGGGGGTTTCCGCGCAGGCGCTGTGCCTGGCGGCCAGGGTCGTGGAGGTGGGTTAGGTACGGTGGGGACACGTCCAGCGAGCCGGCCCTCCTCCACGGCCTGTCCATACTGTGGACCCTTACCTGGACATGGGTACCCGGGGAAGGGCCTGGCCGGGATGGCCGGGGCGGCGACTGTACGTGGCCCAGATATTCAACGAGACCAGGTACATACGCCTCTCCTTCACGTCGGCGGCCCTCCTAGTGGAGGCCCTCTCCGCAATGCTCCTCGCCGTGTCCATAGCCATGCTGGCCCTACGCAGGTGACGGTCCGTGCCGGGGCGGAAACCTTGAAATGTCCCGTGGTTGTAGGGTCGTGGTCTCGTGGCGTCTCCATGGTGTTCTTGGGGACGCCATATGTTCCCTGGGACATTGACCGGCTTGTGGATGCGGAGTTGGGGCACGATGTTTCTAGGTACTCGGTGGGGGTGCTTGTAGAGGCTGTGCGCCGTGTCGTGGCTAGGCGCGGTGAGGGGGGCCTGTGCTGCCTGGTCCTCCACCACTACCTGGGCAGGCCCACTGATATCCTGGCCGGGCGGCTGGCCGGGGGGGGGTTAGGCGTGGTGTGGATTCCGCGCTGGGCGTGCCTGGGTGTGGCCCGAAGAACGTTTGGTCGTGTGTGGGCTGTACGTGGGGTGTGTGGGGCGTAGTG
>JALWZH010000040.1 GCA_027002815.1 Thermoproteales archaeon | reverse complement strand
CCTGTTTCGACGACTCTGGGAGGCCAAGATACGCCGAGGTAGTTAAGGGCCTTCGGCACAGGTTCAGGGAGGCGTTTAGGCCTGATTCAGAGGCTCTCACTGAGCTCGGAAGGGAGCTGCTCTCCTTCCTAGAGCTGTCCGGCAACCTGGAGGCCTTTGGGTCCATAGCCGTGAGGGGCGGCGACGTGGCTGTGGGCGTTGCACTTCCGTACGGGTCCCTCGAGGCGTGTTTCGCCAATTACATGGCGGCCGCCAAGAACAGGCGCATCACGCCAGAGGAATCCCACAACGCCATAAGGGAACTCGTCGAGGCACGTCTAGTAATCAGGTGCAGCGCCGCGGGGTACGACAGGTACTTCTTCCCCTAAACGGTGAGGTCGAGCCTCTCTACGGTCTGGGCCCCGGGCACCTCGTCGATCATCGACTCCACTACGTTGCGGAGCCTGTCCACACAGCTGGCGTGGAGGTCTGGGTCCCGCGCATCGGCCCTAAAGATCACGCCTTCCTCCACCGGCTCCGCAATATATATACATGGCTCGTCGACCATGTAATAAACGCCGTTCCCCAACTTCCACGACCTAGCGGCCAGGATCCCGAACATTGGGCCATGGTCCACGAGCACCAGGATCCCCATGACATGTCCGCATCCCCTACTTATTAATTAGGCCCGACCGCACTGCTCCCCACCGCTACTGGGAGCTGGACGTCTTGAACTTTTCCAAGTCCTCAATATATTTCGATAGTTTTCTGGACACATATATGGGAGCCTCTAACCTTACCGCCAATGCTATGGCGTCGCTTGGCCGCGCGTCCACGGTGAACTTCCTACCCTTATTGTCGACATGTATGGTCGCTATGTACACGTTGTTTATTATTGTGTCCACGGTTATCTTCTCTATGGTTATGCCTAGCTCCTCAAGCACGTTGACCATAAGGTCGTGGGTGAGCGGGCGCTCGAAGTCCACTCTGCCGAGTCCCTTAAGTATAGAGAAGGCCTCCTGCATGCCGATGTATATGGGGAGCACCTTGTCATCCCACTCGTCCGAGCCCAGCAGAACGACGCCCACAGCATGCCCATATGCGTCAAGGGCCTCTACAACATCCACGACCTCGGCCCTCACGTAATCGTCCATCACAATACACTTCGGGGGAAATATTAAAATTTCATTAAGGTTGTCGGCCAAGAGGCATCGGCGAGTTGTCTTCGCGGGGGCTTGGGTTTAACGGCCCGTGCGATTATACTATGCGATCGGGGAGATACCTCTCTATCGTTATGAGGGGTCTCCCATCCTTTGTGGCTATGGGCTGCATGACTGGGGGGACCCTCAACATGGAAGGTATAGACTCCGCCACGCGCTCCTCGAAGGTGGGCACGGTCTCATTCTTGTAGAACACTCCGATGGGTATGCGGTCCCCGAACTCCAACGCCTTGTTCACGGCCCTATTGTACTTATCCCAAGCATCGCCCGGGTCCCTCACCACTGGGTCCCATCCAGGGTCCTCCTCCTCGATCCTATATATACGCTGCTCGTACCATTCCCGGGTCTGGAACGTGTTGTACGTGGGACAGGGCTGGAGGATGTGCACGAGGGCTGCCCCCCTGTGCTGTATCGCCTGCTTTATGACCTCCACCTGGTGTTTAATGTCATAGGAATAGGTACGCGCGACGAACGTGTACCCCGAGGCGAGCGCCAGTAGGACCGGGTTAACTGCATCGTGCACGTTGGGCCTCGGTATGGCCTTGACCTTTATGCCTCTGGGAAGCGTGGGGCCCGCCTGACCCTTTGTGAGGCCGTACACCGCATTGTCGTGCATTATTACTGCTATGTCCAGGTTGCGGCGGCCCAGTGCCACGAAGTGGCCGGCCCCAATGGCCAAGAGGTCCCCGTCTCCCCCATCTACTATTACCTCAAGGGTGGGATTGGCCAGCTTTATGCCCATGGCGAAGGGTATCGCGCGCCCGTGAAGCGTGTGCACGCCGACGATCTTGAGGTAATGTGGGATCTTGGCGGAGCAACCGATCCCCGAGACGAGCACCGTGTTGGCCGGGTCCAAGTTAAGTTCGGCGAACGCGTTAAGGAGTGCCTGTAGTATCCCGAAGTCGCCGCAGCCCGGACACCAGTCCGGCATGGAGCCGGTCTTGTAGTCCGCCGGGGTCCGCCTCAAGGTCACCTTGACTGAGGACATACAGCCAAATACCGTTTACTATAATATTAAAATTTATGAGTGCTAGAGCTCCCCATATGCCACTATCCTCCTCTCGCCGGTCCTCAAAGCCGAGTCTATCAGCTGTGCCAGTTCGTCCACGGTGAATGGACGCCCGTTGTACTTTACTATCACTGTGTCGGGCTCCACGCCCGTCTTTTCCCTCAGAACCGAGGCCCCCTGAGCCATGTAGTTGTTTTCCACGAATATCACCTTGCGGACTCTGCGCAGTGCCTCCCTTACAGGAGTCGCCGGGAACGGCTGGAACATCCTGAGCTGGACGAACATGAGGTCTTCGCCGAGTTCGTCCAGCGCGTCCAGTATCGCGCGTTTTGTGCTTCCCCAAGACACGATGGCCACATCGCTGTTTTGATTGCCGTATATCCTCACCTTTTCCTCGTCCGGAATTTCGCGGTCTATTAGTTCCAGCTTTTTAAGCCTCTTCTCCTGCATGGTGCGGGCGAGTTCAGCGTCCTCGTCCACGTCGCCGTACTCGTCGTGTTCGTTGCCGGCCAGATGTATATATGCGTTCGAGACCCCGAACACGATGCGACGTGGGAGGCCCCCCAGAGGATAGTCGTACCTGGGCACCAAGAGGGGCTCGCTATACACCTCTGCCGGCGCGGCCTCGACCCTTATATCGTCGTACCTCGGCAGCGGCATCACCATGTAGGACGACGCCAGGTTCTTGTCCAGCAGATGTATCACGGGGACCTGGTAACGCTCGGCCCAATTGGCGGTCTTGATCGCGTCGTAGAACGCCTCCTCCACGTCGCCGCTGGCGAGCACTATTCGCGGGAACTCGCCGTGGCCTGTGTGCAGGGCAAACCTAAGGTCCGCCTGCGACGTCCTCGTGGGCAGGCCCGTTGAGGGGCCCCCCCGCATCCACAGCGTTATTACGACCCCCACCTCTGCCATGCCCATGAACGATATGCCCTCGGCCATCAGGCTGAAGCCCGGGCCAGACGTGGTTGTGCTGGCCCTGAGACCTGCTATAGCCGCCCCACTGGCCGCGTTGACGGCCGCGAGCTCGTCCTCAGCCTGTATTGTTATTACCCCTAAGCGGTCCACCAGCCTAGCCTCCTCAAGGCTCGGATCGAGCTCGACAGAGGGCCTCGACTCGATGAAGAGCGCCTCGTCGGCGGCGGGCGTTATGGGGTAAAAGCTCACGAACCTTATGCCACCCATTATCTTGCCCACAGCAACCGCCTCATTGCCGTTCCAAAGTATTGCCTTGCCCCTCTCGGCGCCGGCCGCGCCAAGATTGAACACGTTTTCCACGGCCTCATAGGCCACGTTAACCACCTCCATGTTCTGTTGCACTATGTTGGGCCTTTTACCTAGGCTGAACTCGACGCCCGCCCTCAACGCCTCCTTCGGAAGTCCCAGCGCCGCAGCGCCTAGGGCAACGCTAAGCGTGCTTACAAATCTTCCCAGCGTTATTAGGTCCCTTATCCCAATCCGTTCACCAACCTTTCTCAGGAGCTCATTATAGGAGACGCCAAGCGCACGCGCTCCGTTGCGCTTGTATAGCTCCACGGCGCCCTTGACCGTGGTCTCGACCCCCTCCTCCTTAAAATGCTTCGTGAGCCTCGCCATGGTCTTCTTCGAGAACATGGTGTACGACTCGAACTGCCTGTTCTCCTCGTCCTTATTATATATGACGAGTCCCCCAGGAGCCACGTCCCTGACGTGTTCTATCACAGTTTGCCCGTCTATGGACATGAGTATCTGGACCTTTGACTTCACCGACCATACGGGCACATCGCTGATCCTGCCAAGGAAATAGCTGTGGCGCCCAGCAATGTTGGACCAGTACTCCCTGCGCCCATACGCATAATAACCCGCGGCGGCCACGCTCCTTAGGAATATCATCGCTGCGGTCTCCACGCCGCGGCCCTGCGGTCCCCCTACAAGCCAATACAGGTCGACCCTACGTTGGGGCACGCGTATTACTCTTTACTTATATTTATACGTTGCCAATATATAATATATATATCTACTCCGCCCAGATATTTACTGTGGCCCTCACCGCTGGGGCTCCACAAGCGCCATGAAGAAGCCCTCAGACAGGTGAACGTGTGGCAGGGTGCGTCCAGCGCGTATGCCCCCATACGCCTCGGCGAGCACCGCAAGAGGTTTCCTGGTGGTGTACTGGGCCACGACTTCCTCGCCCTCCTCAGGGAGGACGCTGCACGTGGTGTAGAGCACGGGCTTGCCGAGCTCTGCCAACCGGCGCAACAAGTCGTTTTGGACCTCGACGTACCAGCGCACCTTTTCCCGGCGTCTAAGGGCCACCTTTATGGCTGGGTCCCTTCCCACAGCTCCGCTGCTGGAACACGGCGCGTCGAGTAGCGCGCGGTCAAAGGCCTTGATGTCGAGGAGCCTCGAGTCGGACACTATTATGTCCACGCGCTCCAGATCTACGCCGAGTCTCCTGAGCAGGCGCACCATGTTACGCGCCCTCCTCTTGGACACGTCCACGGCGGTGACCCTTGCCCTGTTCTCCGTCAACTGCATTATTAGGCTTGTCTTCATCCCCGGCGCTGCGCATGCATCGAGCACGTGCTCGTCCCGGCTGGGCGCCAGGGAGAGGACCGTCAACACGCTTGCCTTGTCCTGTATTATCGCCCGTCCGGTCCTAAATATCTCGGCCCTATGCACCGGGCGCTTGGAGCCGACGACGCGCAGGAGGAACCACACATCCCTGTCCTGCTCCACGTACACGCCCTGCCCTTCCAGCGCCTTAACTGTCTTGTCCACGTCTGCGAGCAGCGTGTTGACGCGTATCCATATGTGTTCCCTGTTAAGCCCCGAGAGGAGCGCTCCCACCTCCCCACCATCCATGAACTTGGCCAAGCCCTCCACCACCCATCGAGGGTATGAATGGGCAAGGGCCAGATACGTATGCATGTCCATGTCCCTCAGCCCGCTGAGCACGTCGTCAGGGGTTTCCCTCGCGGATTTCCTGAGCTTCTTGATGTACGCGTCCACGTCGTTCCTCTTCCTGAAAAATTCCCTTCCCTTCCACAGTAGCCACGCCTTGACGAGCGCCTTATTGCTTGCCGTCCCGAATATCTTAGCGGCCATGTGATCGAGTAGGTAGTAGTTCCTCAGCACGTCCGCAACAACATCATATGCGGTCTTGCTCCCGACGCCCCACCGCCTTTTCACGCGCTGGAAGGCCTTGTCCATCGAAACGCTGTACCGGGAAACCACGTAGATCACCTCGGCCGTGAAGGCCACAAGCTCTCTGGCGGACAGCACGTTGACCATTATTGGGGGCCTTTTTAGGTTCGCCGGGGCGCGAGCATCCTAGGGCCGCACAAGTCGGTCGGCCCCTTTGGGGCGCGCTGTGCCGTGTTTGTGCGCCGGTCAAGGAATTTTTATATAGTGATCTGGGTTAGCGTGGTATGTTCACGCCTTCGGGCATGGGGTATGACCGCGCAATCACTATTTTCAGCCCTGAGGGCAAGATTTACCAGGTTGAGTATGCCGGCGAGGCCGTCAAAAGGGGCTGGTCCACCCTCGGCGTTAAGTGTAGGGACGCGGTCGTGTTGGTGGCCGAAAAGCGCAAGATAAGCCCCCTCGTAGATCCGCGCAGCATAGACAAGATATACATGATAGACGAACATGTAGCTGTATCGCCCTCAGGTTTCCTCGCCGACGCCAGGATACTCGTGGAGTACGCGCGCGAGGTCGCGTTGGTCCACCGCTTCCTATACGACGAACCTATAGACATAGAGCTGCTTACCAGGCGCATATGCGACCTCAAGCAACAGTACACGCAGTACGGCGGCACCAGGCCCTTTGGCGCCGCCCTGATAATTGGCGGCGTCGACGCGCATGGGCCGAGGCTTTTCCAGACGGATCCCGGCGGCGTATATCTTGGCTACTACGCCACAGCGATCGGGTCTGGCGCTCTTTCAATTATAGAGTACCTGGAGCGTAATTACAGGCACGACATAGATGTAGGCGAATGCATCTTGCTGGGCATAAAGGCCCTGTCCACGGCCCTGGACGCCCTAGACGTAGAGAAGCTGGAGGTGGGTTACGTCGACGTGCAAAAGAGGGTTTTCACTAGGCTTTCCGACGAGGAGCTGGCCAAGTACATAGAGATGGCGAGGGGCTGACGCCTACGCCCATATTGGGTTCGGCCCGGAAACAGAGCCACAATGTTTACTGCATGCTTGACGTGTCTTGGACGTAATGTGGCGACCATCAACTGAGGTTCGGCCAACCTACCTAGACGTGCGACGTGTGTACCTGGGTACAACGTGGTGCGCCTGAACGGTCGGCGACTGTGAGGGACGCTGCCAAGTAAACCGTGTGTCCCTTGGCGTGGATGCAACGTGTCAAATATTTTTATTACCGGTCACGCTGATATGCTCATGAGTAAGAGGCAGCCGTCTATTGCGCGGCTCACGGTGAGGGGGGACACCTTCGAGGTGCTTGTTGATCCCGAGTTGGCGCTCGAGTTCAGGTTGGGCAAGCCCATGGGTATAGACAAGATACTTGTGCACGACGTGATTTACAGGGACGCCAAGAAGGGGCTTCGTGCGTCTGAACAGGCGATGCAGCGCGCCTTTGGGACCACCGACGTGAGGAGGATAGCCGAGAGGATAATCAAGGAGGGGGAGATACCGATAACCTCGGAGCAGCGTAAGAGGCTTGTCGAGGAGAAGCGCAAACAGATAATCGAGTGGATAGCCAGGAATTGCATAGACACGCGCACCAAGACCCCTGTCCCCCCTCAGAGAGTCGAGAACGCGCTTGAAAGGGCCCGCATATCGGTGGACCCCTTCAAGCCGATTGACGAGCAGATACCGGGTATACTTAAGGAGGTGCAACGCGTGATTCCCATCAAGGTGGCAGTCGCTGTGGTCTCCATC
>JALWZH010000039.1 GCA_027002815.1 Thermoproteales archaeon | reverse complement strand
ACCTATGGGTGAAGGCCCTCGACTACGTGTTGACCTACGGGTACCCAAAGCCCACAGAGGCCGGGGACACGGCCCTCGAGGCGGCGCTAGTGGCCCAGTGGGGTCTGTGGGGCAGGTCCCCGGAGCCCGACGAGGCGCTGGCCCGGCACTACGACGTGGGGGCCATGGAGGCCCACGCCCGGGACATGTTGGACCCGCAGCCGCCGCCCGATGGCGTGGCGTACAGGTATGGGCATAGGTTTAGGGGCCACATATACGGGGACCAGCTCGAGGCCGCCCTGCGGAAACTGGCGTCTGCACCCCACACGAGGAGGGCCGTCATGGCTACATGGGCCCCTGGCGACGCGGAGTCGGGGGACCCCCCGTGCATAGTGGCCGTGCAGTTTGTGACGCATGGCGACTGGCTCTCCGTGTACGGGTACCTCCGCAGCAACGACATGTACCGTGCATGGCCAGCCAACATTTACGCGTTGGCGCGCCTAGGCCACCACGTCGCTGAGAGGCTCGGTGAGGCCGTGGGCGTCCCCTATAGGCTGGCCGTCGTGGCCACCCTGTCGGCATCGGCCCACGTGTACTCCAGGGACGTCGGCAACGCCGCCAGGCTGGTCGAGGCTCACTGGAGGGCCGCCTACGGGAGGGACGTGTTCGACCCTAGGGGCAACTACACGCTTGGGGACAAAGTGGCCCACTACTACCCTGACGGGACCCTCTACAGGGAACTGGACTACGATAGGACGGCCCTGAGAAGGGAGGCTGCTAAGTTGATGGGGGAACACGCCTTCTACCTAGGCGAGGAACACGCCGCACGTGCACTGCTTGGGGACAGGTACAGGCAGGAGGGGTGGAGGGTCACTTCCTGACCATGTACACCAGCTCCCCGTCCTCCAGCCTCCGCACTAGCCGCCCCTCCCTACACATGGCGTCCACGGCACGCATGACCGCGTTCAGCGGTATGCCCCTGTCCCTGGCCCAGGCGAAGAGGTCCCCCTTGGACACCTTGCCCAGCTCCACTATCCTTCTCCTCACCTCGTCCTCAAGCCCGCTGCCCGTCCTAGCGGCCGCCGCGCGTTCCCCCTCGCCCTGGGGCTCCCCGCCGAGATAGCCTAGGAGGTTGGGTCCCCCCTCGACCCTCTTCCTACGCCTCGCCACCGTCCCGTCCCGCGGCCAAGCTATATATCATTTCCGTCAGGTCCCCAGGCGGCTGGAGGCCCCAGGCCTCGTACGCGTCCCAGATGGAGAGGGACCTGCAGTCCGTGGGGTGGCCGTGCCCCCCATGCAGTTGGGCCAGCCTATCGGCGTTCCGACAGTAGTCCGGGTGTAGGGACGGCAGGCGGTCCCAGGCCCAGGCCATGGCTATGGGGAGGCGGGGCCTCAGCTGGCGGTACAGTTCCCACGCGACGAGCCTCACCTCGTGCTGTGCGCCTAGGCCCGTCCTCAAGGCCAGAAAGGAGAATATCACCTCGCGGAGGTTCATCTTGACGAGGAGCCGCGCGCAGGCGGCGTTTGGGAGGATGTAACGCGCGTCCTCCGGCCTCAGCCCGGCGTCCAGGAGCCTGTGGTACGCCTCGACGTCTATGCCTTCCCTGAGGGGCGGCGGGGCGCATATCCTCAGCGGCACCTTGCCGTACCTCACGTAGCGCTGGGACTCCTGCCAGTACGAGGCCATGCGGTGCCTAACTATCTGGTGGGTGCAGGCACGGGAACACTCGACTAGGAACGTCACGTCTATGAACTCGAAGACGGACCAGTGGCCCGCGTCTAGAAAGGAGCGTATCCTCCTCTCCACTGTGGCCGCGTCCACGGCGTGGTCCGGCGGCGCGTACCTGTACACCACGTCCGCCATCCGGGCAATATCCGCCTCGCCCCACGACACGTTGAGGAGGGCCACGGAGGGGTCAACGTACATGGTTGGACAGGCCTCACATAAAAATAAGGCCTGTCCCGCCAGCGGATATTATCGATGTAATGTCACCGCTTGGCCACAGTGACGTATCTGGGCTGCGTGCACCTGGCGCCTCCCTCGGCCAGGTCCACCTGGCCCTCGGCGCAGGCGGCCGTCACATTGAGTCCCAGGGACGTGGCGTTATGCGTGTACCCGGTGGAGAACGCCAGCGATGTTATGGCCCCCCTTGACACCTCCACCTCTACGTCAACCCTCAGCGACCCGTTGACGTTGGTCACCGCGATCAAGTACCTACGCGCCTCTCCGGGCATCATGGCTATCTGGGGGGGCACGATGGCTAGGACCGCCCTCCGCGTCTCGGGCATAGAGCCTATGAGCATGGCCTCGTTCAGCTGGGCCACTACGGCGTCCCTAACCGCGTCCGCCACCTGCTGCGCATAAGTGTCGAGGGCCGACTTGACCAGGAGGTTGACCAGGAGGGCCGCGACGACCGAGAGGGCTATACCGAAGGACATGAATATCGCTGTCTGGACGGAGACGCTCATCTCACGTATAGGACCACGGGCGATACGACTATGTACACGTCGCCGTCGCCCAGATACACGTCGCCGAGCCTGTCGCCGCGTTGGTCCATGAGCACTGCCCTGGCCCCCCCACAGGTGTAGGGGCCCAGGAACTCGAGGTTCCCCACCTCGTACTGCAGGGCGGTGAACGTGTAGCCAGGCGACAACACCACCGAGCCGTTGGTGACGTAGAGGAACTTTTCCCCGGTACCGTTGTGGTACACCACGCGGGGCCGCAGGGACACCGAGAGGCCGTCGCTCTCGACCATGTACATCGCGTCGCCCAGCGGCGCCAGTAGGCCCGGTCCCCCCCTGAGGATCCCAGGGGCTATCACCAGCACCCCCAGCCTGTACTCCAGCGCGGGGACTATCAGCGTTAAGGTGGGAAAACAGTTTGCCGTTTCCTCTACCAGCACGTACGTGAGGTTGTAGGCCCTCAGGGAGCCGAGGCGCGCCTCCGGGAACTGGAAGAGCCGCTGTACGCCCCCCATGGCGTAGTCGGACTCGAGGCTGTCGGCAAGCACCGAGAAGAACCCCACGTAGATCTGCATTTCCGCGCTTGCCCTGGCCTTGGAGAGCTGGTCCACCACTATGGGCGTCACCGCGGCGATGGCCACAGCGACGAACGCCATTATCACGAGCGTCTCTAGGGACTCAAGCCCCCTCACGGCGCCGTGAAGGGCTCCGGCCATGCGAACGGCCTCACCCTGACACTGCAGTCCCCACAGACGGGCAACGCGATCACGTAGGCGTACGCCCTGTAGCCCCTCGAGTTGGGGAACCCCCTGACCCAAGCCTCGTCCAGCCCCGCGGCGCCTACCGCGAAGATCCTGTAGAGGACCATGTCGTGCCTGAGGCCGATGGAGAAAAGGTACTCGCCGCCGGGGACCTCCCTCTCCCACAGGTGACGGTCGTAGTACACGTCCCCGTACTGCCACCAGTACTCGCCCCGGTAGAAGTTGTAGCATGTCCTCAGGTCGCCGCGCCTGACAGAGGAACATGAATATATGCTGGTCCTGTTGGTGAGCATCAGGTGGTACAACACGTTGCCGGGGGACCCCACATTGTACTCGACCAGCACCCCGTCGGGGTACGAGACAAGGGAGACGTATATGGGCGCCAGGCCGCCGCTTGGCACGAGGAACCGGTCGAACACGGCGTTGGGGTCCCCTTTGTCGGTCCCCCCACACACTATGATGGGGATCGACGTGCCCGTGAGGTCCCATCCGCCCACGTGGCTTCGCCTCGCCTTCACCCAGAGGGTGCCGCTGGCGTCCTCGACCCAGTAGTCCATTGCGAGGGCGGAGCCCGCCCACAGCGCGTATACCTCCCCCGCGCCCGCAATGGGCATGGGCGCCCTCACCACGTAGCGGTCCACGGACACCTTGCCAGGGAAGAAAGCCCTGAAGTACGCCTGCAGGTCGTTCCCGGGGCAGAACGACGCGGCGTTTGTTACGGCGACCAGGGCGTCCCTCTGCCAGGGCACTATGAGGGCCCTCCAACACGAGTAGTCGCATGGGGCGGCCGCGTAGACCCTAACAGTCGTGTTGGGCGGGACTATGACGTAGCGCGCCGGGCCCTCCACGTCCAGCACGTCGCCGAATCCCCGCGTGTCCACCTCGACCAGCACGTCCCCAGTGTCGAGGAGCGCCAGGGGGCCGCTCCCCACGTTCTGAATGTAATAGGTTCCGTCCCCAAGGCCGTATACATACGCTCTGGGCCTCCCCGGGGACACGGCCACCTCGGCCCCCAGGAGCGACACGAGCACCACGTGGTGCGCGTTGGTCGGCACCTCCACGGAGGCCTCGTGCACGGCCCAGTAAAGGCTTGAAAGGGCCACGTTGGTCTGCAGCGGCTGGACCGTGGTCTCGCCGGTCGACGTAGTGTACCTCACGTATAGCCGGGCCTCGCCGGCCAGATACGGACGCGCCGTCGTCACGTTCACGCGGTACATGTAGCGTACCCTGTGACCTTCGAGGTCCACCTCCGTCACCTGCGCCTCGAGTATGTCGACGGACAGGTTCAGCGACGTGGACAGCTCCCAGAGCTCGGCCCTCATGCTCCTGACCGTGAGGTTGAGGTCCATTGAGGCGGTCAGAAGCGACCTGGGCATGGCCAGTACGCCCCTCCAGACAGCCCTGGCCGGGAAGCCCCGGTAGTCCACGGGCACCAGGGCCGCCTGGGGCTCGGGGTACACGTAGGGCCTCACCCTGACGTAGAGGTAGCGGGCCCGGTCGATCCACGGGGAGTTGCTGGCCGGCACGTCCACCACCGCGGTGCCCAGGACCAGGTACACCGTGGGCATCAGCCCTGCAGCTCCCTCCCACGTCCTGCCGGCTATCTGTGTCAGGGTATCGTAGTCGTAGATCTGTAGGAACACCCGGGAGTTCGACTCGTCGACAATCCCCCTCACTAGGTACCACCTGCCCGCCTCGTAGGCCACTATGTCCCCACCGTCCCACGACCTCCCGTTCCAGACGGCGCCCCCAGCCAGAAAACGGATGTTCCAGGTGAAGATGTCCGGGTTTTCCAGGGCGTGGATCCCCATCAGGGCCGCACACACGGGATGCAGGCGTGAGGGATCGCTGTCTGGGGACCACGCCTCCACGCGGAACGGCCTAACGCTTGGGCCTCCCAGCGGGCTGACCGCCGCCTCGACAGCGAAGCCGTCGAATGGGTACGCGAGGCCAACAGGGTCGTAGAGGGCCCTAATGTCGTCGAGCCGCTTGTACACGTTGAACGCCCAGTTGGTCGATCCGCCTGAGTACAACGCTGAGACCTCGACAGCCCTACCCATGTCCGGATCGGTCACCACGGTCACAGACCCCCTAACCGAGCCCCTTGGGGGATTCCAACAGAGGGCGCCGCCCACCACGGTGTCGGTCCTAGCGCGGGACCACGCCGCTATGTCCTCGGGGCCCGCATAGTAGAGGAACACGGCGCGCGGGTCCACAAGCTCGTTGAACCGGTACTGCAGCGCAAGCGTCCTATACCCGACCACGGTCCTCACACGGACGTAGATCAGGTAGGTCCCCGTAGTCGAGTCGTACCTTTCCCAGGACCAGGGCTCGTAGTATAGGGCCAACTCCAGGGCGCCTCCCGGCGGTATGGGCGCGGGCACCTTGACGTGTACGCCGCATATGGGGCATCCCCACTTCTCGGGCCACCACGCCACCTGGAGGAACATCTGGTCCGGGTCGCACTGGCCTGTGTCCACGCACCTATCTATGGCCGACCTATTGGCTGCCAGTATGGCCACGAACAGGTCGCTGGGCGATCCAGGCACCGAGACGCCTCTGCTCAGCAGCTCCGCCAACAGCCTGTTACCCGGCTCCCCTGGCACCACGGGCTCCCTTACGTCCCCCCTGTAGGTGACCACGTAGCCTTCCGCCACAGTAGACACGCCGGGGTTGAACACGAGCAGCTTGGCCAGGGACCCGCGGAGGAACGTGACGCTGCCCCCCTCCACCAGGTCGAAGAGCCTGTGGTCGGGCACCGGCTCCACGCGGCGGGGATAGGCGCCCAACGTTCCATTGAAGCCGTGGGTCTTCACGTAGTATTCCATGCCCGTGAGCGACGTGCCTAGGGGGGCAGCGTTAAGTGCGAAGAACTCGGCCAGCGTGTCCAAGTGGCTCCGCGTCACGTTAACATGGTACCACTTGGCATAGGCGCGTTCCCGGGCCATGGCGAAGGCCCCCAGGTCCATGACCGCGCCTGTGTACCTGGCCGCGGCCGACCTCAGCATGTAGCTCACGTGTCCAGTTATGGTGCGGGCCACCTCCTCCTGGGGGACACGGTACATGTTGTATATGCCCCCGACGTTGGGGGCAAGGGGCCCCAGCGCCACGCTGGTGTAGGCCAGGTATATGGCTATCAGCGACAGGACGACAAGCACCGTGGCGAAGATTATAGTCTGTCCCCTCATGGCGATCCTATCCTCAGCTCCAGCCTGACCCTGGACCCGTCTGGTAGGACCACGTACACGGTTGAGGAGGACACCGGGGGAAAGTCGCCGCCCCGCGACACCTCCAGGAGTTTCCCTGTTCGGGGCCTGCATAGCAGGCATGTGGGCACCTCCCCCCGGTACGTGTACACGGAGAGCTTGTATAGGTAGGCCAGCCCCAGCTGCGCCTCGAGGTAGCTCGCCACGAGCTCCCTGAGCGCGTCGCACCTCGCGGCGTCGCCCGACCCACATGTGCATATGGCGTCGTTGAGCACCCTGAGGAACTGGGCGTCGCTCGCCATGCGCATCGCGAGGGTCTGGGCAAGCGCGGCGTCCTTGCGGGCCTCCACGGCGGTGAACGCAGTCGTGGGGACAGCCGAGAAGAGCATGTACGACGCTATGGCGAGGAGCCCCGACGCGAAGAGCAGCTCGTAGAGCCACCTCATGGGTAACTGTAGAGGACGAGCCTCACAAGGTAGTCGACGAGCCCCGTAGTGGCGACCCTCTCGGCCACGTCGGCCTCGACCAGGGGCCTGCCCTCGCGTAGCCAGTACCTCCACGTCTCTACCGTGGCACGCCCGCCGCCCAAGTCCAGGTTGAGCGGGATCACCACCACGGTGGACCTCGGACAGCCTCCGCTGGCCGAGTTCCTCGTGACATAGGCGAAGACCAGCTGCGTGTCCACCGGCAGGTCTACGTAACATGCCCCCCTACATAT
>JALWZH010000038.1 GCA_027002815.1 Thermoproteales archaeon | reverse complement strand
GTAGATGGGGCATTCAGTTAGGGTGTTGGTCAAAGGCGGATCAGGGGAGGCTTGCGGCGAGGCGGTAAGGGTGGATAGGCCCATATCGCTTCTAGGGGACATAGACGTGGAGGTGGGCGCCGTCAAGGGCGTTGGTAAGACGTTCGTCGGAAGGATCCTCGTATTGCCCCATTTAATAGGCTCCACGGTAGGTCCCTACGTGCTGTACGGCATGTCGCAAATGGGCAGGGCACCGAGGGCCATAGTTCTCGAAAAGGCCGACATACTTGCAATAACGGCAAGCGTGCTTGCCCGGGTACCTCTAGTTGAGGCCCCCATTAACATGTTCGTTGACGGGAAGAGATATTGTATAGATCTGGCTTCTGGCGATGTCAAGGCTGAGCCCTGACGCCCAGCTCGCACTGCTGATGTTAGAGGAGTTGGCTATTAGGGGGGGCAGGGCGAGACTGAAGTACGTTAAGACTTACCGCCAAATCTCCTTCTGGCTTGGACCCAGCAAGGCGAGGTACATAGTTGAGACCCTGGTCAGGGGCAACTATCTGGCGCTTGAGGGGGACCGCGCGGTCCTGTTAAAACACGTAACTCCGAGACGCACCCTAGGAGAAATACGGAGAGCGCTGAGGAAACTAATCGCTGAGCAGCTCCAGGAGGGCCCTAGGTAGGCGATACTCGACATCGCCGTGTAGCACCATTCTGCCGGCCAGCCAAATCAACGTGTCTATGTGCAGTGGGGGGACGGACGACTCACGGGCCACTTGCCACCAGGCGCCCTGTACATCTAAGTATCTCTTCAAGGCCTCGTGTACGCCCCCTTTAAAAAGGCCCAACCTCACGCTCAGCCTGGCAACCCTATAATCAACGGGTATCGGTATCTCCATTGGGAATGGGGATCTCCATACGCCGCAGGCCCTGAGGGCATAGCCGCCCATTTTTGCCGAAAATACGACCGTCTTGGAGTTCCTGTCAGCGCCCAACCTCTCGGCCACCGTTCTCCACAGGTCCAGGACGTCGCACAGCCGTATCCCACACAGCTTCCTCACGCGTCTGAGCCTGGCCTCCCTTGCGAGCCTCAGGTACGGGCTTGTAACCACGTACCTCTCCAACTCCGAGCACACATCGCCCAGGGAACTACTGAAGAACCTCGAGAAGTACATCCAGTGCTCCTCCCCCTTGCCAAGAAGCCTATAGCTGACCGCAGCATTGGCAACAGTAAGCCTGAACACGGTCTCGGGGTCATGAAGCACGCAGAGCGAGGACACAGCGGAGTACTGCGGGTCCACAGTCTCCTCTATCTCCATGATCCCGTAAGTGCCTATACGCCTCAGCTCACGTATTAACAGATGCTGCTTTCCTCGCATTTCCACGTACGTACTGTAAGGGGTGCTTCACCCCACAGGGGCCCGGGCACAGGCCCCAACTGTTCAAGGTTTGGCAGTTGGGCACCGAGTACCTCTTCCTGCCACCAGCATGCCCAGCTATGTGCTGGACCTGGTACCGAGTCACCTTTTCGTCGAAGTCAGGCACAGCCCTAAACGCGTCCACGACCCTGTCCACGTCCCAACCGATCGCCAGCAGGAACGTGGCCAGGGCGAACCTGGCCGTATGGGGCAGGTTCTCGCCCTTCCTCAGGGCTTCCAGAAGGCTGGCCATACAGGGAGGCCACGGGCCGGCCGAACGTACCTGCGCCGCTGCGACGTACCTGTCCTTTAAACGCCTCAGCGCCTCGACGACCTCTGGGGGAACAAGCGCCCTGAGGCGACCCATGAAGATGGGGTCTCCCGACATCTCCTGCCACATATCCCACATAGCCGCCTTGTACGCCTCCTTGAGCAGTCTGGGCAGTTCGCCGTGCTTGAGGAGCACCCACCCGTCGATCACAGGCCTATTGATGGGGGCCCAATCCGGATCGTTAGGAACCATGTACCTCACATAGTCCACAAACCTGACCGCATGGTAGTACAGACTCACGAGGGGCTCATGGTCAAGTATGTGCTTTGGGTCCCTCACCTCCACGCCGAGGTACGAGGCCAACGAACGAAGGCACTGCACGGGTTCACGCATCATGTTGATGTA
>JALWZH010000037.1 GCA_027002815.1 Thermoproteales archaeon | reverse complement strand
CCCAGGGAGGGCGTTGACGAGATCCTGGCGCGGGAGGGGCTCAAGGTGGACGTCCCCCTTATGAACTTCGTGCCCGGCCAGGGCGTGGAGACCATCAGGACCGAGGAGGCCGTCTACATAGTGCTCGCAGTGCTGCACTACGGCTCCTCGTGTAGGGGGGGCCGCGTATAGCATTCTTTATAAACGTCGGGATTCCCGCGCCCATGGGTCTGAAGATCAACAGGCCGCGCCGCGGCTCCATGGGCGTGTACCCGCGCAAGAGGGCGGCCAGCATAGTGCCCAGGGTCAGGACTTGGCCCGACGTCGAGCTGGGCAGGCCCGTGCTGCTGGGATTCGCCGGGTACAAGGTGGGGATGGCCCACGCGGTGCTCCTCGAGGACAGGCCCACGAGCCCCCTCTACGGCAAGGAGGTGGTCAGGCCCGTAACAATACTGGAGACCCCACCTCTCGTGGTGCTGGGCGCGCGCCTCTACGGCCTCGACCCCTCCACGGGTGCGCTTTCCTGCCTCGGGGAGGCCTGGGCGGACACGTTGCCCGAGGCCACCGTGAGGAGGGGGAACAAGGAGAGGCGGATAAGGGTCATTGACATGGTCAGGAGGCGCATCGTGACGCTCCCCGACAGGATCGACGGCGAGGCCATGTGGAGGAGGCTCGAGGACAGGGCCGGCCTGGCGGCCGAGGTGAGGGCCATCGTGTCCACGCAGCCCTGGCTGGCCGGGATAGGCAAGAAGACGCCCGAGGTGTTCGAGGTCCCCGTCGGCGGGGTCCCAGCCATAGAGGAGAAGCTGCAGTTCGTGAGGGGCATGCTCGGGAAGGAGTACCCAGTGGACAGGACCTTCGAGGAGGGGCAGCTCGTGGACGTGGTGGCCGTGACCAAGGGCAAGGGATGGGAGGGCGTCGTGAAGAGGTTCGGGGTGACCATACTGCCACGGTGGCACAAGCATAGGAAGGGGCACAGGAGGACGGGCACCATCGGGCCTCAGGCCCCCGCCCTCATGTTCACTACGCCGAGGCCGGGCCAGCACGGGTTCCACCAGAGGACCGAGTACAATAAGCGCATACTCAAGATTGGGCTGGACGGCTCTGAGGTGACCCCGGCGGGCGGCTTCAAGCATTATGGAGTTGTGAGGAGCAGCTACGTGGTGCTCCAGGGCTCGGTGCCGGGGCCCCCTAAGAGGCTCGTCGTCATGAGGTTCCCGGCTAGGCCGAGCAGGAGGGTGCCCACCTCAAGGCCGCAGCTCTCCTGGATAAGCACGCAGCCGTTGCCCCGCTAACCATATTAAGGCCCGCCCGGGACCACACATGGAGATAAACAAGAGCGTGAGGCTGACGGGGACCTACTGCATGGGCCCAGTACAGGCCAATAGGGAGATAACCGACGTGCCCATTGGGGGACACCTCGAGATAATCACCAATGACCCATGCGCCAAGGAGGACCTGGCCATATGGGCTAGGTTCCGAGGACACACAATAGTCCTCATGGAGGAGCTGGAGGGGGGATGGCTGAGGATCGTGGTGAGGAGGGAAAGGTAGGGCTCTGCATCCTGGTCCTTTCGGGAAGGCTCGACGAGAGGCTGCTGGACCTGCTCAGGGGACTGGACGTGGCCGTGTTCCTGGCCTTCGCCGGTAGGGGCCTCCCAGAGGACAAGGCAGCGGCCGTCAGGTCGCTGGGCAGGACATACGTCTGCACGTACATACCCACGGATGTGCCCGAGTGGGCCGAGCCGAGCGGCCCCCTCAAGATGCTGGCCATGTGCGCCGGGAAGCCCATAATGGTGGTCTAGGGAAACAACAACGTTAAAAATCAGTGCAACCCCCTGGGACATGACGGCGCCACTACGCTACCGCGCGCTGAGCCTGGAGCCCTACATTAGGCCGCTGTACGTTCAGCAGGCCACGGCCCCCGTGTTGGGCCTGGACGGGGAGACGGCTGGACAGGTGGAGTTGCCGGACCACTTCCTGGAGCCGATACGCGTGGACCTGATCAGGAGGGCATACCTCAGCGCCCTGACCGCGGCCCTCCAGCCCAAGGGCACACACCCCATGGCCGGCAAGGACCGCAGCGTGCTTGGGGGCGCCCACGGGGTGGGCCTGGGGATAGCCAGGGTCCCAAGGTACAAGGGCCACCTGTGGCCGCGCGCGGCGATAGTTCCAAACGCTGTTGGGGGCAGGAGGGCGCACCCCCCCAAGGTGGAGAAGACGCTGCACGAGCGGATAAACAGGAGGGAGAGGCGGCTCGCAATTAGGTCCGCCATAGCGGCCACTGGCGTAAGGGAGCTGGTGGCCGCCAGGGGGCACGCAGTGGGCCCAGTCAAGCACATCCCCCTGGTGCTGGTGGGGGACCTGGAGTCCATCGATAGGGCCGCCCAGCTGCGCCGCGTCCTCAAGGCGGTCGGCGCCTGGAAGGACGTGGAGAGGGCCCAGAGGCGTACCAGGGTTAGGGCCGGCAAGGGCAAGATGAGGGGGAGGCGATACAAGACGCCTAAGAGCCTCCTCATAGTTGTTGGTGGTTATGTCCCCGTGATAAGGGCGGGCAGGAACTTCCCGGGGGTCGACGTGATCAACGTGAGGGACCTCAGCGTGATGCACCTGGCACCGGGCGGCGTGCCGGGCAGACTGACCCTGTGGACCACAAACGCCCTTGAGGCCCTCAGGGGCCTGTTCCGGCCATGATAATCAGGAGGTTCCACATAACCGAGAAGTCGCTGCGCCTGGCGGAGAAGGAGAACAAGCTGACCATCATAGTGGACGTCTCGGCAACCAAGCACCAGGTGAAGCGCGAGGTGGAGAGGCTGTACAACGTGAGGGTGGTCTCGGTGAACACCCTTGTGACCCCGACGGGCGAGAAGAAGGCCTACGTCAAGCTGTCCCCCGAGCACAACGCGTACGACCTACTGGGCAGGCTCGGCATCCTCTAGCCGCGCCAGCGGCCCAGTATCCACCGGACCATCTCGTCCACGCCCTCGTCCAGCCTCCTCCTGGGCACGTACCCCACGAGGCGGGCCATCTTCTCGCAGGAGAAGCGCCTGTTGAGGAACCTTAGGTGGCCCCTCAGGGGACGGGGAGCCAGCATACGGGCCGCCCAGAGGGGTACGGGGACCTTCACGGGTCTCCTCCCCAGGGCCCCCGCCACGGCGTCCACGAAGTCGACGAGGCCGTAATCATCGCACTCGGTCACGAAGAAGTAATCGTTCCTGACCCTGCCAAGGGCCCTCGAAATCACCGCTGCGGCCTCCCTGGCCTCCACCGCCGAGAGCCGGGCGCCCACCACCGGCACCACGCCCCTCCTCACCATCCTGACCAGGGCGACCCACTCGGGATGGTCGTTGTAGGGGCCGTACATGAGGACGGGCCGGGCAATGGCCCAGGTGGCCCCACAGGAGGCTATTATCCTCTCCCCCTCGGCCTTGGACTCGTCGAACGGCGTGGCCGGGGCCACCCCCTTGAGGTGACTCTCCTCCTCGACTATGCGGTGGGATGTGGGGCCCACCACGGTGGCCGCGGACACGTGGAGCACATAGCCTATGCCGGTCTCCCTGATGGCCCCACAGAGCGACCTCACAAACTCCACGTTGGCGCTCCACAGCGCCTCCCTGTCCCCGAAGAACTCCCCGACTAGGTTGACCACCGCGTCGGGCCGCGTCGAGCGGAGCGCCTCGGCGGGGTCCCTGTACTCGACAAGAGCGGCGTGCCGGGCCACAGCCCTGGCCAGGTCGGCCTTGGCCGACGCGGCGCCGGGCCTGTGGTACACGTACACCTCGTGTTCCCCCAGTGCCTCCACTAGGTTTGCCCCAAGGAATCCGAGACCTCCAAACACGCCCACCCTCATGTGGCTGTGCCGAGACGACGTTATATCACTTGTCGCCCGCACCACGGCGTACATGCCGCGGTTGCCCGTCCTCCCCCACGAGGGCGCATGTCCCGGCGTGGCCGCCCCCTACGAGGGACATCAGCTCGTCTCTTCCCTCCTCACCCCTAGGCACATCGACGCCTCATCACACTTTTAACGTTGCCCCACTTAATATGCATGCGCCCGTGGTACAGCAGGGTTGTGATGGGGGGCACCTTCGACACGGTGCATGCGGGCCACATAAAGCTCCTGACCACCGCGCTGCTCCTTGGCCGCGAGGTACACATAGGCGTCACCTCCGACGAATTTGCCAGGACGTACAAGAGGTACAGGGTCAAGCCCTTCGAGGTGAGGGCCGCCAACATAAGGCAGCTGGCCCGCCTCATAGCGCCCGACAGGAAGGTGCACATACACAGGATCGACGACCCGTACGGCCCCGCTGTGACCGACCCCACGCTGGAGGCCATAGTGGCCAGCATCGAGACCTATGGGAGGGCGCTCGAGATAAACGAGCTGAGGGCGCGGCGGGGGCTCAGACCCATGCACGTCGTTGTTGTGACCATGGTGAGGGACGGGTACGGCAACGTGCTCTCCAGCACCTTCATCAGGGAGAGACTGGGAGATGTAGGCGTATGAGACAGCACGCAACGCATGGCCGCATTGGCGTGCTTCCCCACGTGACGGCCCACCAACCGCCTTAGCCTCACCTGCGCAACTCATAATATACCCGGTCCCTGTAGAGGGCCGCGGCGTTGTAGTGGCCCCCCTCGTACAGCGTAGGGCCGTCGAGCGCCTCGACGCGGTGGGGGCAGAGGCCGGTGCAGCGGCCCAGCCATTCCAGGTAGGCTGGTATGTCGACGTACTTGATCTCGGCGTACTCTGCTGTGCCGCCGTACGTCACGACGTAGTTGTATATGAGGGACCATGCCCTGTACCTCTCCTCGCGGGATGGGTCGGACATGGGCACGCCGAGCGATTCCAGCCTCTTCTCCACGTCTGGTATGGGCACCTCCCTCAGGAGCCCCGCGGCGATCCTCATGGCGCTCACCGCGGCGCTGTCGACGGCAGCCATGTCCACAACGCTGTCGTCCTGCGAATGGTACACGTCCCATATGCCGTCTATTCCCGAGATCGTCAGGGAGGGCATGCCCGCCGTCTCTAGGTAGAGGCTGTCGAAGTACGGTATGGGGGCGTTGAGGTCCGCCACGGCCCGTGCCAGGTACGGCATCCCGTAGGCCTTTTCCCTCCCGTGGCCCACCACGTCCATGTTTACCAGGGCGCGTGGGGAGAACTTCCAGCCCCTAAATATGGCCCGCGCTCCCCAGGCCCAGTACAGCGAGGGGATGTGTGGCCCAGTACCCTCCTCTGCCGTGGTCAGGAGGAGCCCCACGGGCGCGTCGTCGTACTGCCCTACCAGGTTCAGGAACGCCTTGACCGCCGCCTCGACCCCGGCGCAGTTGTCCGCAGCGCCGTGGAGCCAGTGGTCTAGGTGGGCCGATATTAGGAGGGGCTCGTCGAGGCTGTTCAGCGCCATGAGGCTGTACCCGGTGGCCTCCCGCCGCTCCACCTCGGACACGAGCTCCACAACATCCCCGACCAGGTCCAGGACCTGGGGGCCGGCGGACGCCACCGGTATCCCGACCGGGGCCGGGCTATCGCTGTAGTCAGGCCTCCCCGTGACGACTATCCTACGGGGCTTCCCATAGAACACAACGGCCGCTGCTCCCCTGGCCTGGGCCTCCAGCACGACGTACTTGGCGTCGTCGAGGTCCCTGGGAAAGGGCGATAGGTACACGTTGCCCTCCGCGTTGCTGAGGCTCAGCGTGAGCCTTCCTCTGGCCCTCCCCCCAGGGGAGTAGGGCATGGCCAGGGCCGGCATCGCGACGCCTCGGGCCTCTATGCGCGTGCCCTTGTCCCTCCAGTACATGACTGGGACGGGCACCAGCTGTATCCATAGCCTTGGGTTGTCCAGGAGGCCCACCACGTGTTCCAGGAACGCCCTTTCCTCTGGGGACCCCGCGTGGAGGTCGACCGCGTTGACGCACCGCTCGTAGATCACGTACGGCGGGAAAACGTTAATTTTATCTGTTCGCGCATCGCCGTGGAGCGGTTCAAGTGCGTGCCGGACTGCGGGCTGTGTTGCAGGGCCAGCCCAGTCACCGTGCTGCCCCACGAGGTCTACGTCCTCACCTCGCTGGCGAGGAGGGTGGGCGTCGACGTTACGTTCGAGCCGTCGTACACCGTGGCGGACACCGTGAGGAGGATCAGGGTGGCCCTCAGCTACCTCATGCACCTCAACGAGGGGGGCATGTGCCCCTTCTACGACCCGAGGACGTACAGGTGCTCGGTTCACGGCCCCTACAAGCCCCTCACGTGCAGGTCCTTCCCCTACCTGCCCCGCGTCATAAAGTACAGGCTGGACAGGGAGAACAGGACGCTCGACTTCGAGGTGAGGTTCGTCATGTCCTCGCTGTGCCCGGTGGTGAGGAAGGACCTGCCCTCCCTGGGAGAGGCCGCGCGGATAGGCTTCGCGGCCAAGTACGCCCCAAGGGAGGCCGAGGCCGCCCTGGAGACCGTAGTGGCGCGGAGGCTCTACGCGGAGCTGCTGAGCGACCTGTGGAGGAGGGGCATAGTGGAGCTTGACGACGGGTCCAGGTACCCGATGTACCCCATAGTGAACGGGTTCGCCCTGGTGAGGCAGTACTACAGGTACATCACGGTGGGGGAACTCATAGGGATGGCCAGGAAGATGAGCGAGGAGTACCTGGAAAAGGATTTAACCGGCCTGCGCGGCTCCACCTAGTGACGAGTTGAACCCACGCTGACACGTGAGGAAACTAGCGGAAGCCGACCGCCCAAACGGGCGGCCAGGGACGTTAGGCATTTAACGTAGTCGATGATGGTCGCCCATGGCCGCTTTCCACGTGGCGCCCATGGACTGGGCGGCCAGGGGCGATGTCACGGACATATACTTCAAGAGGACCGTCGATGTGTTGAGGGCGGCCGGCCTGGACGGGGTGAGGGTCAGGGCCGAGTTCCACGTGTCGTCGCTGCCCCACGGGTACAGGTGGGCCGTCTTCACGGGGCTCAAGGAGGCGCTCGCCCTCCTCGAGGGGAGGCCCGTGACCGTGTACGCCATGAGGGAGGGCACCGTGTTCTATCCCAACGAGCCCCTCATGGTGGTGGAGGGCAGGTACGTGGACTTCGCAGTGTTGGAGACCCCCCTCCTCGGCATACTGCGCCACTACACGTCCATAAGCACCAAGGCTGCCAGGGTGAAGAGGGCCATGGGGGACAGGGCCTGCCTCTTCTTCGGCGCGAGGGCGCTTCACCCGGCCATACAGCCCATGGCCGACAGGGCGGCCTACATAGGCGGGTGCGATGGGGTGGCCAACACGCTTGGCGCCGCCATGATGGGGCTGAGGCCCAC
>JALWZH010000036.1 GCA_027002815.1 Thermoproteales archaeon | reverse complement strand
ACGTGGTCTTGGCGCCGTACTTCCTGGCGAGCGGCTCTATTCCCAGCGTCTTCAGGGCCTTCTCATAGTAGCTCTTGCCTAGCGGCATCAATATGGTGACGTCCCTGCCCCGCAGCTGGCTGAGCACGGCCTCGAGCATTTCCAGGCGCGTGTTGGCTGGCGTGGGGACATGGCTGTGTATGCCCGGCACCACGAGCACCTCAGAAGAGGAGACCGTTATCCTAGGATACTCGTTGTGGCTTATAACGTTCACCATACCGCCACAACGTTGCGCATGTATTTAATGCTTGCCCACAGAGACGCCTCCCCCGATGTGACGTTGGCCACGTAGTAGGCCTACACAGGCGCTGTGGAGGACACAACACGATCGGCCCACGCATCGGCGTCATGGGAGCTCGGACCGGGGACGTCGGGCCCCCCGGACCCGCATTGCCAACTTGGCCTTGGCTGTCCATATGGCGGAGCTTATGTTTATGCCCACGGGGCACGCCTCATCGCAGGCGCCGCACACCAGACATGTCCCGAGGGCCCTAAAGGCGGCCGGCGTAAGGTTCCCGTTCCTGGACGCCAGTATGATCCTGAGCCTTCCCCGCGGGCCATAGGCCCTTTCCCTGACCGCCAGGTATGTGGGGCACACAAACTCGCAGAAGCCGCACCACACGCATTTGCCGGCCTCCTCCTCCGGGTCAACCCTAATGGGCCTCATCTGGCAGGTATACAGCTTCCCACGGATACGCGGCCTTGGCCTTGGCCTCCCTTATCTCATTGAGCCTACGCATCATGTCCCTGTACTCGTCCTCGCCGATCTTATGGAAAAGCGGCCTCACGTCGCCCAGCCTTGTTCCGGGCTCCGGCGGCCTCATAGCCTCCTCCCACGTCCTGGGTCCAGCTCCCAGGCCCATCATGCCCCACATTCTGGCCATGGTGCCAGGCGTAACGGGGTACAGCCCCACCCCCAACATCTTCAGGGACCAGTACGCGTGGTACATGACTGTCCCCGCCATGTCTGGATCTGTCTTGGCCAGGTCCCACGGAGCCCTCGCGTTGAGGTACCTGTTCCCCTCCCTGGCAATCTCCACCACCGCGTGTAGGGCGTCCCTCAACTCCACCCGCTCGTACCTGCGCTCTGCCTCGCCGAGGAGCCGCATGGCGCGGCGTATGAACTCCTCGTCGGTTGGTTCCGGCGATCCCCGCGGGGGCACCGCTCCCCCCATTCTGGACCTTATGAATGTCAGCACCCTATGGACGTAGTTACCTATATCGTCGTTCATGACCTTGTTTATTATCTCCAGCGCGGTGGCCCAGGAAAAGCTCGTGTCCCTGGTCTCCGGCCTTATGTAGACGAGGACGAACCTCCAGTAGTCCACCGGCATTAGGCCCAACGCCTCGTCTATCCATATGCCCCAGCGACGCGACTTGCTGAACTTGTCCCCCTCGTACATGAGGTACTCGGTGGACGCCGTGGTGGTGGGCAACGTGTAGCCTCCTCCATTAGCCATAAGCAGCGCTGGCAGCACTATGACGTGGAATGGTATGTTGTCCTTGCCCACGAAGAACACTATCCGCGTGTCCCGGTCCTTCCAGTACCTTTCCCATTCGGGGGATTTCTCGATCACGGCGGATATGTAGCCTAGCACCGCCTCGAACCATACGTATATCGTCTTGCCCTCTGCTCCAGGGAAGGGTGCGGGAATGCCCCACTTGTTGTCCCTGGTTATGGCCCGGGGCCTAAGCCCCTCCTTTATCATGGCGAGGGACATCTGCTTAGCGTTTTCCGGCAAGTGCGGATTGTCCTCGACGTACCGCCTGATCTGGCCCTCTAGACGTGTCAGGTCTAGGTACCAGTGCCTAGTGGTTGTCCACTGGGGGTGTGACCCACATACAGCGCACCTGGGCCCCACTAGCTGCCTGGGCTCGAGGAGCCTGCCGCATTGTTCGCACTGGTCGCCCCTTGCCCTCTCGTAGCCGCAGTATGGGCATGTCCCCACGACGAACCTGTCGGGCAAGTATATCCTGTCCCTGGGACAATAGGGCACCTCCTCGTCCCTGGTGATGATGTAGCCGCGCTCATATATCTCCATGTAGAATCGCCTAGTGAACTCCACGTGGGTCGGGCTTTCGGTCCTCGTATAGTTGTCGAACGAAATGTCCCAAAGTTTGAAGAGTCTGGACACGACCTCATGCATGCGGTCCGTGTAGGTCCTCGGCTCAATGCCGAGCTGGAACGCCTCCACCTCTATTGGTGTGCCATGCTCGTCGCTGCCCGATACGAACACCACGTCGTCCCCCCGAAGCCTCAGATACCTGGCGAAGACGTCGGCGGACAGCACGGACCCTATCATGTTGCCCAGGTGCGGCACGGAGTTTATGTAGGGCCATGCGGACCCTATGACCCACTTCCTGTCACCCACTGGTCTAAGCCAGTCCCACTTAAAAAGCATTGAAAGTCCGCGGTCGGGCCGAGGCCGGCCCGCGGAACAGTCGCACCGGCGTCGTACTGGCCCAAGCATTCCCAGCATCCCACGGCTGTGAGACGCGCATCGATGGAATAGGGCGCTATTTCAACATGGCCGTGGAAGGGGCTGGGCGCTTCAGCGGTGGGCGGCCATGTACAGCGCGCACTCCGCCTCCACGTCGTTCAGCCTGCCTGGCACTATCAGTGTTATGGGCGGCTTGGCGTCCACCCCCTCCAGTTCCTTCAGCGTCCCCATGTAGATGGCTTGATCGCCGTATCCAAGCCTACTGACGACTATTAGGTCCCTCTCCTCCGTGAATATTCCCCCGCCCTGTGCCTCCTCAAGCCTCCTCAGTATGTCGATGGCCTCGCGGAGGGTCATGAAGCCCCTCTCCTCGTCTACGTCCAGAAGGAGCAGCGTGTGTAATCCCTCGCTGAGGCACCTTCTGGCAACGTCGTAGGGTCTAGACGACATAACGCCCATCCTAGGATAGGTCACCGTGGCCACTCCGCACAGCTTATAGGGGGAAACACATGCGGCCGACAGCGCCGCACACACGATGCTGACCCCGTGGATCACCCTCACGCTGATACCCTCCCTTTTGGCCGTGGCCACCAACGCGGCGTGGGTTGTGGCCATGAAGGGGTCCCCGCCAACTATAAGCGCGGCGCTTCCCCTACGTTTGGCGCACTCTATGACGTCTCTGCCCTCTAAATCCTCTAGGTCCCTCCGCGACAGCCACATCGGTTCACGCCCGAGCACATCGACCAGGAGGCCCCTCGGCATGTATGTGGTGTAGGTCTCCCCGAAGAGGCACTCAGCGCTTCTGGCCGCTCTAAGGCCCTCAAGGGACATGTACTGGGGCGATGGGCCTACGCCGACCAGATAGAGCACGGGTTTCCCGCGCTGCGTATCGCCCATGGACAGGACGCGGCACGGGCACAAAAGCTTGGCGTTCCCCCCACACCCCAACTTATTAATGGCCTCTGCGGCTCACGTGTGATGTTAGGCGCATTGACGCGTATAGTGGGGTTCGACGAGGAGGTAGGCCTCTACATGAGGCTGGGGAGTGGCCTAGCCAAGGTGCTGGGAGTCGACGTGGGCGACGCGGTGCGGGTGTCCACATATCATGTGACCGTGGGCCTATGGGTCAGATGCATTGATGAGGGGCTGGGCGGCCACGCACATGTGAGTCTAGACGCATACCTGGCGCTGGGGGACATAACGCGCACGGTCCTAGTACAGCGCATCCAGAGGCTCTACATGGCGAAAAGGATATACGTTTCCCTCGACACGCCCACTGCCTTGACTTTGGGCCAGCTCAACGAGGCGGTTAGGCTCATGACAGCGCTGAGGCCCATAGTGTTCGTGGGCACGCCGATATACATCTACATGCCCAGCCTCGAGGGATGGCTTAGGGTCAAGGTGTACGATGTCGAGCCCCGCCAACCTGCCGTGGTGGCGGACGCCACGGAACTGAAGGTCGGCCGCTACAGCTAGGGCCGATGCTGGAACACTTATAAAGCCCCACGCCTAATGCACTGTGAGCGAGGAGATTGTAGGGGCCAGGGCGGAGCCAAAGAGCCCCGTTGAGGCCCCAAAAACTGTCGGGGACGTGTTGGAACACGTTCCGTTCCGCATAACGAGGCGCATGCGCATGCTGGAGCTTAGGTCATACCTGAGGAGGTACGGCAGCCAGGTGGTGCCAATATTCAAGTCGCTTTTCGATGAGCGTATAGAGGGCTTTGTAACAGTGGCCGACGCCGCTCTTGTGACGAGCAAGAAGGACGGTCGTGTGGTTGGGGAATTCGCAAGGACGCACCCCATCTTACGTGGTGGAGAGCCCCTTGAGAGGGCCTATAGGACGCTCAGGGATGCCGGTCTGCCCGGGGCCCCAGTGGTTGATGATGATGGCAGGTTGATGGGCGTGGTCACGATACACGGGATCATCAGGTCCCTCATGGTGGCTGGGGTTGGGCCCCGCGTCGCGTCGGTGAACGCCGTGTATAGCCGTCTGGACGAAGGCACGGTCATGGCCGTGAAGCCCTCAACTAGGGTTAGCAAGGTCTGGCACAGGATTGTGGGCGGCGACGCTGTGGGCGCCGTGGTGGTGGACCATAACGGCGAGGTCATGGGGGTAGTCACAGTGTGGGACTTCATAAAAACGTCGAGGTGGTTCTTCGGAGCCGTTGGGGGACCCCGCGCCATATTCGGCAGGGCCATAGCAAGGGGGGAAAGCGCCCGTGTGTCCGTCATGAGGGTCCGACACCTGATGAGTAGGGGGATCCCTGTGGCCACTCCGGACACGCCCATAGTGGAGGTGGCGCGTTTCATAGTCAACACAGGAATAGACCTCGTGCCTGTCGTGGACAAGGACGGCAAGGTCATAGGCGCGGTCACCATATGGGACGTGGCCAGGGCGTGGCTCGAAGGTGCCAAGGAGGGCAGAGATGACGTGCGGGTGCTGGTGCCTGAGAGGATAGAAGAGGTGGAGGGCGGCATAGTGAGGAAGCCTCTTGAGGAGGTTGTGAGGGCCAGGCCCGTGGTGCACGTCACCGGTATGAGGGCGCGTGAACTCGCCGTAGCCGACATACCGCCTGTCCATGTAAATGACCCCATTAGCAGGATCAGGAAGGTGTTCCTACGCAATAGGTCCTCCCACGTTGCCGTGATCAACGACGAGGGCGAGGTTGTGGGGTACATCTCGCGGAGGGACCTCCTCTACTACGTGGCGGAAAGGAGGGACTACTGGAAGGTGCAGAAGGGGAGGAGGCTCGTGCTCCGGGAAAGGACGCTTAAGGGCGAGACCTCCCGCATACTCGTCGATGAGGGCACTGCCGGTGACTTGATGAGGACCGAGTACCCAGAGGTCGGGGAGGACGCGACGGTCGAGGAGATGGCCTACCACATGGTGGTGAGTGGGACGGACTTCGTCGTGGTTAGGTCCAGGGACGGGAGTCTCCTCGGCCTTGTGACCAGGGACAGGCTAGTCGAGGCGTTTGCTCAGAGGGGGAGAGGCGCTACAGTGGGCGAGCTCATGGTTCCACGGGACATAGCCACGGTCAACCCGCTGCACAGCCTAACGCACGTGGTGCGGAAAATGCGCTCCTACGGGTTGGACGCGGTGGCCGTAGTGGACGGGGGGAGGGTGGTGGGGATGGTCCACGAGGACTCTCTTTCCCTCAGGCCCATAGAGGAGACTCTGAGGGGCGAGAAGCTCGTAGTCTTGACGCTAGTGAGGAAGATAACGCCCGCGGGTCCGCGTAAGGCCAGGCATGTGAGGGTGGGCACGTTGACTGCAAGCGACGTAGCTGACCCCCCACCCACGCAGCTTAGGCGAGACGCAGATGCCAGAGAGGCGGCCAGGACGTTGCTGGAGCTGGGCGTGTCAGCTTTGCCGGTCGTCGACGAGGAGGGCCGCCCCATCGGCATCTTCAGCAAGATGGAGGTTGTAAAGGACTTGGCGCGGGCGTACATGACTGCGACGGCCAAGATGCCCGTCAAGGCCCCGGAGGCCGAAAAGGAGGAGGCGGTTGAGAGGACTTGAGCGGGGAACTCACCGAGGTCGAGAACGCCATACTGAAGAACCTGTGGCCGGTGCCCGAGGGAACGTACATGAGGCTCGTCGTGGTGCATGATTGTAGGTACGGCATGGACACGTTGGTGGTCGAGGGGGACGACCTCGTGCTGTATACCTGTGAGCCCCCGGTGAGGGGTAGGGATGTGGCGGCCGCGTATAGGCTGCTCAAACAGTCGTTGGGCCTCCATGACAGGCACGTGGAAATAGTGCACGGCGAGAGGGGCAGGGTCAAGGTGCTCCTCGTGAGGTCTCAGGGAAGGGAACGCGTGTTCGCTGGGCTTCGGGAGAGGGTACGCGAGGACATGAGACGGGTGCAGGGCCTTTGAGGGGCGCATAGACGGGCCTGCCTAAGGGGAATCCTTAATTAGTCGTAATCGGATAGGCCCATGCCTAAACGGTACGAACTACCCCCACTTCCCTACGCGTACAATGCCCTTGAGCCGTACATATCGGAGGAGATAATGAGGCTGCACCACGACAAGCATCACTTGTCCTACGTCAACGGGGCCAACGCGGCCCTTGAGAAGCTCGAGAAGTACAGGAAGGGGGAAATGCAGATCGACGTACGCGCCGTGTTGAGGGACCTGTCCTTCCACTTCAATGGGCATATACTGCACAGCATATTCTGGCCCAACATGGCTCCGCAGGGCAAGGGCGGAGGCAAGCCGGGCGGCTACCTGGCCGACTACATAGCCAGGGACTTCGGAGGCTTCGACGCCTTCAAAAAGGAGTTCAGCGACACGGCCAAGACCGTGGAAGGCGTTGGGTGGGCGGTTTTGTACTACGACACGCTTAACGACCAGCTGCTCATCCTAGGCGTAGAGAAGCACAATCTGATGCATGCGGCTAACCTTTCGGTCCTGCTGGCACTCGACGTGTGGGAACACGCGTATTACCTACAGTACAAGAACGACAGGGCGTCATACGTGGACAACTGGTGGAACGTGGTCAATTGGGACGACGTAGAGGCCAGGCTTAGGAAGGCCCTCGGCAAATAGTTTTTTGCGGCTATTTTCCTGGGGGCCGTTGGGCAGGCCCGTCGAAGGCGCTGTTAGTAGGCCATGAGCGCCGCTAAGGTCGTTGCCACGATGGCCACGTGGAGCGCCGTGCAGTAGATACATATGGCCCTTAGCACTGCCACCTCTATCACTACGAGCACTGCCACCGCGGTCAGGCCTATAGCGGAGAGGGGCAACGCCAGTCCCATTGGGGCCAGCGCCAGTGTCAGGGCGAACCACAGGGCCGCGTAGTACTGGAGGGGGACCCCGAAGAGCCTCGAGTACCTGCTCTCGAGCACCACGTCGCACCTGACTATGGACCCCCTCCTACACATAGCGGCCGGCCTAACGGCAAGGGCTGTAACGATTCCGAACGTCCCCGAGCCCCATAGGAGCCCTACATAGGGGGACCCGCTGAGCAGGTAGGCCAGCGTGAACGCCACGACGCCGATCAACAGCGGCACTGCGTACTCCATGTTATCGCTGGGTTGACCCGGCAATTAAGGCTTGTCCCGCAGCCTACGTCCCAGAAAAGATTTAACGGCGCGTGGTGCTTGCCATATGTGGACGCAGTACTTGCAGAGCTGCCCGACGCTGCACTTAAGGTGGTGAGGAGGCGGGGAATCGCATCGCTTTTCCCCCCTCAGGAACAGGCTGTACGTGCTGGCCTTTTCAGGGGCCGGTCTCTCCTATTGTCCACCGGCACGGCCTCGGGAAAGTCCTTCCTGGCCGAGCTGCTGTTGATATCTGCGGCCGTGGATTGGGGCGTCAAGGGCATACTGGCGGTGCCGCTCAGGTCGCTCGCGTATGAAAGGGCTGGGTCCCTCCGCATGAACAGCGACCTGGGATTCGAGGTGGCTGTAAGTACGGGCGAGTACGACAGCCTGGACGGCCGGCTAGGCAGGAGCGACATAATGGTGGTCACATACGAGAAGCTGGACAGCGTGCTGAGGAGGAGGCCGAGGTGGCTGTCCTCGGTGGGGGTGTTGGTGGTGGACGAGCTACATTACATAAATGACCCGAAGAGGGGCCCCACCATAGAGGCGTCGATCTTGAGGGCCCGCGCGGCGCTGGGGGACGTCCAGGTGCTTGGGCTGAGCGCTACCCTGAGCAATGCGGGGGAACTCGCCGACTGGCTCGGCGCAGGCCTAGTGGCGTCCGATTGGCGTCCGGTCCCTCTGAGGGAGGGGGTATACGTGAGGGGGAGGATAACATTCGCCGACGGCGAGGTGAGGGCCCTGGACGTGAGGGGGGGACCCGTGGAGTCGCTGGTGAGGGACACAGTGGCCTCGGGGGGACAGGCCCTCGTTTTCGCCAGTACTAGGGCCTCCGCGGTCAACCTTGCCCAGAGGATATCCGCGGCGTTGGGCGACCTATGCGATCCGCCCCTTGACGTAGCCAAGGAGGTGGAGTCGTCCTCCCCGTCCCGGAGTCTAGGCGAGAAGCTGGCCCAGGCTGTGAGGCGGTGCGTCGCGTTCCACCACGCCGGCCTAGACATGAATACGCGCAACGTGGTCGAGAGGGGATTCAGAAGCGGCAGTATCAGGGCTGTGGTGGCCACCACCACGCTGGCTGCCGGCCTCAACCTGCCGGCGAGGAGGGTCATAGTGGCGGAGCACAAGAGGTACGAGCCGGGCCTAGGGTGGGAGGACATTCCTGTGTCCGATTACAAGCAGATGGCGGGGAGGGCTGGAAGGCCCGGCCTAGACGACATCGGCGAGGCGATCCTAGTGGCCTCGGATGGCCGCGAGGCTGGGTACCTCTTTGAAAGGTATATCAACGGCGTTCCGGAGCCCGTGAGGTCCAAAATGTTCCTGGGCCACGTCATGAGGGCCCAAGCCCTGTCGGCCGTGGCCAGCGGATACGCGCGCACAGTCGACGAGGTGGAGTGGTTCTTCAGGAGGAGCCTGGCGTACGGCCAGTCCGCCTCGGCGCATAGGGACTCCGCGCTTCGATCGAGGGTCCTGGACGTCATTGAGGAGCTTGGGCGCAACGGGTTCGTTGAGTTGCAGGGGGACTACGTGTACCCAACTCCGCTTGGCAGGAGGGTCAACGAGCTGTACCTGGACCCAGACACGGCCGGCCGGTACCTGGCCATGACCAGGTCGCTGGGCGATGGGTACCTCGAACATTACGTGTTCATAGTGGTGTCCAGCGACGAGGTGCCAAAGCTGAGGTTCAGGAGGGGAAGTGACAAGTGGGTCCAAAGGGTCGCGGCCCGCCTCTTAGGGGACCTCGGGATAGAATGTGGGGACTACGAGTGTGAGGTCGAGGCAATGTCGGCGGTCAAGACGGCGGTCGCGCTCGGCGATTGGGCGGACGAGGTCCCCGAGGACGCGCTTATGCAGAGGTACGACCTGGCGCCGGGCGACTTGAAGATGTACTCGGACCTCTTCGACTGGCTTGGGAGGGCAGCCGCAAGACTTGCCGATTATCTGGGCCTGGAACAACACGCGCTGGGCTTCGAGACGGCACGGCTAAGGATAATGTACGGCGTGAGGGAAGAGCTCGTGGAGTTGGTCCAGCTGCCCGGCGTGGGTAGGGTACGCGCGAGGTCCCTCTACAACGCCGGTTTTCGTACGCTTGACGACGTAGCATCGGCAAGCGTGAGGGACCTGGCCGCGGTTAGGGGCATAGGGGACAGCCTGGCCCGGAGCATAATAGAGGAGGCCAGGCGCCTGCTGGACGCGGGCAGCAGGAGGGCTACAGTTAGGCTCCGGCGCATTGGGGTGGGCGTACTGGGGGACCCATGATAGTGGCGCCGTGTGCGCTTCCCGAGGAGAGGCGCCGCCTCTTGGAGCTGCTGGCGCGCGAGGGCATCCCCATGCGCGTTTCGGAGCGGCGGGGCGACATCGACGACCTGTTGCTTGTCCACGGCCCCCAACTGGTTAGGCACCTTAGAAGGTTCGGCGCGCTCGAGACGGCGCTCTGCTCCCTCGGGGCGGCCAAGGAGGCCCTGTCCCTGGACTCGCCCACGGTGCTGCTCGCCGCCCGTTCCCTCTGGGCCGGCGCCAACTCTGCGCGACCTGAAAGCCCGGTAAACCTACACGCGTACGTGGCCAGGCTGTTCGGGGGTGTCACGGCGCTGGTGGTAGTGCTCGACAAGCACTTTCCCAGGGGTACCCTTGAGTTCGCCGGTGGGGGGATACACGTAGCCGCACTGTACTCGGCGTCCGAGGGCGTTAAGGCGAGGTTTATGGGGCGCAACGCCAACGTGCTCCTCATGCCCATGCCGCCGGGGATCGCCGATCCCTCATTCTCGAAGTACGTGGACGTACTGGGAGAGTACGTGGACGCGCTCAATCCTGACATAACCATAATAGGCCTGGGGACCGACGTACATTACAGGGACATTCATGGAGAGCACTTCGTGAGTGAATGGGGCTACGCCAGCCTGACGTCGAGGCTCGGCGGTAGGAGACGCTTAGTCACGGTGGAATGCGCGTCTCCGGGCGCCCACACCGTGTCGATAATCTCGTCCGTGTTGGACGCGCTGAGCGGCAGGGCTGGCGTGGGGACCCCACGGCCCCATGAGGAAAGCGATGCAGTGCGCGAGGAGTCCTCTAGGATCCTTCGCCTTGTAAGGAGAATGGTAAGGGAAAGGAGGGGCCTCGACTAGTAAGGCTTGGGGGCCAACCTCAGCCTCTTGGGGACCACGGCTGCCGGGAGCTCCACCCCTATAAGCTCTATGTTCACCGTGTCCTGGAACCATGGGGTGGCCCTGCCGAAGGCGCGCGGCATGTAGTTCCTTATCTTTATGCCTTTGTGGGCCGCTCCGTGCACTATCACGACCCTATCAACGTCGAGGCCCTTATATCTGGCGTTGTTCTCGAGGTTCTCGAGCACCTCCAGGAAGGCCTTGGCGGCCTTCACGGGCCACTTGGCCACCGGCCACCCCTCCCATGGGGTCCTGTGGTGCGCCTGCTTCTTGATGAACCTCCTCATGGGTATGGGCCTCCTCAGCCTGGCCACGTCCTCAAGATACCCAATAGCCTGACGTATCGTCATGCCCTTGATGAACCGCGCTATTTCCACCGACTTCTTCCAGCTAACCCTGAACTCGTTGCCCATGGCCCTAGCGATGTGCTCTTCCTCAACGTCTACGCCGTACCTGCGCCTCACAAGCTCTATTATTTCCCGTGTGTTGGCCGAATAGCCTATACGGGCCATCATGGGGGTGTGGCGAACCGTTTAAAAACATTCTCATAAGCTTAAAAACAGGTCCTACTGGGGCCTCCATGAAGAGGGCTGCACTGTTCGTGGCGGGCCTCGTGACGAGGCTTGCCGTGATATTCGCCGTTGGGTACACGTTGAGGTGGCTGAGCCCCCTCTACGAGGCGTACATAGGGTGGAACGTAGTTGAAGCGGCGGTGATCATAGGCGGCGGGCTATGGCTTGTGGAGTACATATACAGGGAAATAGTCAAGTCTCTTGAGCCTCGTCTGGGCCCCAGGGCCTTCGCTGTGGGCAACACGTTCAGATTTGTGGGCATGGGGCTAGTGGTGCTGGCGGCGTGGCTGGTGAGCGGCACGGCGCTGGAGGCGGCGCTGTTCGGAGGCGCCTTTGCAGGCCTCATCATAGGCCTCGCGTTGCAGCCAACGCTGGGCAACCTGTTCGCTGGCGTTCTGATACTCGCCACTAAGTACATAGAGGTCGGGGACGAAGTGAGGATAGTGACGTGGCGCCTGCCGTACCAGTTCGCCTTCTTGCCCGGCCACAAGTTCATGTCCCCCGACTACATAATGATAGGCTATAGGGGAAGGGTCACCGAAGTGGGCCTACTGTATACCACGTTGATCTCCGAAACGGGGCACGAGGTGCGGATACCTAATTCTGTACTGTTGGACGCCGCTGTGGTTGACTACACGCCTAAATACGTCAGGGACTTCGTGGTGAACGTGAGGGTGGAGTACCCCCTATCTAAAGTGGACCTTGACGCAATAGAGGAAAGGGTCAGGCAGGCCCTGGACGGTTTTAAGGTCTTAGGGGTATACGTAAACGAGCAGTCGGAGAGGGAGAACGTGATCGTGCTGGTGAGGCTTGCAGTCCCGGTGGACGAGGATTGGCGCCGGGTGAAGTCGGAGGCGCTCAAGAGGCTTCTCAAGCTGGCCCGGTAAATCGGTGAGGCGGCGGAGACGCATAGACGTGTGGCCGGCCCGATCGCCCACAAGACTTCCCATGGGGCCCTGTGGTGCTTCTCGATGAACCGGGGTGTGGGCCTCCCCAACTACATCGCCGGGAGCCCGCTGTACGGGATCAAGCTTAATTATATCGTGTTGGTAGCTGTGCCATGGAGAGGCTACGGTACATGTTTGTCAGGTACTGCATCAACAGGGCGTACATGAGGCTCAGCTTTGACGGTCTCTCTGCAGAGGACGTTAACTACCTGGACTCCGTGGTGTCCCAGCTGAAGGACTTGGAACACGCCATCTACAGCCACGAGGACTTCGCCAACATGTTGCGGGGGCCCTTCGTGCAGCTCTACGAGACGCTTGCCGAGAGGTTGCCCACGGTCGCCAAGGAGTTCTTTACCGACGTGCTGACGAACTGCCTAGAGCTGGACGAGGTCAAGATGTATGGCCTTGTCGACGTGGTGAAGGAGACCTTATACCGTATAAGTTCCAAGTTATAAAAACACGCGGATTACGTTCAAATATGAAGAATATTTACATACAAATATCATGTGGGGACCTTGAAATAAAGTCCACGTTAAACTGTGATATTTACAAATAAAATTTATTAGGGTACGTTTACGGCAGAGGCTATGGATATTGAGGTCAAGACCTCTCACCACTTTCAACAAGCAATAGACCCCAACAGGGTCAAGCTGCTCATTCTGCAGTTCATCAAGGACCAGATTGGGGGCTCCAGAGGCAACCTGGTCACCTTTAGGCCGGCAAAGGTGGCGCAGGACGTGTCCGTATATTCCAGGAAAAGCCCCCGAGCAGAGACGGTCATTATACGGAACTTCCTCGAGGAGCTTGTGGAGCGGGGCTTCATACAGATAGTCAAGAGGAGCGCGCGGGGCAAGGTGTACGGCATACAGAGAAATTCGAAGCTGTGGCAGTTGCTGGAGGACAACGAGCCCGTTAAGGTGCTGGAGCTCCTGGAGCTGGAGAGGTCCAAGTAGCCACCCTGACTGTTTGTTATATATAGTAACGCCCTTTTAAATCGGCGTGAGGGAGCTTCTGACCCATGTCGCGGGGTTTTTAAGAGACCTGGTAGGCGTCGACGCTGAGATCCGCGTTGACGGCGATTCCCTTATCGTTGTTGGGGGGAGGGGCGAGGCCTCGGTCAGGGCTGAACCAGACGGCGTGAGGATCGCCTGCACTAGGCGCATCATGTGCCGTCTGGCGGAGCTTGCGGTATACGACTACCTGGCCAGGGACCGGGCCGCGCATAACCTCGCGGTGGTGGGCATATCCACTGGGAATGGGTACGTGGACGCCCCGCCCTCGCTGCCCATAAACGTGAACGCGGCGCTCGTGCCGCTTGTGGCGCTCCCCTTCCTGATGGCCCTCTTCATGGGGCCCCTTTACGCTACGTTGGCCGGAACCGCGCTCATAGTGCTGGGCTACCTGGCAGTGGCGTACTACGTTTCCCAGAGGTGTGCCCAGGCGCGCGTGGTGCGCGTGGTGAAGGCGTACGTGCCCCAGGAAAGGCTCGAGGAGGTGAGGGCCTATATCAGGAGGCACAAGAAGGACATACTCGCCAACCCGGACCTCATGTGGAGCCTAGGAGCGCGCAACCTATATGTCGACGACGTGGAGCTTACGTCGAGGACGGCTAGGATGTGCGTATCGTCGGACAGGGCGCCCAACGCCATAGCTGTGGCCGCCCCCCTGAGGAACGTGGTGGTGGCCACAGTGGGCCTATTCGCGTACCTAGATAGGAACGAGCTGCGGGCCGTGCTGCGCCATGAGGAGGGCCACTTGAGGCATAGGCACACGTACAAGCTCCTCGCCCTGGCCATCGCGGAATATGTTACTCGCGTATCACTGATATTCGGGGTGCCCAAGTCTTATATAGGCGCGGTACTAGTCGGCATGTACCTACTCGGCGTTTTCCTAACGTTCGTGGCCGTATCCCAGCTCTTCGAGCTGGAGGCGGATAGGTACGCCGCGCGGGGCAGCAGGCTGGTCTTGGCGCGCGCCCTGATAAAGCTGGGCTGGAACAGCATAGTCGAGGAGAAGATGTTCGGCCGCTGGAACGTGCTCCGCTCGATCAAGGACAACCACCCCTCCATGGAGTACAGGGTGCGTAAGGCCTTGGCCGGCTATGCACGTGCTTAAGGGGCTGGCCGAGCTGAGCAGGGCCGTCTCGGAGCTCGCCAACGGTGGGGCATCGCCCGACGACGTGGAACGCGTGTCGACTGCGCTCCGCAAGGTGAACCGGGACTGTATAAGGATCGTGGTCAAGCTGCTCGAACTGGTGCGGGTAAGCGAGGAGCTCCTCCTAGAGGTCAGGCGCTCGCTGGCAGCAGACGAGGAAGCCGCGGCGTTGAGGCTTCTGGACGGCCTGGGCGAGGGGAAGACCATTGAGGAGCTGATAGCGGGGCTGCCCGAGGACGAGGCGAGGTCTGTGGTCAAGTCCGTGGCGAGGCTGTTGGACCGCGGCGCCGTGGACGTCGAGGTTAGATACGTGGACGGAGAGCCGAGGATACTGCTGAAAAGGGGCGTCAACGGTTAGGCCCCATCAACGGCCTGTCCCTGAGAAAGACCTAATAATGTCCTTAATATTGACCGGACATGTACGAGGTGCCCTTCGTGCCGACGCCGGAGGTCGTGTTGAGGCGCATGCTGCAGTTGGCCGGGGTCAGGCCAGGCGAGGTCGTGTACGACCTGGGGTGCGGCGATGGCCGGATACTGATAAGCGCTGCCCGCGACTTCAAGGCCTATGCTGTAGGCGTGGAGATAAGGCAGGACCTCTACAAGCAGTGCGTGGAGAAGGTGAGGGACCTCGGGCTCGAGGACAGGGTGACGGTGATACACGGGTCGTTTTTCGATGTTGACCTAAGCGAGGCGGACGTCATCACAATGTACCTGTTGACCTCGGTCAACGAGAGGCTGAAGCCGAAACTGGAGAAGGAGCTGACAGGAGGCACTAGGGTTGTTAGCCACGACTTCGAGGTGCCGGGGTGGAGGCCGGTGATACTTGAGGACCTGTACGAGGAGTGGAGGTCGCACAAGATCTACCTTTACGTGGTCAGGAAGAGGGAGGTCCCAGTGCCCACGGGCAAGCCCGTCTACGTCGAGGACCCCCTCACGTCAAAGGTGCTCGGACTAATAGACGGGAAGAGGAGCCTGGTCGACATAGCGGGCGAGCTGGGCGTCCCCAACAGCGCCGTCAAGAGGGCTGTCAAGAGGCTGCTGAAGCTGGGCGCAGTAGGCGACCTGGTCGTGGAATGATAGATGTCTTTCGGAGGGTAGGCGGCTTCAACGCCCTTCAACTGGCCAGGGCATACGACATATTTAGGGAAATGGTGAGCGATGGGGAGACCACCCGGTTCCTGTCGTTCACGGGCAACCTGGTGGCCACCGGTCTCCGCGAGCTCATAGCCTCGGCGATAGCCCGCGGCCTTTTCCATGCCGTGGTCACCACCGCGGGCGCGCTTGACCACGACATAGCCAAGTCCATGGGGGCCAAGTACATGGAGGGCCACTTCGACGCGGACGACGTGGAGCTCGCCCGCCACTCGGTCTTCAGGCTGGGCAACGTATTCATTAGGAGGGACGAGTATGGGCCGCTGATCGAGAGGCTCGTCTTCAGGGCATTGGACTCGCTGGGCGACGGCGTTTACGGCGCCTACGAATTGGTGCGGGAGCTCGGTAGGCATATAGGCGACGAGGGGTCCATCGTGAGGCAGGCGTACCTGAGGGGCGTGCCCATATTCGTCCCTGGGATCACAGACGGCGCGGTTGGGACCGCGATACTGGCCTATAGGGACCTACAGAGGACGCGCAGCGACGGCAAGAACGTGGTTGTGGACGTGTTCAGGGACGAGCAGGCACTGGCCGAGCTGGTCGGGGGGGCCAGGAAGCTCGGCGCGCTTATAGTCGGCGGGGGCATATCTAAGCACCACGTCATATGGTGGGCCCAGTTCAAGGGCGGCCTCGACTACGCCATCTACCTCACAACGGCGGTGGAGTACGATGGGTCGCTGAGCGGGGCAAGGCCACGCGAGGCCATCTCGTGGGGCAAGGTGAAGCCAAGCGCGAGGCACGTGTATGTGCATTGCGACGCCACGATCACATTGCCGGTGCTTCTACAGGGGCTGGCCTAATGTACCTGGTAGCGGCGGTGGCTGCAGCCATACTGGTTGGCCTCGCCTCTGTACGCCCCGTTTATAGGATTGCCCTGGCCAGGGGCCTAGTTTCAAGGGACGTGTACAAGGGCCGCGAGGGGGTGCCCAGGATAGGCGGTGTGGTGGCGTTGGCCTCGCTGCTCGCAGGCTACACGGTGCTCTTCCTAGAGGACCAGCGCGCGGCCCCGCTACTCATGTCTGTGCTGGCCATAGGCGCGGTTTCCATAATGGACGACATACGGTCGGTCTCTGCAGGCCTCCGCGTGGCCGCCTCGTTGGTCCCCATGCTGGTGGTGGCGGCCTACGTGGGCCCAACCCTCACCATACCAGTCCTAGGCACGTTCAGCGACGTGGTTGGGGCGGCCATATTCCTCGCAGTGCCCATAACCATCAACGCGTTCAACATGCTCGACGTGGTCAACGGCTTCCTGCCCCTATCCAACGCCGTTATGTCTGCGGCGCTCCTCGCGGTGGCGGCCCTTCAAGGCAAGGCGGACGCGTTGCCCCCGCTGGCTGTGCACATGGCTGCGTCCCTCGCCCTTTTCACGGTTAACAGGTACCCGGCCAAGATGTTCAACGGCAATGTGGGGAGCCACGTGCTTGGCGCCTCCCTTGCCGCCATAGCGGCGTTGAACGACCTGGCGTTCTACCTTGTGATAGCCGCGATGCCCTACATGGTGAACGGCATACTGATAATATATTCGGCCCGCGGCATAAAGCAGAGGGACGTCCTCCAACGGCCCACACGGATACTGGGGGGACGCGTGGCCCAGAACTGCGATTCCAACGTGCTGACGTTGGTCCGGGTAATAGTCAGCGATGGGCCGCTGGACGAGTACGGCATATTTAGGGCCCTAACCCTACTCACATTTATATCCTCCATGGCCGCCGTAATGCTATGCGTGGCGGACTTGTACTTGTAGGCTATGCCCTTGCCGCCATAGCGGCCCTGCTCCTCTTGGCCACGTCGTTCCTACGTCAGCTTAAGACCCCGGTGATACACTCGGTGTCCGTGGGCGACCTGCTGTTCCTTCCGCTGGTCCTCGCGTATGGGTACTCGGTGTACCTGTTGGGCAGGCGTTTGACCCTACGCAGGTGTGTGGGCGCCGAGGACGGGTGATATTCCGCGTCGTGGGAGGCAGTGTTTATTAAGCGTGCGCGCACCGTAGCCATGCCAAAATACGTCTTCGTCACTGGGGGCGTGCTCAGCAGCGTGGGCAAGGGCGTGGTCTCGGCCTCCATAGGCAGGATACTGAAGGCCAGGGGGCTGCGGGTCACCGCCATAAAGGTCGACCCGTACCTAAACGTGGATGCCGGCACCATGAGCCCGTTTGCTCACGGCGAGGTCTACGTGACCTACGACGGGGGGGAAACCGACCTGGACCTCGGCCACTACGAGAGGTTCCTAGACGTTGAGCTGTCCAGGGACAACAACATTACGAGTGGCCAGATCTACCATGCGGTGATCAGTAGAGAGAGGCGGGGCGAGTACCTTGGCCAGACTGTCCAGCTTATACCGCACGTCACCGACGAGATAAAGGACAGGATAAGGTCCTCGTCGAGCGGCTCCGACGTCTCCGTTGTTGAGATTGGGGGCACCGTAGGCGACTACGAGCAGCTCCCCTTCCTCGAGGCCATTAGGCAGATGCGCATCGAGGAGGGCGCAGAAAACACCGCCTACATACATGTGGCGCTGGTGCCGAAACTGTGGAGCACGGGGGAGTTGAAGACGAAGCCCCTACAGCACAGCGTGGTGGAGCTGCGCAGGATAGGCATACAGCCCGACATAATAATCGCGAGGTCCCAAGAGCCCCTGCCCGACGACATAAGGAGGAAGGTGGCCCTGTTCGCGAACGTCCCGTTCGGCGCCGTGTTCACGTCGTACGACGTGGACACCATGTACAGGGTGCCGAAGATGCTTGAGGCCCAGGGCTTCGGCGAGTACCTGACGCGCCTGCTCAGGATTGAGGGGACGCGGGGCCCCAGGTGGGACGAGTGGGACGCCTACCTGTCCAAGTGGGACAGCGCCGGGCCGACAGTCAAGGTGGCCATGTGCGGCAAGTACGTGAGGCTCAGGGATTCCTATATAAGCATAGTGGAGGCGGTTACCCACGCCGCGGTCCACCTGGGCGTGAGGCCCACGTTCAGGTGGTGCGACTCCGACGCCGTGGAGAAGGAGCCCTCTAGGATATGGGACTACGCCGATGTGGACGCCCTCATCGTGTTGCCGGGCTTCGGGAAGAGGGGGACCGAGGGCATGATAGAGGGGATAAGGCTGGCCAGGGAGGAGGGGATACCGTTCCTCGGCATATGCTTCGGCATGCAACTTGCAGTGGTCGAGTTCGCGCGTAACGTGGCTGGGCTGAGGGGGGCCAACTCCGAGGAGCTGGACCCAGAAACGCCGCATCCTGTGGTCCACCTGGCGCCGGAGCAGAAGCACGTGGATGCGTATGGGGGCACCATGATACTTGGCAACAAAGAGGTGGAGCTGGTGCCGCATACCGTGGCCCACAGGCTCTACGGGGCGCCCATCACCGTCGAGAGGCACAGGCACCGCTACGAGGTGAACTTGGACTACCTCCCCATGTTCGTTGAGAGGGGACTCGCGGTGTCTGGGTGGAGGAGGGACTCTAGGAAGGTCGAGATAATAGAGCTGAGGGGACACCCATACTTCGTGGCCTCCCAGTTCCACCCGGAGTTTAGGAGTAGGCCCACGCGTCCCGCCCCCCTCTTCCTGGGCCTACTCAAGGCGGCGATAGAGCACAGGAAGTAACGTTTATCTGGGTGCGCGTTTGACGGGCATGTGATGACGGGATTCTGGCCGACCGGTGATGCGGCCTTCGAACACTGACCTACCTTCTCCTGAGCGCGGCCATGAGGCTTGCCGCGGCGGCGCCCACCCCGGACGATAGGCCCACCACGGCTAGGACTGACCACGCAGTGAATAGCGGCAGCACTGCCTGCCCGTTGAGGTCCACCGAGAGTTCCAGGCCGCCGTAGGCAAGGACCCCCCTCTCGATGCCCCTCAGCACCCATGCACACCCGTCCTTGTCCGTTTCCAGGGCCACGCCGTCTACATAGAGCAGGGCGCCGGCGAGGGGCGCGCCGAGCAGATCGGAGAAGCACACCCTCTCCATGGCGTCTCGCTTGGACACCAATATGGGGGCCCTGCTTGCCGCCGTCCTGACGCTTGCCACGGCGTCTCCCCTGTAGACTACCGCGATCTCCACAGGCTCGCCCAGCCTGGCGTAGCTGGGATACGAGAGCGTGACGTTGGGCCACTCGAAGCCCAGCTCCGCGCGCACCCTGACGAGCCTAGTCCTCACTACGAGCACGCCGCCATCGGTCACGCTTCCCATACCCACGTCGGCCAAGGTCCCGTTGACCAGTACATTCACTCTGTAGGGGCCGCGGCCGGCGACTAGGCACCTCCCACCGGCGCCATCCCCGGGCAGTTCAAGCGAGATGTTGCCCAGTATGGGATTGCCGTCAGCGTCGAGGACCACGGATTCCTCGATCTCGACGCTGGGCACCTCGAACTCCGTGATGTTGGGGGGGAGGGAATATATGGTTATGGGCGTGCCGTGGACCACGGCGGTGATGGGCCGTTCGGTCCCCCTGACCAGCACGGATTTTCCGCATATCCTCACGCGGGTCTCGCCCCAACCCCCAGCCGCCTGGCCTCCCACAGGTATTAGGCGGGTCAGGTTGGCCTTCCCGATACCGATAAGGGTGAAGTTGCTGTAGGCGACGGCCTCCACTACGTAAAGCGATATGCCCCCACCGTCCCCAACCTCTATCTTCCTCCTGTCCAGTACGTACGTGTAGTCGCCCTCTATCCTCGGCTCCACGTAGGAGTACACGGTGACCATGGCGATGTACTTTACGGGGACCACAGTCCTGTTGACGACCTCGATGGTCTCGCTGTACGGCACTGCGCTCCTGCTGGGCACGAAGCTGCGCCACCTGTCAAGGCTGACCACTAGGTAGGCCGGCCCCTCAACGCGCACCTCGATCCCCTTAGGAGTCGGAATGCCCACCACAGCCGCCTCGACCTCGTTGCCTGCGTGGTCCACCACGCGGAACCCCTTGATCGCGAGGTCCGAGTAGGGGTCCACGAGCACCGCCAGGGTGCCGTTAACCGGGTACACCCTTACCGTGGGCACGTCATGTATTATGTCCACGTTGCCCGTCCCGTTGAACAGCGTTAGGGTCCACAGCGATGTGGCCCACGGCGCTGCTCCGAGTATCAGCAGGAACAGGAGCGCCATAACAGCCACGGCGGACATACCGTCAATTAATTATATCATAACGTTCAAAAACGGTCCTGTGCCCTCCGGCGTGGCGCTCCGTCCCCCTCAGCGATGTGCGCCCACCTGCGGCGTGTTCAAGTTTATATTTATGGGCGTGGGGTACCGCATGGCACGCACGGCTACATGGAGGGGGAACGCGGCGCGGCTACAATGAACCTGGCCGTAATTTCGTCTGTGATCTCAAGCGCGCTCATGGTCCTTTCGGCCTCAACGTACGTGGTGGCCGTGCTTAGGGGCCCCATGCTCGGCCCCCTCCTTGTGGTGCTCATAGCGCTGGTCGTCGTGGACACGGTGGTGTTCCTCTTCGCGGTGAAGCAGACGGGGCTCAGCCTAGACCTGGCCTCCACCGACGAGGAGATGGCGGAGTTGAAACTGCAGAGGTTGGTGGTGGTCACTCTGTACGGGTTCTCACTCGCCGTGTTCCTCTACGTATTCTTCCTCGCCGTAGTGCCCCTTCTTTTCACCGCACCTCTCCTCTAGCTCCCTGATCCGCCTCTCCCTCTCGTCGAGCCTCGACTTGAGCTCGGCCAGGTAGGCTTCCCTGGCTATCAACGACCTGTGGTACGCCACGAGCTCCCTCTCCCTCTCCACCAAGTGGCGCTCCCAGTCCACGAAACGCTTTTGTTCCTCTAGGACCCTCCTCACGAAGGGCTCGAGCACGTCGAACAGCTCCATCTCCTTTTCCCTGATCTTGTTGTCGAGCTCGGCCAGGGCCTGCTCCCTGGACTTCACCTCGGCCTCGATACGCCTCAACTCGTCCAGGAGCCTCGCATTGCGCTTCTCCAGCTCCTCCACCTCGGCCCTCCTCCTGGCCAGCTCCTCCTCGAGCCTGGCCAGCTCCGCCTCCTTGCTCTTGAGTTGGGCCTCGCGCCTGTTTATCTCCTCTACCTTCGCCTTCTCCGACTCTATCCTCACCTGCTGCGCGGCCAGCTCCTGCTCTAGCCTCTTCAGTTCGAGCTCCTTCTGGGAGAGGAACCTCCCCAGCTCCTCCAACCTCCTCTCCTTTTCCCTTATGGCCTCCTCTTTCCTGGTCACCAGGTCCACGAGGGACGCCACCCTGCTCTGCAGGTTCTGCAGCACGGTCAACGCGTCGGTGGCGCGGCGAACCTCGTCGCGTACGGCCCTCAGCTCCGCCTCCCTACGCGTTATGAACTCTTCCTTCACCCTCAGCTCCGCCTCCTTACTGCTGAGCGCCGCGACCCTCTTCTCGTACTCGGCCACGCGGGCGTCGAGCTTCCTTGCGGAGTCCTGCAGGGCCGATATGTGGGCCGCCAGGTGTTCGAGGACCCTTTTGGTGGATTCCAGGGCGTCGAGGTTCTTATCCACAAGGTCGCGCACGGCCTTGACCTCGGCCACGTAACGGGCCACAGCCTCTATCCCCTCCTCGAGCCTGCCGAGGAGCGCCCCCAGCCTGTCCGACGCCGCGTTGAGCTCGGAGAGCGCCCCACTGACCTGTTGCACGTAGTTCAACAGGTTGCGCGAGGCGTCGAGGGACTTGGTGCTGGAGTCGGTCAGGTCCTTGAGCAGTCTGGGCAGCAGCGAGTTCATGGCATCTATGCCGCGCTTGATTTCGGCCATGCTGGTCCTCACCTCTCCTATGAGCGCGCTCCTGATGCCTCCTATTTCCTCGCTCAGAGACGAGAACTTCTCCGACAGCTCGTTTATGGCCTTTTCAAGCGCGGTAACCTTATCTGCTATTTCGTCTATCCTTTTAGAGGAGAACATCTCGCGTTATGGGGTCCCCCTAAGTTTTTCAACCTTTTGTTCGATGTTGAGGAGCTTCTCTAATAACAGCGTGTCTATGACGCCCCTACAATCGGAAAACTTGAGGAGGGTTTCCCTTACGAGACTGCCCAGCTCCGACACGGCCTCCGATAGCCCGGCAACCGAGTCCCTAATAGCGGATACCTGCGCCATGACTGGGTCCAGCCCCACGGAGCCCATGGACACCATCATCTCTATCTTCGCCAGCCTCTCCCTCACCTCGCTGAGCTCCGCTATGGGCGGAGGCGCGGCCTCCGGCTCCCGGGCCCTCCCCTCCTCTATCTTGGCCTCTATCCTCCTGAGCCTTTCCTCTATACCCCTAAGCATCCTAGACACCTCCTGTAGCTCGCCCACGAAGGCGTATTCCTCCATAACCTTTAAATGGCGCCCAGTATTAAAACTTGTGACGTATATATCCTCCAGGGCACGCTATACTAATGCATACGTGATAGGGTCGATAATACTGGGGCCGACCACCATAGGCTCTGGGAGCGTCGTGGAGGGGGCCATTGTGGGGTACCCCACACGGGCCAAGTTGAGGAGCGCTACTGATGTGCTGGCCATGGACAGGGAGAGCGAGGGCTCCGTGCTTGGAACTGGGGTTGTGGTCCGCTCGGGCTCGGTAATATATGAAGGCGCCGTTTTGGGCGACGGCGCGGAGCTGGGCCACGGCGTCCTTGTAAGGGAGCGATCCCGCATAGGGAGGGGCGCCAGGGTTGGGACCCACGTGATAGTGGAGGCTGACGTGACAATAGGCGAGCACGTGTCGATACAGTCGATGGCGTACATACCGAACGGCACCATAATCGAGGACGGCGTATTCATAGGGCCCAACGCGGTGCTGACAAACGACAAATATCCGCCGAGCGGGAGGCTGGACCCCGTAATAGTGAGGAGGGGAGCGGTCATAGGGGCAAACGCCACGCTGTTGCCCGGCATCACGGTGGGGGAGGGCGCGGTGGTGGCCGCGGGGGCCGTCGTCACACGTGACGTGGAGCCCCATACAGTCGTAGCGGGCGTGCCCGCCAGGACTGTGGGAAACGCCGAGGAGTACCTGAAAAGGCGCAGGGGGCACGGCAAAGCTTAAATAATGTCGTTGGCTACCCCACGTGTCGAAGAAGGCCGATAAGGCTGGGGAAAAGGGGTGGGTAACCCCAACGGTCATACCGTCGGACGACTGGGGCACCTTCAGGTACCGTGGCAAGACGCTCGAGGAGATACTGAAGATGCCCATGGACGAGTTCGTCAAGTTGCTGCCCGCGAGGCAGAGGCGGAGCCTTAGGCGCGGCCTCAAGCCGGAGCACAGGAAGTTGTTGGAAAAGGTGCATAAGGCCAAGAGGCTCATGGCCGAGGGGAAGAAGGTGGTCATTAGGACCCACGCAAGGGACATGATAATAATGCCCGAGATGGTGGGGCTGACCATAT